>CAZUVE010000007.1:0-37835 GCA_964623735.1 uncultured Halobacteriales archaeon | reverse complement strand
ACCAGTGGGACTCCGACCCGTACACGCCCTACATCCAGGACGACCACATGTACGGCCTGGGTACGGCCGACATGAAGTGTGCGATGGCGGCGATGGTCTACGGCGGCGGGGCGCTTGCGAACCTCGAGGTCACGCCACACCACGACGTCTACGTCACGGGCGAACTCATGGAGGAGGTCAGCGAGGGTCACGCGATGAAGTACGTGATCGAGGAACTGGACGTCGACTGGGAGGCAGTGGTCATCGGCGAGGCCTCGGAGATGGACGTCAAACGGGGCCACCGCGGGCGCTGCGAGTTGCGGGTCGACCTCCGCGGACAGTCCTGTCACGCCAGCGCGCCCGAGCGCGGCGTCAATCCGCTCTACCACGCCGCCGAACTCCTCGACCGCGTCGAGGAACTGAACACCGAGACTGCGGCACACGACTTCCTCGGGAAGGGAACCATCGCGGCGACGAACGTCGAGGTCGACACGCCGTCGAACAACGCGGTTCCGGCCGGGGTGACCGCCTACGTCGACCGGCGGCTCACCATCGGCGAGGACGAGGAGACCGCCCACGCCGAACTCCGGGACGCGGTCGACGCGGCCGTCGCGGCGTACGGCGACGAGGTCGACGCGTCGGTCGGGACACTCACGTTCGACCGCCCGACGTGGACGGACTACGAGATGGAGTCGAAAAAGTACTACCCCACGTGGCTCCTGGCCGAGGACCACCCGCTCGTGCAGGACACGTACGAGGTCGTCGACGCGGTGCTCGACAGCGAGGTCGAGATAACGAAGTGGACGTTCTCGACAAGCGGCAACTACACCATGGGCGTCGCGGAAATCCCGACCATCGGCTTCGGCCCGTCCCGCGAGGAGTGGGCCCACGCCGCAAACGAACGGGTCCGGGTCGAGGACGTGGTGCGTGCCTGTGACGTCTACGCGGCACTGGGGCTGGACCTCTGACCCCGGATCGCGGCCCCGGCCCCGGCCCCGACTCTGGCTCCGGCCCCAGATTCGGGGGACGGGCTGGGCTCGCTCTCGTACTGTCGGCTATACCCACCTGAGGATATTCCCCAGCCCGGAGTGCCGACACTGCTCACGCGCGCGGAGCCGACAGTATCACCAGACCGCGACCGTCCCCCGGTAGACGGCCAGTGTCACGAGTAGTCTGTTCGCACTCCCGACGAACGTGCTGACCGCGAACTTGTAGTAGTCCTCGCCCAGGACCGAGAAGGCGTAGATGGAGATGGTGTCGGGAAACCCGGGAACGGAGAGCGCGGCGGCGAGCCCGACGTAGCCGTACCGTTTCGAGATCCGGACGGCCTGTCGCCTCGACCACGCCCGGATCGGGACGCCGAGCCGCCGGATTGCGCGCTCGACCGGGCCGGCCTGCCTGGCTTCGTGGCCGATATGGAACGCGAACACGCTCCCCGCGGCCTTGCCAGCGCCGCTCACGAGGATGACGAGCAGCAGTTCGAGCCACCGCGGGATCGGGAGGGCGATCGGGGCGGCGAGGACGACCTCGCTGGGCAGGGGCAGGAGGAACGCGATCAGAAAGGAGTAGACCGCGATGACGACGAACCCACCCCACCCGGTTGCGGACTCGACGAGGCGAGCCAGCCAGTCCAGCGATCCGCCGACGGAGACCAGCGCACAGAGCACAGACAGTAGTTAGACAGCCACGGATCTAAAAACTGTTGAGATCCGGGACAGCGCGACCGCAATCGCGGCCGCCGGCACCCCGGTCATCCGCCGTTGTGGATTGTCGTCCCGGCCTCGCCCTCGAGTGCGTCGAGGGCGTCGTCCAGCGCGGCGACGACCGCCGTCCGCTCGCGGCGGGACTCCCCGTCCACGAACCGGACCGCTGCCTCCACCTTCGGCCCCATACTCCCCTCGGGGAACTCCCCGGCCGCCAGGTGCTCGCGCAACTCGTCGCTTGTCACCTCCCCGAGCAGCCGCTCCTCGGGCGTTCCGTAGTCGACGTAGACGCCGTCCTCGTCGGTCAGGATGACGAGGTTGTTCGCGTCGAGGGTGTGCCCGACGACCTGCGTGAGGAGGTCCTTGTCGACGACGGCGTCGTAGCCGTCGATCTCGCCGCGGTCGCGCTCGACGGGCACTCCCCCGCCCCCACAACAGATCACGAGGTCGCGCTGGTCGATCAGCCGCTTGATCGGCACCTCCTCGACGACGCCCTTCGGCTCCGGTGACGGCACGACGCGCCGGAAATCGCGATTGCCGGTGTCACGGACCTGCCGCACGGTCAGCCCCTGTTCGCGCATCTCCTCGGCGGTGGTCGCGTCGACGAACGGCCCGACTGGCTTGGTAGGCTCCTCGAACGCGGGGTCCTCGGGGTCGATAGTCGACTGTGTGACGAGACAGGCCACCGGGACGTGCTTCCAGTTCTGTTCGAGCTTGCGGTACATCTGCTGGGAGAGCATGTATCCGATCTGTCCCTGCGACATCGCGCCACAGACCTCCAGGGGCTGTGCGGGCGGTTCGCCCTGTTCCTGCTGGAGGAGTAGGGCTCCGACCTGGGGCCCGTTGCCGTGGGTGAGCACCACCTTGTAGCCCGCCTTCATCACCTCCACGACCCGCTCGGCGGTCCGCTCGACGGCGGCCATCTGTTCGGCGAACGTCCCCGTCCCCGTCCCGTCGTGCGGGATGAGAGCGTTGCCACCCAGCGCGATCATACAGAGGGGCTTCTCGCGGGGCGTCCCCCAAAAGTCCGGCGCCTCGACGTCGAGGTCGAAGTCCGGCTCGGGGCCGATCGGCTCGTAAGCTGGGGTGTCGTCGGCCATTCTACCAGCCGCGCCCGCCCATTGTCAACAGCATCAGTCCCTTCTGTGCGTGCATCCTGTTCTCGGCCTGGTCGTAGATGACCGACTGCGGGCCGTCCATGACGGCGTCGGTCGCCTCGAACCCGCGCTTTGCCGGCAGGCAGTGCATGTAGACGGCGTTGTCGTCGGCACTGTCGAGCGTCGCCTCGTCACAGATCCAGTCGGTGTGCTGGTCGTGGATCTCCTTTTCCTCCTCGGTGCCCCGCTCCCCCACCTTGTAGGAGACCCAGTGTTTCGGGTACACGACGTCGGCACCCTCGAAGGCCCGTTCCATGTCGTGTTCGATTGTAAAGTCGACGTTGGCCTCGTCGGCGTTGTCCCGGGCCTGCTCGACGATAGCCGGGTCGAGGTCGATGTCCTCGGGGTGGGCGAGCGTGACGTCGGCGCCCATCTTCGTGAACCCGAGGACCGACGAGTGGGGGACGCTGACCGGCCGGCGGACCTCCGGGGCGTAGGCATACGAGATGGTGAAGTTCACGTCCTCGATCGAGCCCTTCCGCTCGCGGACAGTCTGGAGGTCGGCCAGCGTCTGGCACGGGTGGTAGGTGTCACACTGCATGTTGTAGACCGGGATGTCGGCACCCGACTGGTAGTCCCGGAGGATCTCGGTGCCCCGGGGGTAGTCGAAGTCGACGGCGGAGCCGAGACAGCGCACCGCCAGGGCGTGGCCGTACCGCGAGAGGACCTTCGCGGTCTCGCGGGCGGACTCGCCGTGTTCGAGCTGGAGCTGGTCGGGGGTCATGATGTGGGGGTAGCCCCCGAGCTGGTTGACGCCCGCCTCGAAGGAGGACCGGGTCCGCGTCGAGGTGTTGTAGAACAGTTCGAACAGGGAGTACCCCTGGAGTGCGCCGAAGTGGGCCCACTGGTCGGCGGCGAACTCCGTCTTGAGCTGGTCGCCCACGTCGAGCACCGAGGTCAGTTCCGGCTTGTTCCACTCCTGGACCGTGATCATGTCCTTGCCGCGGAGGTCTGTTTGCATTCTGGATACACTCCTGACTACCGGCCGCGTGTATCGTCGGACTGCGGGCCGGGCGATAAAACTTGCGCCGGCGTTCGCACGAACGGCCGGGGACGACCGGCCGGGCGCCCATACTTATTTATCAGCTCTGGGTCTACGTTCAGAGAGATTCTATGAGCGACAGTCAGCGAGTCAGCGACAGGGGCGACCGCGTCGGCCTCTACCTGCAGGACAAACACTCGATCCGCGAGAACATGGACCTCGTCCAGTACGCCGAGGACCGGGGCTTCGACGAGGTCTGGCAGGCCGAGTCCCGGCTGGCCCGGGACGCCATCACGCCGGTCGCGGCCTACGCCGCCGTCACCGACGACATCAAGGTCGGGACGGGCGTGATCAACAACTGGACGCGCAACGCGGCACTGATCGCACAGACGATGAGTACCCTCGAGGAACTGGCCGGGCCCGACCGCGTGCTCTGTGGCGTCGGCGCCTGGTGGGATCCGCTGGCTGAGAAGGTCGGCATCGACCGCAGCGGCGCCCTCCGGGCGATGCGCGAGTGCGTCGAGGTCGTCCAGAGCCTGCTCGACATGGAGAACGTCACCTACGACGGCGACTGGGTCCAGATGCGCGACGTCGAACTCGACGTCGTCCACGGCGACACCGGGCCCCGCACCGTCCCGGTCTACGTCGGCGCCACGGGCTTCAAGATGCTCGAACTCACCGGCCACTTCGCGGGCGGTGCGCTCCTCAACTACCTGGTCAGCCCCGAGTACAACCAGAAGGCACTGGACGCCCTGGAGACGGGCGCCGAGCGCGGCGACCGGACGCTTGCAGACATCGACCGCCCACAACTGGTGGTCTGCTCGATGGACCACGACGCCGACGTTGCGCTGGACAACGCACGCGAACTCATCACCCAGTACCTCGGCCAGCAGCCCCACATCATGAAAGCCAGCGGCGTCAGCCAGGACCTCATCGACGAGGTCGGCGAGACCATCGGCGGCTGGCCGGCGGACAAGGAGGACATACAGAAGGGGATGCACCTGATCCCCGACGAGGTGGTCCACAAACTGACTGCCAGCGGCACACCCGACCAGTGCCGGGAGAAGGTGCGGGAGTACGCCGAGAACGGCTGCCAGTGTCCGATCCTCTACCCGCTCGGCGACGACCCCGAACTGATGATCGACGAGTTCGCCGACGGGTACACGTAGGGCGCAGGGTACTGCCCGCTCGGGGGACACCCTCCGTACACACGTTCGTCCCGAGCGGGTTCCTCCGTGCCAGCAGCGACCACGCCGGCGTCGCCGTCGCACAAACCGTCGAACGGGACCGGCACGACTCGACGGTTCTCGCGCTCTCTGTCGCGCTCGGCCCCGGCGTCGCGTTCCGTCCCGGACTGTCCGGGGCGTTTCCGCGGGGTACGACGCGGTTGGGTCGGTCCTCGTGACGGGCAGTATCTCCGCGCTGGTGCTCGAACTGAACTCCCGGGCGACGTCGGAACCGGTCCGACTCGTACTGTCGGCTACAAGCGCGTGAGCACTGTCGGCACCCGGGGTGGCGAACATCTCCACGAAGGTATCGCCGACAGTATCAGTCGTCGGCCGGGGCCCGTTCGGCCGTCCCGTAGAGGGCCTCGACCTCCGCGATGTCGGGGTCGACGCGCTCGACGCCGCCCGTGGCCTGCTTGGCGCCCTCCGTGTCCTTCAGGCCGAAGCCCGTCGACGAGATGACGACCGTGTCGCCGGGGTCGACAGTTCCCCGGTCCAGTGCCTCCCGGACACCGGCGATGGGCGCCGCGGCGGCGGGTTCGGCGTAGATGCCCTCGGTGCTGCCGAGCAACACCTCCGCGGCCAGGATGTCCTCGTCGGAGACGAGCACCGAGGTGCCGCCACTCTCTTCGAGGGCGCGGCAGGCCTTGACGGTGTTCCGGGGTCGCCCGACGGAAATCGAGTCGGCCATCGTGTCCGCGACGTCCGAGACGTCCTCGTGGCCGTGGAAGGCGTCGTGGATGGCCGTCGCGCCCTCGGCCTGGACGCCCAGCATCCGCGGGCGTTCGTCGACGAATCCCAGCTCGTAGAACTCACGGAGCCCCTTCCAGGCGCCGGCGATGGTACAGCCGTCGCCCATCGAGAAGACCACCCAGTCGGGGATCTCGCCACGGACCAGCGACTGTTCGGCGAGTTCGAGACCGGCCGTCCGCTTGCCCTCGACCTGGAAGGGGTTGATCGCGGCGTTGCGGTTGTACCAGCCGTACCGTTCGGTCACCTCGACGCTGAGGTCGTAGGCCTCGTCGTAGGTCCCCTCGACCGCGAGGACGTCCGCGCCGTAGACCAGCGGCTGGGCGAGTTTTCCCTCCGGAGCCGACCCGGGCACGAAGATGCGACAGTCCAGGCCGCCACGGGCCGCGTAGCCACACAGCGAGGCGGCGGCGTTGCCCGTCGAGGCGCACGTGATGACGTCGCGGCCGGCGTGGCGGGCCTTCGTGACCGCGACCGAGGAGGCGCGATCCTTGAAACACCCCGTCGGGTTGCGCCCGTCGTCTTTGACCAGCGTCGTCACGCCCAGTTCGTCGCTGAGCGTCGGCGCGTCGAAGAGGTCGGTTCCGCCCTCGTTGAGTGTCACCCGGTCGGCGTCGTCGTCCACCGGGAGGAACGCCTCGTACTTCCACTGGCTCGGAATGTGACCGTCGAGGTCGGCGTCGAAGTCCTCCTGGATGGCGTCGTAGTCGTACTTCACCTCGAGGATTCCGTTCGTGCCCTCGTGTTCGTCACAGGTGTAGACAATCTCCGTCGGGTCGTACTCCGCACCGCAGAGGGTACACTCTAGGGTCGTGACGTGCTCCATCGTCATGCAAGAGACCACTCGTCGCCGGTACTTAAATCGTGTGTCGACAGGACAGCGTCGGAGCCGGTACTTAGACCATCGGCTCGCGCGCCAGGAACTCGCCGTCACCGGGCTCGGAGAGCACCTCGTGGTCCCGGGCCGCGATTTCGCCGCCGGCGACGACCGTATCGACCTTCGCGGTCCACCGGCGCCCCTCGTAGGGCGTCCAGCCACCGTTGAACGCCAGCTCTTCGGCCGAGACCGACCAGTCTTCCTCCCGCAGGAGCACCAGGTCGGCGTCGGTGCCCTCGCGGATCAGCCCCTTTCGCGGGAACACGCCCGCCTCCGTTGCCGGGCGCGTACAGAGGAGTTCACAGAGGCGTGGCCAGGAGAGCCGACCCTCGTGGACACCCTCGCTGACCAGGAACTCGAGCATCGTCTCGATGCTCGGCAGGCCGGCGTAGGGCTCCCAGATGTCCTCCCAGCCGCGCTCGCGCTCTTCGCGGTAGGTGGGGAAGTGCTCGCTGGCGATCAGGTCGATCGTCCCGTCCTGGACGGCGTCCCAGAGCCGCTCGACCTCCTCCGGGGACTTGAGGCTGGGGTTGACCTTGAGAAACGGGCCCTTCTCCGTGACGTCCTCCGTGGAGAAGGCCAGGTAGTGCGGGCAGGTTTCGAGCGTCACCGGTACCTTCCCGCGGGAGTCGAACCGGGCACCCTCCCGCGCGCCGCTGCCGCTCGAGACGTGGACGACGTGGAGCGGACAGCCGGCGTACTCCGCGAAGTAGCCCACGCGGTTGATGGCGTCCAGTTCCGCCTCCAGCGGCCGCGAGTCCATGTAGACCTCGGGGTCGGCGGAGTCGATTCCCGCGCGGGCGTGGTCCACGAGTCCCTGCGTCTCGCAGTGGACCCGGACCTTCCCGCCGGCCGCGCCGACGCGGTCCATCAACTCCACGATGGTCTGGTCGTCGGCGAGGTACGGGTCGGCGGTGAACGTCTTGAAGTCCCGCGTTCCCTCCTCCATGACGCCCTCGACGTCGAGTCCCGCGTCCTGGACGTTGCCACAGACCAGCCCGAAGTCGACGTGGGCGAGGTCCCCGCAGGCCGCGCGCTTCTCGCGGAACGCCCCGGGGGTCGTGACAGGCGTCTGTGTCGGCAACTCGACGACGGTGGTCACGCCGCCCGCGACGGCACTCGCGGTCTGCGAGGCGAAGTCGATCCCCTCCGGGAACAGTTCCTCGTCGTGCATGTGGTTGTGGACGTCCACGACGCCCGGCAGCGCGACCATGCCGTCGGCGTCGAGCACCTCCCCGGCGTCGCGCGGGAGGTCCGGTCCGATTGCGGCGATCTCGCTGCCCTCGATGGCGATGTCGGCCCGGCGGACACCCGTCGGAGTCACGATAGCAGCGTCCGTGATGAGGCGGTCTGCCATGCTCGGAGGCAACGCCGGCCCGACCAAAGTAGTTTTGTGGACCGCCGGTGATTGTGGGGTGTGATACTCAACGCCGGGACACTCGTCACGATGAACGACGAGCGCGAGGTCCGACAGGAGTGCCACGTCGTCGTCGAGAACGGCACGGTAACGGCCATCGAGGACGGCTACGCGGCCGACGCGGACGTCGACGCCCGCGGGGAGGTCGTCGTACCCGGGCTGGTCAACTGCCACACCCACATGTACGCACTGCCCATCCGCGGGGCGCCCCTGGACGTCGCGCCCGAGAGCTTCTACGAGGCGCTGGTCGACATCTGGTGGCGCGTCGACGAGGCGTTTACCGAGGAGGACGCCCGCCTCTCCGCGCTGGGCTCCTGTGTCGAGATGCTCGAGAGCGGCGTCACCACCTTCTGTGACAACTACTCCGGGCCGAACACGCTCCCCGGGGCGCTCGACGCCGTCGCCGAGGGCGTCGCGGCCACGCCCATCCGCGGGATGCTCACCTTCGAGCAGACTGCCCGCAACTCCGAGGACGAGGCCATGGCAGGGCTGGAGGAGAACAGCCGCTTCGTCCGCGAGGGCGAGGGCGACCACGACCGCGTCTCGGGCCACTACTGTCTGCACACGCTCTTTACCAACACCGAGTCCGTCGTGAAAGCGACAGCCGAGCGCGCCCGCGAGGACGGCCGCCCGGTCCAGATCCACCTCGAGGAGGGGTTGGTCGACGTCCACCGCGCAATCGAGGAGTACGGGGAGCGGCCCGTCCCCGCACTCGAGGAGATGGGCTTTCTCGGGGCGGACGTGATCGCCGCCCACTGCGTCCACTCCACGGAGCGGGAACTCGGGATCCTCGCAGAGAACGACATCGCCGTCGCGCACAACCCCTACTCCAACATCAACAACGCTGTCGGCGTCGCCGACGTCGAGACGATGGAACGGGAGGGGATGACCATCGGCCTCGGCGACGACGGCTGGGACCCCGACATGTTCGAGACGATGCGTTCGGCCGCCGGGATCCACAGGCTGAAACAGCACAATCCGAGCGGCTTCGACACGGCGAAGGCCCTGGAGTGGGCGACCATCGGCTCCGCGGAGGTCCTGGGGATGGCCGACGAGGTCGGGAGTGTCGAAGAGGGGAAACGCGGCGACTTCGTGACACTCGACCTGGGTCCCAACCCCGTCCTCCCGGGGAGCGCGCCGTACTACGTGGTCAGCACCGCCAGCCGCGGTGACATTACCCGCACACTCGTCGGCGGGGAAGTCGTCTACGAGCGCGGCGAGCGTGTACGCAGCGTTGACAGAGCGGACATGCGGGCCGTCGGCGAGGCGAGCGAGCGGCTCTGGGACCGGCTCTGATGCTGATTGCTGTCCGTCAGTGCCGGATCGACCGCACACCGTCGTGCGGTCGTACTGGTACACGCTTGGAACAGTCCGTATGAGCCAGAATACACACACTAAGTGTGTTAATTGACGCGCCCGTGTCGCGCGGGGCCCGGTGTCCAGTACCATTAAGAGAGCACGGGCAGAAGAGAGCGGAAAATGGGTTCCAGCAGCGGATGCAAAATCGACCGTGTCGTCGAGGCGTACGGCCTGGCGGGCGCGGACCCGCGCCACGCGTCGATTCACGACGGACTGCTCGCGCGCTGGCAGGGGACGGACGGCCACAGCGCGGTCGGTTACCGGACGCTGACCGGGTGGTTCAACAGGCGGCTGTTGCGAGGCGTGTGCGTGGAGAACGGTCGTGACATCGCCGGCGGGCGCGTCGGCCACGACTACGAGGCGCTGACCGGCGACGACGAACTCCGCCGCGCGGAGGTCGAGGAGAGCCTCCGGGCCGACGGCGTCGACGCCGACAGCCTGGTAGAGGACATGGTGTCGTGGGGCACGATGCGGACCCACCTCACCGGGTGTCTGGACGGGACAAAGGAACGCGGTAGCGGGGACTGGGAGCGCGACGCCGTCGGGATGGCGAGGACGTTCGCCCGCGGGAAAGTCGAGGAGGCCCTCTCCTCGCTCGGGGCGAAGGGCAACCTCGACGGTCTCGACCGGGCGTCGGTCTCGATACAGGTCCAGGTGCAGTGCGAGGCGTGTCCCACGCGCGTCCCCCTGGAGGTCGCACTCGACCGGGGATACGTCTGCGAGACACACTCCGGGGGCACGCCGTCGCCATGACCTGGGAGGTCGAGATCGAACACGTCGCCGGTATCCTGTCGGGGGCCGCGACAGTCGAACCCGGCCTCAACGCGGTGCGGGCCTCCAACTGGCAGGGGAAGTCGAGTTTCGTCGCGGCCATCGAGACCGCCCTCGGAACCGCGACGCCGCTGACCGAGGGCAAAGACCGGGGGCGGGTACACGCAGAGACCCCCGGCGGGGAGGTCGCCGTCGACCTGGTGCGGGAGAACGGCGAGGTCCGCCGACGCGGGGAGCCGTACCTGACCGACGAGTACGACGCGACCCGCGCGGACCTGTTCGCGTGTCTCGACGAGACGAACGACATCCGCCACGCGGTGCGGACGGGCGGGAACCTGGCGGAACCGCTGCTCCGCCCGCTGGAGGTGCAGAACATCGACAACCGGATCGCGGACCTGCAACACGAGCGCGAGCAGGTCGAGTCCGAACTCGCGAAGGCCCGCGAGGCCACGGACCGTCTGCCTGCGGTCAGAGAGCGGGTGGGGCGGCTGGAGACGGAACTGGCCGATCTGCGGGAGAGACGCGAGACACTGGCCGGCGAGACCGACAGCACGGCGGTCGCGTCGTCGCGGCGGGAACTCGCCGGCGCGCGGTCCGAACGCGAGAGGGCCGCCGACCAGGTCGACCGGCTGGAGAACGACATCGAGCGGATCGAAGCACAGCTCCGGGAGAAGCGCGCTGCGCTGGCGGAGGTCGACGCCGGCGACCCGGGAGACGTCGAGTCGGACCTCGCGGACGCCCGGGCCGACCTCGAGGAGGTGCGCCGCGACGTCGAGGTCCTCCAGTCGGTCTACTCCGCAACCGAGATGATCCTCGAGGAGGGGAAACTCGACCTGCTGACGGACGTCGAGCGGGGGCTGTGCGGCGATACCCTGGTGTGCTGGACGTGTGGCTCCGAGACTGACCGGGCAGACGTCCGGGCGCGGCTGGAGGCACTGGGCGACCGGATCGCCAGCCGTCGCGAGGAGGTCGAGACGCGCCGCGAGGAGGTGGAGGCACTCGAAGCGCGCCGCGAGGAGATCGAAGAGACGCGCCGGAGGCGACGCAACCTCGAGACGGAGGTCTCGGACCTCGAGGAACAACTGGCCGACAAGCGACAGCGCCTCGCCGAGACGCGCGAGCGGAGGGACCGCGCCCGGAAGCGCGTCGAGGAACTCGCCGAGGCCGTAGACGAGAGCGTCGAGCGGCTCGCGGACGTGGAAAGCGACATCAGGTATCGGGAGGCAGAACTGACAGAGGCGCGCGACGAGCGGGACTCCCTCGAACAGCGGGCCGAGCGTGTCGGGACGCTGTCCACGAGACGGGAGGGACTGAGAGACGAGATCAGGGAGCTGCGCAACCGCAGAGACGAGATCAGGTTCGAGGCCCGCGAGGCCTTCGACACCGCGCTCGCCGACGTCTTCGAGCGGTTCGACGCCGGGTTCGAGACGGCGCGGCTGTCCCCGGAGTTCGACCTCGTGGTCGTTCGCGAGGGCCACGAGGCCGACCTCGACGCGCTCAGCGAGGGGGAACTCGAACTGCTCGGCTTCGTCGCGGCGCTCGCGGGCTACGAGGCGTTCGACGTCGCCGACGCGACACCGGTCATGCTCGTCGACGGCGTCGGTGGTCTCGCCGAGACGAACCTCCACACGCTCGTCGAGTCCCTCCGGGAACGCACCGAGTACCTCGTCTTTACCGCGTACCCCGAACACTCGGCCGTCGACGGCCACGAGATCGACCCCGCCGCGTGGACGATTGCGTCCGACGGCGTCACGACCGCCGAGTGACCGCTCCCTGCTCTGTGCGTGGGGTACTCCCGGGCTCACATATAGAAAAATATGTTATAACACAAAAATGGTACAATCGAGCCTAAATTCTATCACGTTTTGCTTTCTTAAATTATCTTTTTTCGTTAATATCTTCTTATTAATAAGATAATTGATTATTTTCCCGGCGGTTCTGCCGGGGACGCGTCGCTCCCGTTTCGTGTATAATTTATCACCGGTTCCTGGAAGGCGCTCCCGGGTCCTGCACTCCGGTCCGGGGTGCCTTCATTACAGTCATATGATAGTCACGGATCGCAGCCGGCAGTATCATCCTGTTGCCGTTCACCGGAGAGTCGACCCGCGGCGTTCCTCCGGGCCGTACACGTGACCGGTCCGCCACCGCGGCCGGGGCAGGTATCCGGGCAAGACATATATTGTCGCAGGGAGAACACGTCGGTATGCCAGTCGACGCCGAGGACGTCATCAGCATCGGGGAAGATCTGCTGGAGCGGCATCCCGGCGCGTTCTCGTCGGACTTCGAACGAAACAGGCGCAAGGTCGAACAGTTCACCGAACTCAGGTCGCGCCACGTGTGCAACCGGGTCGCAGGGTACGTCACACGACAGCACGGGGGACCCGAGGAGACGCGGAAAAACTAATTGTCCGTGTGCCGTTGTGGGGGCATGGCAACGATCAGGGTCCGGGAGTGGACGAAAGAACGAATCGAGGAGATCCGCGAGGCCGAGTCCCACTCCACGCACGACTCGGTCATCAAGTCGCTGCTCAAAGACCGCGAACTCGCCAAGTTCGCCGGGACGGACCTCCCCGAGGAGGACGGAACCGAGGTCCCCCCGGAACCGGCGAAGGCGGCCTTCGACGACCTGACTGTCCTCGCCGAACTGGTCACGGCCGACAACGGGCTGGTCTTCCTGTGGTGTCCGGACTGCTCCAACGAGGTGGCCCACCTCGCCGTCGAGAACCCCGTCGGGATCGACGCCTTCGAGGCGGAGTGTCAGCGCTGTCTCACCCGCCTGGACCAGCACGCCGTGGTCGCAATCGAGATCGGATACCCGATCGAGCAGCGCGTCGTCAACGGGACCCTCGAGAACGACCTCGAACGGTGTGTGGTCGACTACTGGGACCGTGCGCTCGCCCGCCTCGCCCACGGCCGCCTCGACACCCGCGTCGACGACGAGGACTTCGTCTGGACGCTGGACCGCTACTACCGGGCGTTCGACTGGGACTGGCCGGCGGACGTGCCCGTGGTCGCGCTCGAACCCGGCCGTACCTACCGCCACGAGGCGACCGACCGGCGAGTCGACGTCCTCGAGGTGGCCTCGGAGAACCGCAACTCCCTCGACGCCTACCGCGTCCGGCGGTACAACGACCCCGACGGCGACGGCGAGACGGACGTCCTCGACGCCGCCGCGGTCACCGACCGCGTCCTCGGGCGGTCGCTGTACCTCGACTCCTGACCGGTACTCCCGCCCGGTTCACCACGGCCCCGGCGTTCCAGGCCGTCGGAAGAGCGGGAACCCGCAGGCCTACCGCGGCGAGGTGTCACCACTCTGCGATGCTCTCGTCCTCGTAGTGCCAGACTGGGTTCTGCCAGTGGATGTCGGCCTGGGCCCGCTCGCGAACGTATTCCTCGTCGACGGCGACCCCGAGGCCGTCGCCGGTCGGCCGCTCGACGAAGCCGTCCTCGAAAGTGAACGTGTCCGGTTGCTCGAGGTACTGCAGGCCGGCCCCGGCCTCCGGGTCGTGGAGCGAGAGGTCCTGTTCCTGGAGAACGGCGTTGTGGGCCGAGAAGTCGATCTGGAGGCTCGCGGCGAGGGCCACCGGACCCAGCGGGCAGTGTGGGACGAGCGTGACGTCGAAGGCGTCCGCGAGCGCGGCGATCTTCTTCAGTTCGGTGATCCCTCCGACGTGCGTGACGTCGGGCTGGATGACCGAGACGCCGCCCCGCTCGAGGACGGGCCGCACGTCGTACCGGGAGTACAGGCGCTCGCCGGTCGAGAGGGCGACGCCGGTCCGGGCGGCGATGTCCCCCGACCCGGCCGCGTGTTCCGGGATTCTCGGCTGGTCGACGAAGGCCGGGTCGTACGGCTCGAGCAGCTCGATGACACGGGACACCATGGGCCTGGACACGCGACCGTGGAGGTCGACGCCCACGAGGAAGTCCTCGCCGACTTCCTCGCGGACGGCAGCCACGTGTTCGGCGATCCGCCGCGCCGCAGCCGGCGTCGCCAGCCGCCTGAACTCGTTCATCGGGAGATTCATCTTCGTCGCCCTGTACCCGCGTTCCTCGAGCCGGCCTGCCTCGGTCGCCATCCGCTGGGGCGTGTCGCCGCCGATCCACCCGTGGACCATGATCCGCTCCCTGACGTGGCCGCCGAGCAACTCGTAGACCGGACACCCGTGGTGGCGTCCCTTGATGTCCCACAGCGCCTGGTCGATACCCGCGAGCGCGCTCATCAACACCGGCCCGCCCCTGAAGTACCCGCCCTGGTACAGCGTCCGCCAGTGGTGTTCGATCCGGAGCGGGTCGGCGCCGATCAGGTACCCCTCGACGAGTTCCGCGACGGCCGTCCGGACCGTCCTGAGCCGGCCCTGGACGATGGGTTCGCCCCAGCCGATTGTCCCGTCGTCGGTCTCGAGGCGCAACAACAGCCACCGCGGCGGGACCGCGAACAGTTCGTAGTCCGTGATTCGCATGTGAGACGCTCCCGCGCTCGGAACTTTATACTGTCGGCCGCCCCCGACGCCGGCACTCTCCGACCGCTCTGTTCTGTTCTGGTGAACGAAATGAGGTGGGCTGGCGTCACAGAGGACGGATCTATAATAATCGTTCGTTAGACACTCGGTGCCGGCGGCGTTTTCGTTCGTCTCTGATGAACAGATATATCCGAGGCCGGTCCGATCGGTAGCGTGAAAATGACATCCCCCGCGCCGAACGGGATCGACGCGACGGCGACCTCGATAGCTGTCTTCGAGTACGTCGTCGGGGCCGGCGGGGACGTGGGCGTCTCGCAGGTGGCGGAGGAACTGGACATCGCCAAGAGCGTGGCGTACAACCACCTCTCGACGCTCGGGGAGGCGGGGTACGTGGTGAAACACGGCCGGAAGTACGGTCCCTCGACGCGGGCCGCGCGCCTCGGGGAGGAGGTCAGGCGGGGAATCGACGTCTACGAGCGGGGCCGGGACTACGTCGGGAACCTCGCCGAGGCGACCGACGAGACCGTCGAACTGTGCGTCATGGAACGCGACGCCGCCGTTCCCGTCGCCATTGTCGGCGGCTCCGGGGACTGGACGCCCCCACACCTGATCGGAGAACGGACCCCGATCCACGCGACGGCACCGGGGAAGGCAATCCTGGCGTCGCTGGCCCCCGGCCGACTCGACCGACTCCTCGGTGATCTCCCGCTGGCGTCGCTGACCGACCGGACGATCACGGGGCGGGAGACGCTCCTCAAGGAGGTCGACAACATCCGCGACAGCGGCGTCTCGTTCTGCCGGGAGGAACAGTACTCCGGGATCGTCGGCGTCGGGGCGCCGATCGACGCGGATGCGTCAGTCCACACCGCCGCGCTCGCGATTGTCGGGCCGATCGAACGCCTCCACGGCAGGTACTTCGAGGAGGACCTCGTCGGGCAGGTCGTCAGCACTGCAACCAGGATCGAGGTCGAACTCACCGAACGGTAGTCACACCCCGGGCTACGCGCGGAGGTCCTTGGCCGCCTTCGAGGTGAGTTCGGCCTCCGCCTCCTCGTCGAGTTCGCGGTGGTATAGCGCCTCGCCCGAGACCGAGTCGAACAGGTGGAAGGAGTCGGCGGCGATGTGCGCGAAGACGGTGTCGTCCGGCTTGATCGGTCGCTGTCCCTCGACCTCGACGACGAACGGCTCCCGGCCGGACCCGACCGGGGTGAGGTAGACGTACTTGATGCTCCCCATCGGCTCGATGACGTCGATCTCGCACTCGAAGTCGTTGTCCGACTGTGGCGTCCCGGAGAGTTCGATCGCTTCCGGCCGTGCGCCGATTGTGAGGTCGGCGGCCTCCCCGACTGCCTCGACGACCGAGTCGGGGAGAGTGTACTCGATTCCCTCCCCGACGAGCGTCGGGCCCTGGCGGTCGACGTCGAAGAAGTTCATCGAGGGACTCCCGATGAAGCCGGCGACGAAGAGGTTCGTCGGCCTGTAGAAACACTCCAGAGGCGTGCCGACCTGCTGGATCTCGCCCCCGTCGAGGATGACCAGCCGGTCACCCATCGTCATCGCCTCGGTCTGGTCGTGTGTGACGTAGATGGTGGTCACGTCCAGTTCCGACTGCAGGCGCTTGATCTCGGTCCGCATGATGGTCCGGAGCTTCGCGTCCAGGTTCGAGAGGGGTTCGTCCATCAGGAACGCCTGTGGGTCCCGGACGATGGCGCGCCCGAGCGCAGCCCGCTGTTTCTCCCCGCCCGACAGCTGGTCGGGCGTGCTGTCGAGCAACTCGGTGATCTCCATCACTTCGGCGGCCCGTTCGACCCGCTCGTCGATCTCCGCGGTAGAGAGATCCGTCGACATCCGCAGACCGAACCGCATGTTCTCCCGGACGGTCATGTTGGGGTAGAGCGCGTAGTTCTGGAAGACCATCGCGATGTCGCGCTCCCTGGGTCTGTGGCGGTTCACCACCTCCCCGTCGATCTGTACGTCGCCGCCGGTCTGTTCCTCGAGGCCGGCGACGATCCGCAGCAGAGTCGACTTTCCGCTTCCCGAGGGGCCGACCAGGACCAGAAACTCGCCGTCGGCGACGGTGAGGTCGACCCCGTCGACCGCGACGATCTCACCCCCGCCCTCGCCGAAGACTTTCGTGATGTCGTGGAGTTCGATTCGGGCCATCTGCACTGGGATTGTGTACCCGCCCACTAAACGTTAACGTCGCCACAGCACCCGGGGCCTGCTGGCCGCTGTTTCACACGGAGTGTTGTGACTGTGTACCAGTACGACCGCACGAGTGTGCGGTCGATCCGGCACTGACTCACAGCGATCCGTATCGGGGGGTGATCGTTCTGGAGACGGAGGGAGGGGAGGGGAGTCCTCCCGATCACTCCTTGAGAACGACTCCGAAGCTCAGCCCGGAGGCGAGGTACTTGTTCACGGCGATCAGCCCGAGCAGGATGGGTAACACCACGACGACCGACGCGGCAGCGAGCATCCCCCACTCGATCCGGCGGGCGCCGATGAACTGGTAGACGGTCATCGGCGCGGTGATGGCGCTCGTCGAGGTCAACACGAGCGCGAACAGCAACTCGATCCAGGCGAAAATGAAGCTGATGATCGCGACGGCGATGATCCCCGGCAGCGCCGCCGGCAGGATCACCTTCCGGAGCGCCTGAACCCGCGTCGCCCCGTCGACCATCGCGGCCTCCTCGAGCGACTCGGGGATGCCGTCGAAGAAGGCCTTCATCACCCAGACGACAATCGAGATGTTGATTGTCCCGTAGATCAGTATCATCCCGTGGATCGTATCGAAGAGTTCGAACCGCTGGAAGATGAGCAAAAACGGGATCATCACGGCCACGGGCGGGAGCATCCGCGAGGAGAGGATCCACACGAGCACGTCCCGCTCGCGCGGGATGTCGTACCGCGAGATGGCGTAGGCGGCCGGCACACCGATTGCCAGCACGAGCACCACAGACCCGGAGACGATGACGAGGCTGTTCTGCAGCCCCTGGAGGAAGTCGCCCCGTTCTGTCAGCATGACGAAATTCTCGAAGGTCGGAACGAAGACCCAGGTCGGGGGGAGTTCCAGCGACTGCTGGACCGGGCGGGTCGCCATGGCGAACATCCAGTAGAACGGGAACAGCGCGACCGCCGTCCAGACCAACAAGAGGGCGTGGCGGAGGACCGTCGCGAGCCGTTCCTGTCCGTCGCGGGAGAGCAGCGCCATCAGTCCCACACCCCCTTGAACCCGACGGCGACGATGAGCACGTTACAGAGCGCGACGATGAACACCAGGTACACGAGCGCGACCGCGGCCGCCGCCCCGAAGTCGGCGCTCTGGACTGCCGACTCGAAGATGTGGATGCTCAGCAGCCGGGTTGTCTGGCCGGGCCCGCCGCCGGTCATCGTGAACACCAGTCCGAACGACCGGAACAGGTCGATCATCCGGATCAGTATCGCCACGAACAGGACGGGTTTCATGTAGGGGATGATGACGTGGCGGTAGATCCGCCACAGCGGCGCGCCGTCGACCCTGGCTGCCTCCTTCAACTCCTCGGGGACCGAGGTCAGGCCGGCGTAGAAGATGATGAACATGAACGGCGTCCAGTTCCAGGTGTCGATGAGGATGACAGTCGCCATCGCCCAGGACGCGCCCAGAAACTCCGGTGACGCGAACGGCGTCCACGCCTCGACCATGTACGGGATCACGCCGACCTCCTGGTTGAGCATGATCCGGGCGATGGTTGCCAGGCTGATCGGCGCGACGGCCATCGGCAGGATGAACACCACACGGTAGATCCCCCGGATCCTGTGGTCGACGCCGGCGACCAGCGCCGCGAGCCCGAACCCCAGAGCCGTCTGGAGGGTCAGCGCCCCGAACACGAAGATGAGCGTGTTCCTGGCCGCGGTCAGCGTGTTCGGGTTCGCGAGCGCCGCCCTGAAGTTGTCGAGAGCGACGAACGCGCCGACGGTCGTCGGCTGGGTGAGGTCCTGCTGGGTGAGCGACAGGTAGAGGTCGTACGCTCCCGGAAAGATGGTGATGATCAGCATGAAAAGCACCATCGGAGTCAGGAACCAGACCGGGAGGTACTCGTCCCAGATGTCGTGCAGTCGGGACCGGAACCCCGAGACGCGTCCGCTAACGCCGCCTGCCAAACTCATAGTCTGGCATGACGCGTGGAGAGGCTTAGAACTATTGGTTCGCGGGGTGGTCCGGCGAGAGGGGGCCGGATCAGGTCACTGCGAGGCGATGCGCTCGGCGTCGGAGGCGGCGTCCATGAAGGCCTGCTCGGCGCTCTTGTCGCCCGCGATCGCGCTCTGCAGGTGGACGGAGTACTCCTCGGCCCACTCGGGGTACCGGGCGTCGAACGTGTCCGGGATGGCTCCTCCCAGCGACTCCAGCGTGACCTCCGCGAACTCGTCGTCGATCTGCCCGCGGTACCAGTCCGACTCCCAGGCGCTCTGGCGCGTGATGAACGGCGCGCCGTTCTCGCCCATGAACCGGGTCGCCTCCGGGGACGTCGCGAACAGCATGAACAGGAACGCCGCCTCCGAGTTGTCCGAGGCCTGCGAGGTCGAGATCGTCCACGTGAAGGCGTTGGGCGCGAACTGGCTGCCGTCCACGTCGGGCACCGGGATCGTCGTGATGCCGATCTCGTCGGGGACGGCCGCGTCCTCGCCGGTGAGCCCGCCCCAGAACAGGTTCGCGTCGTTCGCGATCTGTGCCGCGTTGCCCTGCTGCATCGCGGTCAGCGAGTCCGACCACGCGTATGTCTCGGCGTCGCTCGGACCGTAGTCCCGGAGCAGGTTGACGTAGTACTCGCCGGCCTCGATGACCTCGGGGTCGTCCAGGCCCGAATCGTCGGGGTAGGAGTTCCAGAGTTCCCCGCCCCAGCCGCGGAGCACGGAGTTCATCGTGTACGCGTTCATCCCGAACCCGCGCAGCCCCCGGTTGACGACGCCGGGGATGTCCTCGTTCTCGTCGAGTATCCTCGCGTTCTCGCGGAGGTCCCCGTACGTCTCCGGTTCCTCGAGGCCGTGCTTCTCGTAGAGGTCTGTCCGGTAGAACGTGACCGTCACCTCCGTCGTGATCGGGATTCCCGTGAACTGGTCGGTCGTTCCGTGGCCCTGCGCAGCCGTGAGCGCGGCGCCGAAGTGGTCGTCGAGCTGGTACCAGTCGTCGTCGTAGAGGTCACCGTCGAAGTACGGGTCCAGCGTCTGGAGCCAGCCCGCCTCGAGGAACTGCGCGATGACCTGATCCATCATGAACACGTCCATCTCGCCGGCGCCCGTGCTCGCGTCGGTCTGGCGCTTCGTCCGGAACTCGTTTTCCGGGAGGATCTGCCACTCCGCGTTGATCCCCGTCAGCGCCTCGAAAGCCTCCGTCAGTGGCCGGAAGTTGTCGACGAATGGATGTGCGACAAAGCCCAGCGTGAGGTCGGTCCCCGAGTGTTTCTGCCAGTCGATGTCGGCCTCCCGGAACGAACCGAGATCGATGGGGAAGTCCTCGCCGCCGCCGTCCCCGCCATCCCCGCCGTCGCCGGTCGAACCGCCGTCGCCGCCGTCGCCGCCGTCGCCGCCGTCGCCGCCGTCGCCGCCGTCGCCGCCGTCACCACCGTTGCTGCTACAGCCGGCCAGCCCTGCCGTGACACCGAGTCCGGCCAGTTTGAGGAACGTTCTTCTGCGTGTGTTGTGGCTACTCATAGGTACTTCGAACCGATGGTTGTGGGCATTTAGTAATAAATTTTCCCCATACACCGGCGCCGGACGCCACGCGGTAGCTGGTTCCTCGGTAGTTTTTTTTGCTGGCGGCCGTAGCTACCGCCATGTCAGTACTCGACGAGTTCCGACTCGACGGGAAGACGGCCGTCGTCACCGGCGCTGGCCAGGGGCTGGGCCGGGAGATGGCGCGGGCACTCGCTGAAGCGGGTGCCGACGTCGCCGTTCCGGACATCGATTACGGAGGTGCCGTCGACGCCGCCGAGGAGATCGCAGACCTCGGGGTCGAGACGGCGGCACTCGAGACCGACGTCACCGACGAGGCCGACGTCGAGCGGATGGTCCAGACTGTCACCGACGAACTGGGCACGGTCGACGTCCTCGTCAACAACGCCGGTGTCGTGACACACGCGCCCGCCGAGGAGATGTCCAAGGAGGACTGGGACGCCGTCATCGACGTCAACCTCACCGGCGTGTTCCTGTGTGCGAAACACGTCGGCCGGCAGATGCTCGAGGCGGGCGGCGGCTCCATTGTCAACATCTCCTCGATGTCGGGGTTCATCGTCAACGTGCCACAGCCACAGGTTAGCTACAACGCCTCGAAGGCGGGAGTCGTTCACCTGACCCGCTCGCTGGCCTCGGAGTGGGCCGGCGAGGGGATCCGCGTCAACTCGATCGCGCCGGGGTACATGCGGACCGAACTCGTCGACGAGGCCCTCGCGGAGAACCCCGGGATGGAGGAGACGTGGCTGGAGTACACCCCGATAGACAGGCTGGGCCGGCCGGAGGACCTGCGCGGCCTGGTCGTCTACCTGGCCTCCGGCGCCTCCGCGTTCGTGACCGGCGAGACGGTCGTTATCGACGGCGGCTACACCGTCCGCTGATCCGGCCGCTACTCGACGGTGATCATCCCTTTGATCACCTCGGGGTCCTGGACGCGGTCGAACGCGCAATCGAGATCGGCCAGCGGCAACTCGAAGTCGACGATTCCCTCGAGGTCGACGGTTCCGTCGGCGAGCAACTCGACGGCCGTCGGGTACGTGTTCCGGAAGCGAAAGGAGCCGTGCACGTCGAGTTCGTTGTCGATGATCTCGTGGGTATCGATCGGTATCTCGCCGTCCCCGGCCAGTCCGACGAGGACGACCGTCCCGCCGCGGCGGGCGACTGCCGTCGTCGCCTCGATCGCGGGCCGGGCCCCCGACGCTTCGATGACGACGTCCGCGCCTCGCCCGTTCGTGTGCGCGTCGACGGCGTCGGCCAGATAGACGCTGGCAGGGTCGACCGCCGCGTCGGCGCCCCGTTCCCGGGCGACAGAGCGTTTGCGCTCGACAATGTCGCTGACCAGGATTGTAGTCGCGCCGGCGGCGCGCGCGGCCTCCATCACGGTGAAGCCGATCGGACCACACCCCGTGATTGCCACCGTATCCCCCGAGGTGACACCGCCGCGCCGGACCGCGTGGACGCCCACGCTCAGCGGCTCGCACAGCGCTCCCTCGGCCGTCGACACCTCCTCCGGGAGGCGGTAGGCGAAGTCGGCCGGCCAGGCGAGGTACTCGGTAAACGCGCCGTCGACGGGCGGGGTCGCCATGAACCGCACGTCCGGACAGAGGTTGTACTCGCCGGCTCTGCAGTACTCGCAGGTGTCACAGGGAACGCCCGGTTCGAGGGTGACACGGTCCCCGACGGACAGGCCGGAGACCGCCGAACCCGCCTCGACGACCTCGCCGGCACTCTCGTGACCGAGGACGAGCGGCTCCTCGACGACGTGGTCGCCGATCCGTCCGTGCAGGAAGTAGTGCAGGTCCGAGCCGCAGATCCCGATCCGACGCACGGCGACGAGCACCTCGTCCGGCGCCGGGGACGGCCGGTCCCTGTCGACGGTCTCGAACGCTTCCGGTTCTGACAGACGGACGCTTCGCATACCCGTTACTACGGACGTGGTGCTGTTAGTGCTACCGGTTACCCGGGGTGGGTCTGCCGCCCGCGACAGCCGTCCGGTTGTCCGATCGCGTCACTAGCTCGGGACGATGACCTTCTTCAGCCCCTCGTTGCGCTCCATCCGGTCGAATGCGACCCCGATCTCGTCGAGGGACAGTTCGGAGGAGATCAGCGGCTCGACCGCGATCCGGTCGTTCGCGAGGAGCGTCACAGCCCGCTCGAACGCGTGTGCCGTCAGCGAGAACGACCCAGTGATCGTGAGTTCGCGGTAGAAGATCTCGAAGGGGGAGACCTCGACAACCGCGTCCTCGGGCGGGACGCCGAACACGAGCGTCGACCCGCCGCTGTCGGTGAGTTCGAGGGCCTGCTCGACGGTCGCCGTCGTGCCCACGGCCTCGACAGCCAGGTCGACAGACCCGACGATGTCGCCGATCCGGTCGGAGACGCTGTCGACCGCGGTGGGATCGACCGCGTTGTCGGCACCCAGATCCGTCGCGAGCGACCGGCGCGAGGCGATGGGTTCCGAGACGACGATCTCCCCGGCGCCGCGGTTGCGGAACGTCTCCACGAGCAGCAACCCGATTGGACCGGCGCCGACGACCGCGACGGTGTCGCCGCTGGCCATCTCCACCCGGTCGCTCCCGTGGATCGTGCAGGCCAGCGGTTCCGCGAACGCGGCGATCCGGTACGGGAGATCCCCGATGGGCTCGACGTTCCTGGCCGGAACGCGCACGAACTCGGAGAACGCACCGTCGAGGATCTCCTCGCCGGCGCCCCCGACCCCCCGGAAGTTCTCACAGAGGGTCGTCCGGCCGCGCTTGCAGGCCGGACACCCGTAACAGGGGATCGAGGGGTTGATCGCGACGCGGTCCCCGGGGGAGACGCGGCCAACCCCGTCGCCGGTCTCGACGACCTCCCCGGCGCTCTCGTGTCCCGGGACGACGGGGTAGTCGACCGACAGAGTCCCGTGGTACATGTGGTAGTCGGTCATGCAGACGCCACAGGCACCCACTGCGACGAGCACCTCACCCGGCGCCGGGGACGGCCGGTCCCGGTCGACAGTCTCGAACTCTCTGGGCCCAGTCAGTACGACGCTTTGCATGCCCCGCTGTACGCACGTGGCCCTGTTAGTGCTATCGGTGGTGTGCTGCCCGCGGGAACCGCCCGAACTCTCACCGTGTCACCGACGCGCGGTCCACCCCGTGCCCAGGGGACGTGCGTACTTTCGAAGGAGGCACTCGGCCGGTCCAAAAAAAGTTGGACAGAATACAAAACACTTCGTAGTAATATACTAATCGTTGTTAGGACGGGAGAAACGTCGACCACTTTTCTGTCCGAATATCTTCCGTTCGTGTCCGAAATACCAGTTTTTGGATTCGCTCGTCGCCGAGCAATTATTTTGTTATTTTTTTGTTCGTGCCAGTTTTACAAATCAAGTGATAAAGATAGGGGTGTTCGAAAGTCATTACAGGATCGACCGCAAGAAGGCGTGCGGTCGACCTGGTAAACGCTTTCGAACATCCCTATAGTACCTCGATCTCCAAACCCTCGCAGACGCGCTCTGTCCCCTGGTGCCGGCGGTGGTCACAGAGCAGCCGATGGCCGGGGCCGTGTTCCTCGGTACCCCATACTGCCGGCTGTAAGTCTGTAACGAATTTCGCGACCCCGGGGTCGCGGATCTCTTCAAACAGTTACAGCCAGCAGTATCACTCGTGGATCGAGTCGTGGTCGAGCAACTCCCTGGATTGCCCGTCGAGAGGCGGATCGTACGTCACCACTTCCAGCAGGTTGCCGTCGGGATCGAGGAAATAGAACCCCTCGAAGTCGTCCCAGTCGTACGGTCCCTGCTTCGGGAACTGCCCGTCGAGGTCCGCGACGTGCTCCTCGTAGGTTTCGCGGTCGGTTTCGAAGGCGATGTGTGACTTGTCGAGCGGGTGGTCGAGTCCGCGGTCGTCCCAGTTTTCCGCCCGGCCGGTTTCGGCCAGCGTGACCACGGTTTCTCCCGCCCGGAACATCGCGTGGTCGCCCTGGAAGTCAGAGGGTGGACGGAGGAGGGCGAGACCGAGAACGTCCCGGTAGAAGGAGTAGCAGGTGTCGAGGTCGTCCACGTCGACGTTGATGTGATCGACCGCGTCCATGGTCAGTCGTCGGATCCGATCGGGGGAACGCACTCCCCCCCGGGGTCGGCCCAGTCGGGTTCGGTCCGGGGCGGGCTCAGGACGCCGATCCCGGTTGCCGGCACGTCCCAGCGGTTCTCAGCCCCATGGTCCTCCCCGCTCGGAAACACGTAGGAGTCGCCGGGGTCGAGAGTGCACTCCTCGCCCTCGACGATAGCGACCAACCGCCCGCTGATCACGTAGCCGATCTGCTCGTGCTCGTGGCTGTGAACCGGCAGCGTCGCACCGGGGTCCACCCGCCAGTGTTTCATACACGCGTTCTCGCCGGTCGCGAGGTCCGCGAGGTACACACCCTCGCTCACCTCCGCCGGTGCGCGCTCTGGCTCTGTGACTCGCTGCATGGCTCCCTGTGCGAACGACCGAGCGAGATCATAAAAAGGTTTCTCAGGTTTTTTTATATTGACCGGCGACTGGCGTCGGAACGGGGGCGGTGGATTGAATACTTTACAGCGCGATACGTGCGTAATGGCGGACGAAATCAACGCCATGTGCGCCGAGTGTGGCGCGACGTTTCCGCGCAGGAGGGCAACGGGCAGTTCGGATAGTGCGTTGGCCTGTCCGGTGTGCGACGCGTCGCTCGTCCGTGGCATTCCCGACCAGTATCACGACTTCTACGGGAGTGCGAACACCCGATGCGGTGCCTGCGGCTCCGCGTTCGCGCGCAGCGAGGCGACAACCGAAATAAAGGGGGTGCTCGCCTGTCCGGTTTGCGGATCGACGAGCGACATCGAACTCCACACCGGCGAAGAGTGACCACGACCCCACGGCGCCGCCGAACCGACTGTCACGGATTCCGGGACTCGGCAGGGGAGTGATGGTGATTGCTGTGACTGTTTACCGGCACGACCGCACACCGTCGTGCGGTCGATCCGGCACTGACTCACAGCAATCACTCTGAGCAGTGGACGGCGATCCATCCTTCTCCACGAGAAAGCTCTCGACGACGAGCGCGTCGAGTGCAGTGTCGCGGAATACGTCGAGCGCCTGTGCCGGCGTCGCTACGATCGGTTCACCCCTGACGTTGAACGACGTGTTCAACACGACTGGTACGCCGGTCCGGTCGGCGAATGCCGAAACCAGCCGATGGAACCGAGGGTTGTCGCCCTCGCGGACGACCTGCGGGCGGACGGTACCGTCGGCCGGATGGACGGTCGCAGGAATATCCCGACCGCAGTCAGACCGGGTTTCGAACGTCTGTATCATGTACGGCGCCGGCCGGGGTCGGCGGAGGTACTCGTCGGCCGCCCTCGCGAGGAGCGACGGGGAAAACGGGCGCCAGGCCTCGCGGCGTTTGACGAACGCGTTCACCCGGGCGCGGGTGTCCTCCGATCTCGGATCCGCCAGAATGCTCCGGTTACCGAGCGCGCGCGGGCCCATCTCCAGTCGGCCCTGGACCCACCCGACGACCGCACCCTCGGCCAGCAGTTCGGCGACCCGTTCGACCAGGTTCTCCGGTTCGTCGTAATCGACGCCACGGCGGTCGAGGACTCGGGTCACCGTCTCCCGGGAGGACCTCGGTCCCCAGTACAGCGTCGACGGGACTGCCGGGTCCTCTGCGGCGAGCAATCCCGCTCCGATCGGAGCGCCGGCGTCCCCGGAAACCGGCTGGACGAACAGTCGATCGACGGCCGGCGACTCGGCGATCCGCCTGTTCAGCGTGCAGTTCAGTGCGACGCCGCCGGCGAGACACACCGCGGTGTGACCGAGTCGCTCGCAGTACCGCTCGCAGATTGCGAGGACTGTCTCCTCGAGATACCGCTGTGTGGCGTGTGCCAGGTCCGTCTCCCACTCGTCGGTCGCGTCGGGGGGCGTCGACGGCCGGTAGTCGAACAGGTCTGCAAGGCGTGCGATCCCGGCCTGTAACCCGCCCCCGACGACGCTTGTCACGTCGTAGTCGGCTCCGGCGTCGAGACGTGACCGCAGTCGCGATTCGACGGCCGTATCCGCCGAACCGTACGGGGCCAGTCCCATCACTCGCCCCTCTCCCCGGTAAGGACCCAGATTGAGATAGCCAGCGACCGCCCCGTACAGGTAGCCCAGGCTGTTCGGCGGGTCGTACGCCCTGACCCGCCGGAGAGTGCCCCCCTCAGCCGACCAGACTACCGTCGAGTGACGTCCCCCCCGTCCGTCCATCGTCAGCACGAGCGCGTCGTCGTATCCCGACGGCAGATACGCGCTCGCGGCGTGGCAACGGTGGTGGTTGTACGTCCCGATGGGCGGAACGTGCTCTCCGGGCCGGCTCAGTCGGGCCGCGATCCGCCGCGTGCCGGTCTCTGCGTCGCACCCGATCGGCCGCGCCCAGGGGAGGAGGATCCGTCCGACGTCTGACAGCGTCAGGCCGCCGTAGTCGAGACACGCCCGGATCGCTCGCCTCGGAAACGTCCCCGGCACACGCTTGCGGCGGGCAAGGCGCGCCTCCTCGACACCGAACACGAGGGATCCGTCGGCGAAGAGGACAGCGCTCGGGTCGTGTGACCCGAACCCGTCCGTCGCGGGATGGACAGCGAGGAGCCACTCTGTCATCGCGGATCCCCGCGCAATCGCAACCGGATCCTGCTCCCGACCGGGGGTGAGCGACACACGTTTGTCTCCTCTCTCTGTTCATCGGTCCGCGCGGACAAAAACCTACAGCCGATGGCTCCGGAGGTGGTACCACGACGCAGGTGCCGGAACCGATCGACACTGTCGTCGACCGGGAGTCCCCCGGACGGGGGATCCGAGGCGTGACAGACGTCTCCGGCGGACAGCAATCCACTGTCCAGAGAGTCCCGGGTTCGCGACGGAACCCGCAGAGAGAGTGAGTGCAGTACACAGTTACAGCAATTACTAGAGCAGGCCGACGTGGAAGCGACGCTCCGGGCCGAGTTCGACGCGAGTGCAGACCTGGTGTCGCTGTGAACCGAACAGGGCTACGGGCCTCTGTTCCGGGTCGTGATGGCCTGGAGAAGTCGGCTTTCGACAGCCACAATCACTGACTGACGGACAGCACGTCCGAAGCACACAAGTATTATCAGTCGGTACGTGGCATGAGTGAACGTATGTCACCCGATCTGCCGAACGTCGGCGTCGAGCGGGACGCCGGAGACGGCGACGGTCCCGGCGATCCGTCCACCGTCGAATATCTCAACTACGAGGTGGTCTCCAGCCAGGGCTGGTCGCTGGAGGACCAGAACCTCTTCGAGAAGGCCGCCGACCTCGATCTCGACGGGGTCGATCACGGAACAATCGAGGTCCCCCGGAACACCTACGTGCTGGACGCGGCCGAGGACAGCGGCCACGAGTGGCCCTTCGAGTGCCGGGCTGCGTCCTGTGCGAACTGTGCTGCGATTCTCGTCGAGGGCGAACTCGAGATGGACATGGACCTGATCCTCACCGAGGAAGAAGTCGAACAGAAGGACATCAGGCTGACGTGTCAGAGCACAGTCGAGTCCGAGGAGGCGCGGATCGTCTACAACGCCAAGTACCTCGACTACCTCCAGGATCGGGTCATCGGCGTCCGGGAAGTGTAGCGGTCAGGATTCCTCGAGTGCTGCTTCGAGCCGGTCTTCGGGCTGGGTGTCGGTGACGACGTTCGGCTTACGGTGCCGGTTCACTTCCTCGAGGTCGAGGTCGACCCCCTCCTCCTGGAGCGCCTCGACAATCGAGGCCAGAATCAGGGCGTGGAGGTCCAGCCGTTCCTCGAGCAGATTGATACTGTCGAACGCCCGCTCGGCGAACGACGTCAGCGAATCGGAAAACGCCGTGAGGTTCTCTTCGCTCTGCTTTATTTTCCGTTCGTTCAGGCTGATCCGTGCGAAGTCGTCGATTTCCTCGACCTGCTGTTCCAGTTCGTCGAGTTCCTGCTCGAGGTCGCTGACCTGTGTCTGTATCATCCCCTCGACGAGCCCCTCGAACGACGCGGTCTCCCCCGGTGCCCGGTTTCTCTCGGGCGACTGCTCGTCGGCAGGTTCCTCGCCGTTCGCCGTCTCCGGTTCGTCCGAGGCCGTCGATGGCCGTTGCTTCGGTAGTGTCGGTGTCGGCATACGTTAACAAATAACGGTACGCTTCATATAGCTTTGGCTCGACTGGGCGGAAAGACCGGCTGTACGCACCGGCTGGCTACCCGGGACACCCGGCGGTCACTCCTTCTCGACGCGTCTGGCCAGTCCCCGGAGCCGATCCGCCTCGCCCGGCTGCTCCCGCTCCGCGTGTCTGTCCGCCTGTTTCCGGAGCGCCTCGACAATCTGGGCCCGTTCCTGTGGTGTCACCTCGATCTCGATTGTATACGGTCCCGACATATCGATCCGTAGCCAGGCCCACAGTAAAAAACTCCGGATGGGGCGAGCGGTCCGGAACGCCGACGGCTGGCAGTCCGGTTACTCCGCCATCGAGAACACGAGCAGCCGGTCGTCGCGCCTGCCACGGCGGAGCCAGCCGCTGCCCCCGATCTGGACGGCGACGTACTGCTTGTCGGTCCCGGGGTCGTACCAGCTACTCGGACTGGACGAGAGGGCGGCGTCGCCGCAGTCGTACTCCCAGAGGCGGTCGCCGGTCTCGCCGTCGTAGGCGATGAGGGTGCCGTTCTGCGTGCCGGCGAAGACGAGGCCGGTCGTCGTCGACATGGAACCACCCCAGAGGTAGATGTCGCTGTCGGTCCAGTCCCGCCAGACGCGCTTGCCCGTCGCCGGGTCGACAGCGACGATGGCGCCGATGTGGTCGTTGTACTCGTCGGGCATCGCCTCGGTCTCGTCCTCGAGGATGCCGCCCCAGTACTTGCGGCCCTCCTCGAACTCCTCGTAGCGCCACCACGCCTCCTGGGCGTTGTTGTGCATCTTGTAGTAGATGAGGCCGGTCTCGTGGCAGTAGGTGGGGGGCTGCCAGTCGTTGCCGCCCATCCCGCCGGGCATGAACGTGCCGCGGCGACCCTCGTCGATGTGCGGGATCATGCTGAACATGTTCAGCTGCTGGACGCCGGGGTCGCTCCGCTCGATGAGCCGGCCGGTCTCGGCGTCGACCGTGTACGACCAGGCCGTCTTGCCGGCGTCGACCACGACGTCTCTGGTCTCGTCGCGGTGGGAGAACTCCGTGTCCTCGATGTAGACGCGCGGACACGCCGAGTCGTAGTCCCAGACGTCGTGGGGCGACTCCTGGTGGAACCAGAGCCGCTCGCCGGTCTCGGCGTCCAGCGCCAGCGTCCCGCAGGTGTTGCGGTTCGGGCCCGGCCGGACGGAGCCGTCGAAGTCCGGTCCCGGGTTGCCGATGGGCAGATAGAGGGTGTCCCGCTTCTCGTCGTAGGTGGCGGTCATCCAGTTCGTCCCGGCGGACTGGTTGATCGAGTCGCCGACCCACTCCTCCTCGGGATTGGTGTGGGTGAACCACTCCTGCTCGCCGGTCTCGGCGTCCAGCGCCGTGTGGAAGCCGCGGACGCCGTACTCGCCGCCGGCACTCCCCGTGTAGAGGGTGCCGTCGTGGACGATCGGCGCCCACGTCGCGGAGTACCCCCGCTCGTGGTCGGCGGTGGAGGTGTACCACTGCTCCTCGCCGGTGTACCGGTCCAGGGCGACAACGCCGGAGTCCAGCGTCGTCATGTAGACCATGTCCTGCCAGACGGCGACCCCGCGGTTGTTGTCGTCACAGCACAACACGACGTCGGAGGGGACCGCGTAGGTGTAACTCCAGAGGACGTCACCCTCGCGGGCGTCGATTGCCTTGACGTGGTTGGGTCCGTTGGACTGGTACATCACCGGCGGGTCGCCGGGCACGATTACCGGCGTACCCTCCATGCTCGAACCCGCGCCGACCTCCATCTCGTACTCGAGTTCGAGGTTGTCGAGGTTGTCCTTCGTGATTACGTCGGCGGTCGTGTACCGGTGTTGCTTGTAGCCCCCGCCGTACATGAGCCACGCTTCCGGGTTCTCTGCGGAGTTGCTCAGCATCTCCTGCGTGATGTCGTGCTCCGGAATCCGGTCGACGTCGTGCTGGTGTGTGACGGACTTCTCGGGTGCGCCGAGCACCCGATACCCGTTGTCGGTTTCGCGAACGACTGTGTCCTGTGCGGCCTGAACGGCCCTGTCTTCCTCGATTGCCATTGTCTGTTGTTTCGAGCGGTGTGTTTATCGTGCGTTGCTCGAGGCACGCATTTCCTCTGTGATGCGGTACGCGTCCTGACAGACCGCCTCCTGGTTGACGATCATGATCGCGGCACTCGCCGTGAGCGCTGCTGTGAACTGGTCGTCGGTGAGCGTCTCGTCGTTGTCCCCGGCGATTTCGAGCGCCGCACGCGTCAACAGGTACAGACCTCCCAGCATCGCCTTGACCTCCCAGGCGGCGTCGTCGAGTATCCCGTCGGTCACGAGGACCTGCTTTTGCCAGAGGTGGACGTCCAGGTTCTTGATCCACAGCAACGACCCTCCCATCGCGCGCTGATGGAGCGGCGGGACGTGGTCGACGTCGAACTCGACGCCCGCCGGAATGTCCGACGCCGGCACCCACCGCGAAAGCTGCCGATCGTTGTTCGTCACGTCGGAGGCCATCGCGGTCAGTTCCGCCTCGTCGAACCCGGCGTCCGCGAGCTCCGCCGTCAGCGGATCCGATCGAATCAGTTCCCGGGCCGTGTCCGAGATGACCTCGGGGGTGAACCGTGGCATGTTCCAGTCTACGCCCTCGAAGAAGCCGACATCGAGCAGGTGGTCGTAGACGCGCCAGCCCGGTTCGGCGAGCTCGCGGTAGAGGTGCTCGGGTTCTTTCTCCCCGTCCGGGATCCCCGTCGCCCGGACCTCCGGGATCCGCTGGATCCGGTCTGCGAGCGCCGAGAGCTCCTCCGCGAGCAGGTCGGCGTCAAGTTGCCCCTCCAACTCCTGTCGGATTGCCTTCCGGGGCAGCGCAAAGTCCCCGGTCGTGCTCGGCGTGACTTCCTCCCGGAGCTCGTCTATCGACGACTCCTCGACGAGAACGTCACTGACACCGAGCGTCTCGGCGAGTTCACGCTGCTCTTCGGGCGTCACCTGGGGTCTGTCAACGCCTACCATTGAACCACCAGCGGGGAGGTTCACGAGGAGACGATTTATAACTGTCGTTTAATATCAGTTTGAGTAGATATTTCAAATGGAAACAACTTTCACAGGGTCGGTTGTACCGTTTTACCGGTCCGGGGGTACTGGGGGAATGCAACCGTCCGGTAGGAGCGTTTATGAGTGTCGGGGGCCATGGCACACCGACATGCAACTCACGGTCGGACGGCAACGCGAGGGAGGGGTCGGTGCCGGACTGGCCACCCTCGCTCGCGGCACGATGGATTGTCTGGGGCTCGATAGCGGTGATCACGTCGTGCTCGAAGGGGGACAGCGGAAGGGGGTCGCTCAGGTGATGCCGGGCGACGTCGAGACCGGAACCATCCGACTCGACGACCGGCTCCGACGCAGCCTCGGCGTCCCCGCAGAGGAGGAGGTTGCAATCGAGCGAACGCAGGCCGAGTCGGCCGAGCGGATCACGGTCGGGCTCCCCGCGGACCTCGACGTCGAGGACAACCTGGCGCTGTACCTGCGCGAGAGGCTCATCAGCCAACCAGTCGTCGAAGGGCAGACGCTCCTGTTGACGCCCGAGGCCGGCGCCGCCGACGTGATTCCGGTTCGGATCCTCGACACCGAACCAGCCGAGACGGTGGTCGTCCGGGACTGGACGAAGATCTCGGTCTCTCCGCGGTCGGTCGGCGAGATCACGATCGACGACGGTCCCGACGGTGCAGGTCCGATCGGAACCACGTACGCCGACATCGGGGGACTCGAAGAGGCACTCGAACAGGTCCGGGAACTGGTCGAACTCCCGATGCGACACCCGAAGCTGTTCGGATCGCTCGGGATCGATCCGCCGACTGGTGTGTTGATCCACGGCCCGCCGGGAACCGGGAAGTCGTTGCTGGTGAACGCGATCGCAACCGAAACCGACGCGCACTTCCGGACCGTGTCGGGACGCGAACTCGTCGCACAACACTTCGACGCAGACCGCGACGACGGAGAGGGGTTCGTGGACCTGCCGGAGTCCGAACCCGCGATCGTCTTCGTCGACGACCTCGATTCGATCGCGGGCGACGGGGAGCGCGGGAGCGACCTCCAGCAGTGGATCGTGGCGCAACTGCTCTCGCTTCTGGAGGAACTCCGGGATCGGGAGGGGTGCGTCGTGATCGGCGAGACGAGCCAGGTCGAGGCGATCGACCCGGCCCTGCGGCGGGCCGGCCGGTTCGACCGGGAGATCGAACTCGGCGTACCCGACCGGGACGGGCGGCGGGAGATCCTGGAGATCCACACCCGCCAGGTGCCGCTCGGCGAGGACGTGGACCTCGACGCGGTCGCCCAGCGCACGCACGGGTTCGTCGGCGCCGACCTCGCGAACCTCGTCACCGAGAGCGCGATGGGGGCGCTCCGCCGAGTCGAAGAGACCCGCGACCTCGGCACCGACGAGTTCGACCCGGGCGTCTTCGACTCGGTCACTGTCACCGGAGCGGACGTCGAGGGTGCGCTCCGATCGACGGAACCGTCTGCCCTCCGGGAGGTGTTCGTCGAGATTCCGGACGTCGGCTGGGACGACGTCGGCGGGCTCGACGACGCAAAGCGGCAACTCCGGGAGACCGTCCAGTGGCCGCTCGAATACGCCGGCGCCTTCGAGCGCGTGTCGCTCGATCCGGCCACCGGCGTCCTGCTCTACGGCCCGCCCGGCACGGGCAAGACGCTGCTGGCGAAGGCCGTCGCCAACGAGGCCGAGAGCAACTTCATCTCCCTCAAGGGCCCCGAACTCCTCAACAAGTACGTCGGCGAGTCCGAGCGGGGCGTCCGGGAGGTGTTCGCGAAGGCCCGCGAGAACGCCCCGACCGTGGTCTTCTTCGACGAGATCGACGCGCTCGCTGGCGAGCGGGGTCGCGGAACGGGGGACGCGGGCGTCGGCGAGCGCGTCGTCTCGCAGCTGCTGACCGAACTCGACGGCCTCGAGGATCTCAAGAACGTCGCCGTCGTCGCGACGACAAACCGGCCGGATCTGCTGGACGACGCCCTGTTGCGCCCGGGCCGGTTCGACCGACAGATCGAGGCGGGCGTCCCCGACGAGTCCGCGCGTCGCGACATCTTTGCGGTCCATACGGCCGACAGACCGCTGCGTGACGACGTCGATCTCGACGATCTCGCGTCCCGGACCGAGGGGTTCGTCGGCGCCGATATCGAAGCCGTCTGTCGGGAGGCGGCGTCGGTCGCCGTCCGCGAGTTCGTCGAAGGGGACACTGACTGTCCCGGCACGATCGTGCTCACCGGAGAGCACTTCGAGCGCGCGCTCGAGGAGGTGTCACCCATCTCCGGGGATCCGGACCACTCCTCCTACTCCGGACGGATCGGCGACCTGCCCCGGGACGAGCCCGACCACTGATAGTGTTTCGTGTGAGTCCGTACCGGTCTCTCACCACCCCGAGGTGGTGAGGCACCGGTACACAGTCACACGAAACACTATGATACGGACTGCTGTAACTGTGTCCCAGTACGACCGCACGACAGCGTACGATCGATCCGGCACTGACTGACAGCGATCCGTATGAGACAGATTGCTGTAGACGGTTGCCGGATCGGCTGTCGCCCCATTGATAAAGGTTTCCTCGGTATTTTTAAATTGTGTCGCTTCCATCAGCCAATAGACATGGCAGAGACCACCAGACTGTTCCACCTCCCGTTCTCGTTCATGTTGCCACAGCGCGTGGCGAGCGAGCGGGGGTACTTCGCGGAGGAGGGACTGGACGTGGAACTGGTCGAACGCGACCGCGAAGAGGTCGACTGGAAGTACATCCCGGCCGAGGAGACGTTGACCGGCGACCACGAGGTCGACCTCTACCCGGTCTGCAAGTGGGAGAGCCTCAAGCGGACCTGGGACATGGGTGACGGCCGGATCGTCGCGAAGGGAACCTTCGCCGACCAGCCCTATGCCGTGTTCACCCGGCCCGGGACGGGCGTCGAGAGGGCGGCCGACCTCGCCGGCGAACCCGTCGGCGTCAACATGCGAACCGGACAGGAGTACACCGCCCGCCGGGCGCTCGAGGAGCACGTGGCTCCCTCCGAGGTCCGGCTGGAACACGCCGGGATGCCGACCGACCGCCTGGAGGCACTGCGGGACGGCGAGGTGACGGCCGTCACGCTGCTGGAACCGCACTCGACGCTGGCCGAACATCTGGGCTTCCAGCGGGTCCTCGAGTACGAGAACCACATGGGCGTGGTCGGCGCCGACCACATCGACGGCGACGACGTCGACGCGTTCATGCGGGCCTACCAGCGGGCCGTCGACGAGATCAACGCCAACCCCGAGGCCTACCGGGACCGATACCTCGAGATGCTCGAGGAGGAACTGGCGGTGGCGCCGGAACTCTTCGCGGGTGTCGACCTCGAGGAGTTGCGCGAAGGTATCGAGGTGCCGGAGTACGAGACGCCGGATCCGGCCGAGACGGCCGACCTCGGCGACCAGCTGGAGTGGATGAAGAACCGCGAGTTGATCGACGACGACGCCGACATCGGGGCCATCGTCGCCCGGTTGGGCTGATGTCCATCGAGTCACAGCAGGCCGTGCTCGACGCGGTCCACGGCTCCCCGGACGACCTGCCCGTGGCGCGCGCCCGCTTCGAGCACAACGGCAGTCCCCGGTACATGCTGTACACGATCAAGCGCCTCGGGCTGGACCACGAGCACGGCTTCCACCTCGACGTCGAACTGGTCTCGGACGAACTCGAGGGCGGTATGGAGACCGTCGAGGCCCGCCTCCAGGACGGCGAGGCCGACCTGATCGACATCGACTACATCTCGACGGCCCGCGAGCGCGCCGAGGGCGCACCCATCGTCGCAATCCACCCCTACGGCCGGACCGTCGGCGGCCTCGTCGCCCCCGACGACACCGACATCGAGGGGCTGACCGACCTGCCGGGCCACCGCATCGGCGTGGTCCGTCGCCTCGACAAGAACTGGATCCTCGTGCGCGCGGCCTGCCGGGAGTACCACGGCTTCGACCCCGACGAGGAGGCCACGCCCGTCGAGGCCGGATCGAAGGTGGGTCTCACGGAGCTGCTCCACGACGGCGAGGTCGACGCCGTCCTCCAGTTCTGGCCGATCGTCCCCGAGATCACCGAGCGCGGCCCCTACCACGAGGTCCTCCCGGTCGCCGACCTCGTCCAGCGCCTCTCGGAGACAGACAACCGCCTCCCGGTCTCGACGTTCCTGACCAGCGAGGCGTTCCTCGCGGAGAACCCCGCAACCGTGGAGGGGTTCAGGGGTGCCTACCGCGACGTGGTCGACCGGCTCCTCGAGGATGACGAACTCTGGGAAGACATCGGCGAGAAGCTGATGACGTACGACGACCCGGCCATCGTCCGGGCCGTTCGCGACGGCTGGCGCGACATGGTCGTCAGGGACTGGAACGACGAGACAATCGCCGGGATGGAGCGGCTCTTCGAGTACCTGCTCGACGTCGCCGGCCCCGAGGCACTGGGCGTCGACGCCATCCCGGGGGGGACGTTCCGGCCCGACAGATGACCGACACTGTCGGCTTCCAGCTCAACTGGGAGCCAAACGGCTTCCAGGCCCCGTACTTCCTCGCCCGCGACCGGGGCCTCTACGAGGACGAGGGGCTCGACGTGCAGTTCATCGAAGGACACGGCTCGCCCTTCGCGGCCGAACAGGCCGCCCGCGGCCGCGCCGACATCGGCCTCGCCGGGGCGAGCGCGGTGCTCGCGGTCCGCAGCGAGGGCCACGATCCCCTCGCCGTCGCCGCGGTGACCGGCAAGACGCCGGCAGCGATCTATACGCTCGAGGACGTCTTCGGCGGCCCGCTCGAGGAGCCGGAACAGCTCGCCGGCCGGGTCGTCGCACCCTCGGCGACGAAGACGCGCATCCTGACGGCACAACTGCTCGAGAACGCGGGCGTCGCCGACGACGTCGACCTCCTCGAGGTCGACCCGAACACGCACCACCGTGTCCAGCACCAGTTGCTCGACGGCGAGGTCGACGCGGCGGTCGGCGTGGTCACGAACGGCACCGAACTCCAGTGGGAACACGGCCGCCAGGCTCACGAACTCCCCATCGGCGAGTACCTCGACATCTACGGCATGACACTCGTGACCAACCGCGAGATGGCCGCCGACCGGTCCGAGGTGGTGCGCGCGTTCCTCCGTGCGACCGCGCGGGGCTGGGCGGCCGCTACGAGCGAACCCGGCGCTGCCATCGACGTGCTGGTCGCGCGCAACGCCACTCTCGAGCGGCGACGCGACGTCGAGCGACTGAAATTCGAGACCGCTGCGAGGGACCTCCAGTTCACGGGGGCCGTCAGACAGGAGGGCTGGGGGCACCACGAGCCGTCGCGGTGGGAGACACTCGGTGCCACCCTCGCCGAGACTGACCTGCTCGACGGGTCGGTGGAGCCCGGCGAGGCGTGGACGAACGAGTTCCTGGACACCGCGGACGAGGCCATCGCGGCGTACGCGGACCGCGTCGAGGAGTCCTGACCCACACAGCGTGTACTTCTTTGGACTGTACCACTGGCGGGTTCGACTCGAACGGCTCCTCCGGGCGCTCGCCGTCGGCGCCGTCGCCCTCGCCGTCGGCAAGTCGCGCTCCCGGTGGCGACAGGCCGCCGGCGTCCTGGGCGTCGGCTGGGCGCTCCACCGCGGCGGGAGTGCGCTCAACGCCCTGTGCAACCCGGCGCCGTGGGTCGTCGAACACTACAAGTACGAAGCGCTCGCCCGGGCACTGCCGACAGGCGGCGCGGAGTCGTGGCTCGACGTCGGCTGCGGCACGGGTCGGTCGTTCGTCGGCTTCGCCGGCCTGGTGCCCGAGGGGTGTCGGGTCGTCGGTCTCGACGTCTTCGACGACCGCGTTGTCCTGGGCAACGGTCCCCGCCTCGCGGCCAGGAACGCCGCCGAGGCCGGACTCGACGCCGCGATGGTGCGTGGCGACGCCACGCGTGTGCCCGTCGCAACTGGCTCACAGGATGTCGTCACTGCCTGTCGCCTGTTGCACGACCTCTCCCGGGGAGACGCGCTCGCGACGCTCGAGGAACTCCGCCGCGCCTGCGCGCCCGGCGGCGCAGTTGGAGTCCTCGAGATTCCGATCACCCACGAGGGGTCGTCACAGGATCCCGCCGTCTACTGGCCGGCGCTGGTCGCCGAGGCGGGCTTCGAGGTCGAGACCGTCGAGGAGGTGCCGCGTCGGCGGTCGGACGACGCCTACGTGATCGTCGTGGGCCGGACAGGAGAGTGAACTGCCTCGGGGTCGCCCCGAGGCTTCCCGTATAGTGATCAAGGAAAGAAATTGAGGAAATTAGGTGTAGAAAGCCCCCTCGCGCT
>CAZUVE010000006.1:0-38204 GCA_964623735.1 uncultured Halobacteriales archaeon | reverse complement strand
GACCTCCTCCCCGCGGTGAACGGCTGTCTCTTACCCATAAGTTCACCGAGCCCCAAACAACCGTTTCAGACGCTGTCGAACCCGATCTGTACTCGGAAGTTCGAGGGGAGGAGCGATTCAGGCGGTGATACCGGCGGTGGGGGGTTACTGAATGCGGGTAAACGAGATAGGCAAAATCGTTCCATAAGGTGTTTCATCTGTAGATATCGGGATTTTCAGTCGGGTTCATCGATCTCGATAGCGACTCGATTTGTGGGTAAGAGACAGCGCTGAAGCGCGAGGCTTTCTCCTCGATACTCCCGTAATTTATATATGGGTATATACTAATATATAGAGAAGGAGCCACAGCAGAATGTCGGTTCCGCTCTGGGTCGGGCAGGCGATCGAGTTCAGCCCGGAGTACCTCCTGTCGACCTACCCGAACGTGATGAAGATCGTGTTCGCGACAGTGCTGGGGAGCCTGCTCGGGATCGAGCGGGAGTGGTCGCAGAAACCCGCCGGGTTCCGCACGTTCAGCATCATCACCATCGTGGCGACGGTGCTGACGATCGCCGACGAGTCGGTGTTGCTGATGCTCGGGGGGGCGCTGGTGGTCGTCCAGGGGAGCGCGTTCGCGGTCCGGGGCCTGCTCTCCGGCGACGAGAATTACCTGCTCACGACAGCGTCCTCGATGGTGCTGGCCTACGGTGTCGGGGTGCTCGTCGGCAAGGGGTTCTACCAGACCGGAACCATCGTCGTCATCTTCACGTCGCTGCTCCTGGTTCTGCGGCGGGAACTGCACAGGTTCGCCAGGAACCTCTCGAAAGACGAGATCCAGAGCGCACTGGAGTTTGGCCTCCTGGCGTTCGTGGTGTTCCCGCTGTTGCCCAGCGAGTCGTTCGGCCCGAGCGGGACGATCGATCCCCGGACGATCTGGCTGCTGGTCGTCGCGGTCAGCGCCGTCGGGTTCGCCAACTACCTGGTGGTCAAGCGCTACGGCGCCCGGGGGATCGCCATCACGAGCTTCTTCGGCGGGCTGGTCAACTCCGCGGCGGTCATCGGCGAGATCGCCTCCCGCTCGCGCGGGCAGGACGGCTTCGCCAACATCGCCGTCGGGGCCGTCCTGCTGGCCAACGCCGCCATGGCCACCCGGGACATGTTCATCGTCCTCGCGTTCGTCCCCGACCTCGCGGTCGACGTCGGCGCCCCGCTCGTGACCATCGTCGCCGTCGGGATCGTCCTCTCGTACGTCGTCAGCGACTGGGACACCGACTTCGAGGTCGAGTTCGACTCCCCCTTCAACCTGCGGACGGCACTGAACTTCGGCGTCCTGTTCCTGCTGGTGCTCCTCGTCTCGGCGACCGCCCGGAGCCTCTATGGCGCTTCGGGCTTTCTGGTCTCCAGTTTCCTGGGCGGGCTGGTCTCCAGTGGCGCCGTCACCACGTCGGTCGTCTTGCTCGTCGAGTCCGGGCAGCTCGCCCCCGACGTGGCAGCCGGCGGGATCATCGCCGCAGTCACCGGGAGCATCCTCGTCAAACTCGGCCTCGCGGTCTCGCTTGACCGCTCGATTGCCCGCCCCGTCGCCGCCGCGACCGCTGTCCTCGTCACCGCGGGGGTCGCCGCCGCGGCACTGACCGTCGCGTTCGTGGCGTGAGCGCCGGGCGCGGGCGTCGCCGGGTCAGCGGGCCTTCCGGCGGAGGTACGCCGAGGTGACCTCGCTGAAGATCACGATCCCGAGGATGGCGAGCAGGATCACGAACACCCGCGGCCAGGCAAAGAAGTTGATCGCGGAGTTGAGTTCGACGCCGACGCCGCCGGCGCCGACGAACCCGATGATGGTCGAGGCCCGGACGTTGATGTCCCACCGGTAGATCGAGAGACCGACGATCCGCGGGATCACCTGCGGGACGACCCCAAACAGGAGTGTCTGGAGCCCGTTGGCGCCGGTCGCTCGGACCGCGTCCATCTGTCCGGCGTCGATATCCTCGATCTCCTCGGCCAGCAGCTTCGCGAAGAAGCCGATCGTCTTGAACGAGAGGGCGATGACGCCGGCGAGGGCGCCGAACCCGACCGCCTTGACGACGATGATCGCCACGATGAGTTCGTGGAACGCGCGCGAGACGGTGATCAGGCCGCGGCCGGTGTAGTAGACGGGCCCGGGCGCGAGGTTCTCGGCGGCCATGAACGCCACGGGGAGGCTGATGGCCACGCCGATGACGGTCGCGACGACGGCCATGGCGACGCTCTCGACCATCCCCTCGACGAGCAGTTCGCGTCTGTCTGGCCCGAGTTCCGGGGGAAACATACTCGAGAGCAACCCGCCGGCCTGTTCCCACCCCTGGACCAGCCGGGCCGGCGAGCCCGGTTGCTCGGCCCGAAACAGGACGACTGCTTTTATTTCCCGGATCGTTCTCGGTAGGAACATGGACACCAGACGCGCGCTGACCAGACTGGTACTGGTAGCGGTTCTCGTCACCGGGACGACCGGCGTCGCGGCAGCACAGTCGACACAGGCGGGCGGCAGCGTCGTCGTCGAGGAGGGCGAGGCGGTGGGCGACCTCCGGGCTGCCGGGGGGACGGTCGTGGTCCGCGGGACCGTCGACGGGAACCTGCGCGGCTACGCTGGCACGGTCGTCGTCGAGGAGTCCGGCACAGTGACGGGCGACCTCCAGGCGTCCGCCGGAAGCGTGGCCGTCCGCGGCACCGTCGAGGGTGACGTCGAGAGCGCGTCCGGCTCGGTCACGGTCGGTCCCGGGGCCGTCGTCGGGGGCGACGTCACGGTGGCCGCCGGCAGCCTCGTCGTCGCGGGTACCGTCGAGGGCAACGTGAAGGCTGCCGTCCAGCGCCTCGAACTCGCGGAGACGGCGTCCGTCGCCGGAGCCGTCGAGTACAGCAGCGACGCCGAGTTCGAGAGTGCCGACGGCGCGTCAGTCGGCGGGCAGGTTTCCGCCGTCGACAACCTCTCGGTGGACGCGGGGGCTGCCGACTTCCTCGCCGGCCCGGCCGGCGTCCTCGTCGATCTCTACCTCGTGCTGGCGACGCTGGTGATCGGCGCCGTCCTGCTCGTCGCCTTCCCCGAGACCGCCGCGGCGGTCGCCGCCGACGTGCGCGAACACCCGCTCAGGTCGGGCGGGACCGGGCTGGCCGGCCTGGTTGGAATCCCCGTCGTGGTCGGGCTCCTTGCCGTCACGGTCGTCGGCCTCCCGCTCGCGCTGCTGGGCCTGATGGCGACCGGACTGCTCGTGTTCCTCTCGGTCCCGCTCGCCGAGTACGCCGTCGGCGCGTGGGCCCTGAGCTACACCGACATCGAGAGCCGCTGGGCCGCGCTGGCCGCAGGTGTCGTCGGCGTTGGCCTCCTGTCGCTGCTCCCGGTTGTCGGGCGAGTGATCGACGTTGCGGTCTTCCTGCTCGGGTTCGGTGCCCTCCTGGGTCTGCTCTACCGCGGCTACCGGCGCCAGCGAAGCAGCGCGTCTGCCGGGCGCCGCGCCGGCCCCTCCAGGTTCGACTGACAGTGATTGCCCTCCCCGTGTACCGGTGCGACCGCGCGACTGCGTGCGATCGATCCGGCACTGACTTGCGCTGATCCGTCCGAGACTCCTGGCTGCAGGCGCGCGAGCGGATCCCGGCCGCAGGGTCGTATCCCCACGGGTCACGGCCGGCGGTATCACGACCCCTCGCGTGCCTCCAGGAACTCCCGGGCGCGGCGGGCGCCCAGGTCCCGGAGTTCGTCGAGGAACTCCGGGTCGCGGTCGACCTTCGTCGAGCAGTGGAACCGCTTGCCCATCTCAATCCGGCGGATGTCTGTCCTGACGAACTCCCCGGTCGGGAGTCTGCCTGCGTCGATCCACTCGTTGACCTGCTCGACGAACCGGAGCTCCTGGTTCAGCGAGATGTTCCCGGAGAGTTCGTTCCGGCGGTCAGCGATGACCTCGGTGGTGGAGGGTTCGCCCTCGAAGGTCTGGGGGTTGACCTGGATGACCCACAGTTCCTCCGGTTTCTGCCCGGGCGGGCGGTACATCAGGTCTCTGACGGGCGGGTTCTGGGAGAAGAGGCCGTCCCAGTGGATGTGGTCGTCGATCTCGACGGCCTCGAAGAGGTTCGGGACGGCCGCCGAGGCCAGCACCGCCTCGACGGTGACGTCCTCGTTGGTGAACGTCTCGAAGACGCCGGCGTTGACGTCGACGGCCCCGACGACCAGTTCCGGCGCGTTCCCGCACAGATCCGGAATCGAGTCGAAGTCGATGTGCCGCTCCAGGACGGTCCTGATGCGCTGCTTCCCGACCTCGCGACCGGGTACCTGGTAGGGGCTGACTGACGGGATCGCGAACCCGGCGCTCTCCATGCGCGTCACCGTGCGGACCCAGTCGTTCAGCCACCGGTCCCCCGGGCCGTCGGCCGCTATGTCGTCCCAGATCCGCCCGACGATCTCCCTGGCCTTCCCGGGCCCGTCCGTGACGAGGCCGTACCAGGCCGCGAGCGCGTTGAACGCCCCCCCGGACGCCCCGCTGATGCCGACGAGGTCGTGGCGGTCGTCCCACTCGGCCAGCAGCGTCCGCAGAACCCCGCAGGTGAACGCGGTGTGACTCCCGCCGCCCTGGCAGGCGATCGCGATCCGGGTCGGGTCCCCGCCAGCGTTTCCGGTCCGGTTTCCCGCCTGGTCACTCATACGTGTGGGTGTACCCGCCGTCGAACAGCAGGTCGGCGCCGTTGAGGTGGGAGGCGTGCTCGGAGAATCCGAACACGAACAGGTTGGCCACTTCCGCTGGCGTCATCAGGTCTTTCGTGCGCGCCTGGCCGAGCATCACGTCCTCGATCACTTCCTGCTCGGAGAGACCCCGCTCCCGTGCGGTGTCCTCGATCTGGTCGACCATCAGCGGCGTCAGGACGTAGCCGACGCTGACCGAGAACGACCGGAGCGTCCCCTCGCCCTCGGCGGCGATCGCGCGGGTCAGGCCGGTGATACCGTGCTTGGCGGTGATGTAGGCGGGCTTGTCCTTGGTCGCGTAGTGGCCGTGGACCGACGACATGTTGGCGACCGCGCCGACGCCGTCGTCGGTCCCCTGGATGTGGGGCATCACCGCCTGTGCCGTCTTGAACGGCGCCCGGAGCATCACGTCGGTCAGCAGATCGTACTTTTCCATGGGGAACTCCGGGAGGCTCGCGATGTGTTGCATCCCGGCAATGTTGGCGACGAACCGCAGTGTGCCCTCCCCGGTGGCCGCCTCGACGGCCGCCTCGACTTCCCCGTCGTCGGTCAGGTCGGTCGGCGCCCCGACGAACCGTCCGCCTGTAACCCGGTCGACGATGTCCGCGGTCCCGGCCAGTCCCTCCTCGTCGATGTCTACACCGACGACGGTCAGGCCGTTCGCAGCGAGCGCCGCTGCAGTCGCGCGTCCGATCCCGGAGGCGGCGCCAGTCACCACTGCGACCGTGTCTGTGGTAAAGTACGGGTCCTCGATACGGAGGAAATCGTCTGACGTCAGTTCCGGCGCGGAGAGGTCTGGTTTGGAGTCAGTCACAGCGTCTCACGAGAGACCAGACGGGCCCGAACCGGTTAACTCCATCTCACCTCCGGGTAACAGGAACTGGTTGTCTCGCCGACGACCGCGCCGGTGGCAGCGGGAGTGCTACCTGGGATATGTGTCTCCGAACGCGTCGTGCACGACTGCGACTCCCCGTTCACAACAGACACCCAGAAGAAACGCCAGCGTTCCGAGAACGAGTGCTTCGACACCGAGAAACACCAGTCCGTCGAGTTGGAGGAGTGCACTGACCCGTTCGACCGGTGAGCGTCCCGACAGGCCCAGCAGGGAGTGGTCGGCACTGTACCCGAGCAGTGCGGCGTACATCCCGAACCAGGCGACGACGAGGCCGTCGTGCCGATACCCGAGATATGCGGCACCGACGCCGCCAACGAGTGCGGCGTCGCCGGGAACGAATACGACTCCCCCGGCAACAGTGAATACACCGAGTGCGTCTCCCGGGAACGTCGCACTGAACAGCCCGGCAACCAGCGCGAGGGTCAGGTACCGCTGTCGAACGATGTTTGTGATAGTACTGTCGGCTACAGGCGCGTGAGCAGTGTCGACACCCAGAAGTGTCGAATATCTTCACGTTGGTATAGCCGACCCCATCAGTGATTCTGTGGCGAGCAGTAAAAACGTGACTGGGGTGTTTCTGGAAACGCAGTGTTTCATACTGCTGTAAGTCAGTGCCGGATCGACCGCACGACGGCGTACGGTCGGACCGGTACACAGTTACAACAATCACTATCAGAACCCACACTGATCGAACGGTGTTATTCTTCGAGAGTTCGATTACGACACTCAGCAGGACTGTTCCGGGTAGTATCAGTGCAGTTCAACGTCGTGAGTTCGGCCCCTGTTCGGGGTCGAACTACACCTGGTATGACAGTTCTGGAAGGCCGACGGCCGAACTACTCGTCCTCGTCGCCGCCGTCAGTCAGGATTTCCACGTCGTCGGCCGCCTCGTCGTTGAGAAAGGACGGTGCGTCGGTTTCTTCTTCCGATTCTTCCTCACTGGTGTAGGACCAGTCACGGCCCTCGTATCCATGGCACATAGTGCGTTGTGTCACAGTGCCTGCAGACAGTTAACTGCACTGCCGGTACGGGTTGACTCGGGTGTCGGGGTACTCGAACCGCCAGAGCGTGGTATACACGTCTAAACCGAATACGAATGCAGGTGTAATTAAGACACTTGCGGAGTTTTATCAGTCTATGACTTCACGCGATACTGAGTATCTCCTCGAAAAACTCGATCTCAAAGAGTACGAAGCAATCGCTCTCCAGGCGTTGCTCGAACTCGGTCGAACGACAGCACCGAATCTCGTCGACGCGACCGACATCCCACAGGCACGGATCTACACGGTGCTGGACTCACTCGCCGATCGGGGGTTTGTCAGGATCTTTCCGAAACGGCCCAAGGAGTATCAGCCAAAACCCCCGAAGGAGATCCTCGCCCGGGCGAAAAAAAACCGGAGACACGAATACGAGACGTACTGTCGGGAAGTCGATGACCTCGCCGACGATTTCCTCGAGACGTTCGAACCGCTCTACGAGCAGGCCAGCGAGGACGTCAGACCAGCCGAGGAACTGTTTCACGTCATCGACGTCGGTGAACCGAGTGAGACCGAAACGAAAAATCTCTACCGCGACTCCACCCGGCAGGTACTCGTCGCCACGAAGAGTTTCGAGTACTTCCCCGAAATACAACCTGCGTTCGATGACGCGGTCGACCGGGACATCCCGGTCCGTGTACTCCTCTTGCACCCTCGGCACCTTGGCGAGCACAATCGAGAAATCCAGCGGGAAATCGTCGCCCAACTCGCCACCTACGACGGCGTGACGTTTCGCTTCAGTAACGAACGGTTGCCGTTGCGAGGTACTATCGTCGACCCGAGTCTCGACTACGAAACCGGCAAATCGATTTTTCTCGTAGAACAACCTGATGTGCCACTACAGATGCGCCAGGCCGCTCTCACAGAGAATCCCTCCTTGGTCGCGGGCATGAAGCGGTACGTGGATCTGATCTGGGAATACGATAGTGTCGGCGAGTCTCCCTCCTGATACTGCCGGCTGTAAGTCTGTAAACGAATTTCGCGACCCCGGGGTCACGGATATCTTAAAACAGTTACAGCCAGCAGTATGAGAGTGATTGCTGTAAGTCAGTGCCGGATCGAACGCCCCTCGGAGCGCGGCCGCGACGCCCCCGACATCCCCCGTGTACGCCAGTAGCCACGGTACGGTCGTGAACCGTCCCCGATACTCGACAGGTCATACTGTCGGCTGTAACTGAGACAAGAGATTCCCCACCCGGGGTGGCGAAATTCTCGAGAGACTTACAGCGGGGAGTATCACTCCCGGGCAGGTCTCGCGGCGAGCGATCCCGAGGGGTTTAACAGATGACCCGCCAAGCCCTCGACTATGAGTGACGACGGCCGGGTCGCGGACCTCCTCGCGGACCGGCCCGACCTCGAATCTCCGCTGGCGGCTCTCCTCGCCGTCGACGAGGACGCCGACACCTGGACGTTCGACGACGTCCCCGTCGACTCGGGTGCCTTCGGCGAACTCGTCGCCCGGGGCGTCGTCGAGAAAACCGACGGCGAGTACCGTCTTGCCGACTCCGAGGCCGTGCGGCGGGCGCTCGCCGGCGACCCGGCAGCCGATACTTCTCCGGCGCCCGACAGCACAGTACCGTCTCCCGACGCCTCGGTCCCCGAACTGGACGTCTCGTTTCCCGAAATCGACGCCCGCGCTGCCGGCATGCTCGGGGGCGTGCTCGTGTTTGTGGCCCTCCTGCGCTCGTTCATCGCCCCAGCAGTGTTCCGCGACGGCGACGTCGTTCTCTCGGGGAACGACCCCTACTTCTACCTGTACTGGGTCGAACAGTCGCTCGCGACCGGCGAGACCACGCAACTCCCGGCCGGCATCACGAAGGGCGAACCCCTGCTGGTGGCCACGCTCGCACGGATCACCAGTGTGTTCGGCGGCCCCGACGCCGCGGGGGCCGTCCTCGCTGTCTACCCCGTCGTCTCCGCGATCCTGACCGGTGTTCTCCTGTACTGGCTGACCATCCGGCTGACCGCAGACCGCCGGATCGCCCTCGCGACGGTCGTGATCCTGGCAGCGATGCCAGGCCACGCGCTCCGGACCGCACTGGGATTCGCCGACCACCACGCCTTCGACTACGTCTGGCTGACGCTGACGGCCACTGCGCTCGTCGCCCTGGCGGGCGTGACCGATCGCGACGGCCTCGCCGCCCCCGGGACCTGGCTCGCGGCGCTTGCCCTCGGGATCGGCGTCGGCGCGCAGACGCTGGCCTGGGACGCCGGCCCGCTGATGATCGTCCCCGTCGGCGCCGTGGCCACAGCAGAGGTGCTTGTCGACGTCCGGAACGGCCGGTCGCCGCTGGCCGCGAACACCCCGATGCTCGCCGGACTCGCCCTGGCCACTCTTCTCACACTCTACGGACACCGTGTGCTGGACTGGCACACCGAAGTCGTTGCCGCTGCGCCGGTCTTGCTTCTCGGCGGCGCTGTTGCAGTCGTCGCCGTCGGCGAACTCGCCTTCCGACTCGATCGACAGGCCGAGGAACTGGCAACCGCGGAGGCCGTCGTGGCTTTCGCCGGCGCCGCGGTCGTGTGGACGGCTTTCCCGGAGTTTCGCACGGAACTGCTCCGGGGGCTCGGCCGGATCTTCCGGTCGGACGACATCGTCGAGACGCGGGCGCTGTTCAGCGGTGACACGCTCGGGTTTCTCCTGTTGTTTGGCTTTTTCCTGTTCCTCGCACTGCCGGTCCTCGTCTGGGCGACCCGGCGGGCAGTCGACGAGGCCCGGTGGGTGGTCGCCTGCAGCTACGGATGGTACTTTCTCGCCCTGTCGCTGTTCCAGGTCCGCTTCACGGGCCAACTGGGACTCTTCACGGCACTGTTTGCCGGCGTGGCGTTCGTCTGGGTCGCCGCGCGGATCGACCTCGGGGACCCGCCCGCTTTCGCCGATTCGCCCACAGATCGGGAGTTCGCGTCCTGGACACCGGGCCGGCCCGACGCCTCGACGGTCGTTGCGGTGCTCTTTCTGTTCGCGCTCCTGGGCGGACTGGGGGTCATGCAGTCGGCGATCAAGGTCCAGCAGGCCGCCACCGACGACGCAGACTACCGGACGGCCGCGTGGCTGTCCGACTACGCCGACGAGCGGGGCTGGGAGTCCCGCGGGGAGAGTTACGTCTTCAGCGAGTGGGGGAAAAACCGGCTGTACAACTACTTCGTGAACGGCGACTCCCGCTCCTATGGCTACGCCCAGTCGAACTACGGGCCATTCATGACCCAGACCGAGTCCGACGAGGCCACCGCCATGCTCGCCGGCCGCGTGCGCTTTATCGTGACACAGAACCGCGACATCGACCCCGAGATGATGCACACGCGGTTGCACGACAGCCTCGGGAGCAGGAACGGGGACGTCGCGGGCCTGGGCCGCTTTCGCGCGCTGTACGTGAGCCCGAACGGCCAGCGAAAGGCCTTCGTGTACGTCCCCGGCGCGACCGTTCGCGGGACGGCGGCACCGAACACGACGGTGGACGTCGCGGCCGACGTCGACGTACCCGGCGCGTCGTTCACGTACGAACGCCGTACGTCGACGAACGAAACGGGCGCGTACAGTGTCACGGTTGCACACCCCAGCACGTACACCGTGACGACCGCGAACGGGACACAGACCGTGACCGTGCCCGAGTCCGCGGTGATGAACGGAACGACGGTCGGGACGTCGGATCCACGGCAGGTCGGCCGTTGATCGTCACACGTCCGAAGCTGCGGGCTCACCGGGAGTTCTGATTTTCAGCCCCGACAGTATAACAACCCGAACCGTCGGGAGTATCGCTCAGGTTGGCGTGCGGCCCGAGGAGGAGTCTTCCTGCAGGACAGGACGAGGACCACCCGCCGTTGTACTCCCTCACAGCCTCGGAAATCCCGGGCGTTTTATGCCCAGCGGGGCCTTCCCCTCGCGGTATGACGGAAACGCGACACCGGCAGGGACGCCGACCCGACCCAGGCGCCGCACTGTGGCGGTGGGCCGGATGAGCGCGATTGCGTCCGGCAAACTCGTCGCACAGTTCAGGGACGCCGCGGCGGACGCCGACATCGAGACTTCGCACGTGTCGGCCGACGACGCGACTGCCGCCGTCGCCGACGCCTGCCGTGGCGAGACGGTGGCGTCGGCGCTCCCGTTCGAGAACGTCGATCTCCCCGCGGACGTGACGGTCGACCCCTCGACCGACCAGCTCCGGGCGGCCGAGACGGGCGTCACGGCGGGTACGCTCGCGGTCGCGGAGTACGGGACCGTCGTGATCACCCCCTCCGAGCGCAAGGAGGGCTCTGTGAGCCTGGTGCCGACACGACACGTCGCCGTGGTCCGTGCCCGCGACGTCGTCCCGGACATGCCCGCAGGGTTCGACCGCCTGGCAGAGGCGTTCGCCGCCGGCGCCGACGACGCGGTGCTGGTGACGGGCCCGAGCGCGACCGGCGACATGGGCGAAATCGTCCAGGGCGTCCACGGCCCGGCCGAGATGCACGTCGTCGTGGTGAACTCATGAGTTCCGAGACCCGCTCGGAAAAGGCGGCCCACATCCGCCACCTGCTCGAGTCCGAGGGCGAAACCGTCGGCGAGAACGCCCGCTACCTCAACGAGCGCCGCTACGACGCCGTCGCGGACCTCGGCGAGGACCGCTTCGAGGATCTCCGGGAGACCGCCCGCGGGATCAAGGAGGACGCCATCGACCGCCTCCCCGGGTTGATCGCGACGCTGCGCGAGAGCGTCGAGGCAAACGGCGGCCAGGTGTACGTCGCCGACGACGCCGCGGACGCGACCGACTACATCGAGTCGGTCTGTGCGGACGTCGACGCCGAGTCGGTCGTCAAATCGAAGTCGATGACGACCGAGGAGATCGGCGTCAACGAGGCCCTCGAGGCTGCGGGCGTCGACGTCCACGAGACCGACCTCGGCGAACTCGTGATCCAGGTCGCCGAGGAGGAGCCGTCTCACCTCATCGGCCCGGGCCTGCACAAGTCCCGCGAGGAGATCGCCGAGCTGTTCAACGAGCGTTTCGAGCCCGAGGACCCCCTCGAGACGGCCGACGAACTGACCGCGTTCGCCCGTGACCACCTCGCCGAGCGCATCCGCGAGGCCGACGTCGGGATGACGGGCGCGAACTTCGTGGTCGCCGAGAGCGGCACCATCGCCCTCGTGACCAACGAGGGAAACGCACGGAAGGTCGTCGAGTCGACGAACCACCACATCGCCGTCACCGGCGTCGAGAAGGTCATCCCGACGCTCGAGGACCTGCGGCCGTTCGTCGAGATCATCGGCCGGACCGCGACCGGGCAGTCGGCGGCCGTCTACAACACGCTCGTCTCCGGGCCGGTGAACTCCCCGGCGGTCCCCTTCGAGGACGCCGACGCCGAGCGGACCTTCCACCTCGTGTTGATCGACAACGGCCGGCTGGCGATGCGCGAGGACGACCAGCTCCGGGAGACGCTGTACTGTATCCGGTGTGGGGCGTGTGCCAACACCTGCGCGAACTTCCAGTCGGTCGGCGGCCACGCCTTCGGCGGCGAGACCTACACCGGCGGCATCGGCACCGGCTGGGAGTACGGCGTCCACGGCGACGAGGGTGCCGCCGAGATGAACGACTACTGCACCGGCTGCAGCCGGTGTGAGCCGGCCTGTCCCGTGAAGATCGACATCCCCTGGATCAACACCGTCGTCCGGGACCGGCTGAACCGTTCGGAGGGGAACGGGAACGGGAACGGGGACGGGGACACCGAGTTCGACTTCCTCGTCGAGGGGCTGACCCCGGACGCCGAATCCGGGGGGATGGACCGCGGGAAGCGCTTGTTCGGGAACTTCCCGGCGCTCGCGAAGCTGGGCTCGGCGACCGCCCCGGTCTCGAACTGGCTGGCCGGGACGGATCTCTCGCGGTCGCTCCTGGAGCGGTATCTCGGCGTCGACAGCCGCCGGGAGCTGCCGACCTTCCAGCGAGAGACGCTCCGCAGGTGGTTCGAGAAGCGTGACCCCGACCCGCCCGCCGACCCCGAGCGGGAGGCCGTCCTCTACCCCGATCCCTACACCGACCACGTCGCCGTCGACCGCGGGAAAGCCGCGGTACGGGCGCTGGAGGCGCTTGGCGTCGCAGTCGAGGTGCCCGACCTCCCGCCGAGCGGGCGCGCCCCGCTCTCGCAGGGAATGGTCGCGACTGCCGAGGACCGCGCCGACGCGCTCTACGAGGCCGCCGGCGACCACCTTCGCGACGGCAAGGACCTCGTTGTCGTCGAACCGTCGGCGCTGGCCATGTTCCGGAGCGACTACGAGCACCTGCTGCCGGCCGAGCGCTTCGAGTATCTCGCCGGGAACAGCTACGAGCTCATGGAGTACGTCTTCGGCCTGCTGGAGAACGGCTCCGACCCGGAGGCGCTGTCGGGTCCCCGCGGGAGCGGCGAGGTAGTCTACCACGGCCACTGCCAGCAGCGGACGCTCGGCCTCGACGAGCACACCGTGGCCGTCCTCGAGACGCTGGGCTACGACGTCGCAACCACCGACGCCGAGTGCTGCGGGATGGCCGGCTCTTTCGGCTACAAGAGCGAGTACTACGAGCTCAGCATGGACGTCGGCGAGACCCTCGAATCCGAGTTGCGCGGGGCCGACGGCCGCCGGGTGCTCGCGAGCGGCACCTCCTGTACCGACCAGATCGACTCCCTCCTCGACCGGGACCCGACCCATCCCGTCGAACTTGTCGCACCGCGGTAACTCCGCGAGTTCGGGCTCTCCCGGCCAGGGAGGTCCCGTGACGAAACCCGTTTGTGGGCCCGGCGGATAGAGGACGGCAGTGACAGAACGCGATCCAGTGCAGGGCCCGGACGGCGAACAGGCGGATCGGTCCGGGACGGAGGACGCGGCAGGCCCGGCACCGAACGGATCCGACGAGCAGGACAGAGACGCCGGAGACCCCGAGGGATCCGACGGGCGAGCGGACGACGCGACGACGGACCAGCCCGGCGACGGACGGGACGTCTTCTACGACGCGCTCGAGTCGGTCGGCCGGCCGGTCGTGACGGCGACCCGGTACAGCCAGCTCCGGGACTGTAGCCGTGCCGAGGCCGAAGAACAGCTCAAGCGCCTGGAGTCTGCGGGCGCGGTCGAGCGGTTCGACGCCTCGGCCGACCCGGTGGTGTGGTACCCCAGCGAGTGGCGCCGGCTGACCGACCGCGAGCGGGTCATCCTCTTCCCGGAACAGCGCCGGATTGTCGCCGACCGGCCCGAACAGTTCACCCGGGCCCGCCTCTCGCAGTTCGCCCACCTCGTCGACACCACTGGCTCGGGCGCCTACATGTACGAGATCCGCCGCGAGGACGTCTGGCAGGCCCCCTACGACCAGTTCGAGGGTCTGCTGGGGACGGTCCGCTCCGTGCTCCCCGAGCGCTCGGACCACCTGGAGTCGTGGCTGGAAGCGCAGTGGAAGCGGGCCAACCAGTTCGCGCTGCGGACCCACGAGGACGGGTACGTGTTACTGGCGGCCGAGACGGCCGACCTGATGGGCAACGTCGCTCGCGAGCGCCTCGACGACGGACAGTTGCGGGCGCCCGTCTCGGACACCGAGAGCTGGGTCGCCGAGGAGGCTGTCGCCGAGGTGAAACGCGTCCTCTACGAGGCCGGCTACCCGGTCCGGGACGAGCGCGACCTCGAGACGGGCGACGACCTGCCCGTCGACCTGACACTCGACCTCCGGGAGTACCAGCACGAGTGGGTCTCGCGGTTCCTCGAGACGAAGTCGGGTGTCCTGGTGGGTCCGCCGGGCAGCGGCAAGACCGTCGCCACGCTGGGCATCCTCGCGGCCGTCGAGGGCGAGACGCTGATCCTCGTGCCCAGCCGCGAACTCGCGAGCCAGTGGCACGAGGAACTGCTCGCACACACCACCCTCGACCCGGACCAGGTCGGCGAGTACCACGGCGGCGAGAAGTCAATCCGGCCGGTCACGATCGCCACCTACCACACTGCGGGCATGGACCGTCACCGGCAGTTGTTCGACTCCCGGGAGTGGGGGCTGATCGTCTACGACGAGGTACACCACGTTCCCGCCGACGTCTTCCGGCACAGCGCAGACCTGCAGACCCGCCACCGGCTGGGGCTGTCCTCGACGCCAGTCCGCGGAGACGACCGCGAGGAGGAGATCTTCACGCTGATCGGCCCGCCGATCGGCACCGACTGGAACGCGCTCTTCGAGGCGGGCTTTGTCGCCGAACCGACCGTCGAGATCCGCTACGTTCCCTGGAGGGCCGAGGAGCCACAGAACGAGTACGTCAGCGCGGAGGGCCACCAGCGGCGACAGCTCGCGGCCACGAACCCGGCCAAGGCCGACGAGATCGAGCGCGTCCTCGCGCGCTCCCCCGAGGAGAAGGCACTGGTGTTCGTCGACTACCTCGACCAGGGGCGGACCCTTGCCGACCGGCTGGACGCCCCTTTTCTCAGCGGCGAGACGCTACACCACCGCCGCGAGAAGCTGTTCGAGCAGTTCCGGGAGGGCGCGCTCACCACGCTGGTCGTCTCGCGGGTCGGCGACGAGGGACTGGATCTGCCGAGCGCGGAACTCGCAATCGTCGCGTCGGGGCTGGGCGGGTCGCGCCGGCAGGGCGCACAGCGGGCTGGCCGGACGATGCGACCCACGGGACGGGCGCGGATGTACGTCCTCGCCACCCGCGGCACTCGCGAGGAGGAGTTCGCCCGCCAGCGGACCCGCCATCTCGCCGAGAAGGGCGTCCGGGTCGTCGAACGCGACGCGGAGACTGTCGACGAGTCCGTTTAGACTGGCTCTGTTCGATTCTGTAGTGCTCGGCCTCGACGAGGGGTCAGAGCCGGTCGGGAGTCATATACCGGTGGACGTAACGTTTGATACATCTCAGGCGTCACGCGCGGGCTGAGTGTATCATTGCTTACGTCCACCGGTATACTACCGGCACAGGCGCGTGAGCAGTGTCGGCACCCCGGAATGTCGAACATCTGCACGAACTCGCAGCCGACAGTATCGATCCCACAAACGATCACAACCGTCAGTAGAGACATCACTGACGTGGCTGACGAACGCGAACCCGTTGCCGGCGATGGTGCCGCCGCGCCGGACGGTGGGACCCTTTCGGGCCTCGACGCCGGCCCGTGTCGACCCCGCACCTCCGTCACCCGACGACGACGGCGCCTTTCATCCCCACGCCCTTGTGGGGCGTACAGAAGTACAGCGACACGCCGCTCTCCTCGAGGGTGTGCTCGAAGGTGTAGCCCTCCTCGTCGACCAGCTCGCTCTCGAAGGCGCCGTCCTCGTCGACGACGTTGTGGGAACCGCCCTTGCCGGTCCACTCCCAGGCAACCGTGGTGCCGGCGTCGACCCGGACCGCCGCCGGGGTGAACCCGAAGTTGCCGCCGTTGGCCTCGGTCCCGACCTGGACCGTCACCTCGCTCTGGCCGGTCGCGTCCTCCAGTGACCCCTCGAAGTTGCCGACGTCCGAGAGATACTCCTCGACCTCGCTCGGGACGCCGCTACTGCTGCCCGATCCGTCGCTGCCGCCGTCTTCGCCGTCACTGCCGTCGGAGCCACCGCCACCGCCACAGCCGGCGAGAACGCCGGCGACAGCGACGGTTCCGAGGCCGCGAAGGACTGTGCGTCTGTCGGCGTCGAGTGGTCTGTCTATATGAATCACCGTCATTGTGAGGGTCAGGGAAGCCCGGGCATAAGCGCACAGCGCGTTCCCGCCGACTGAGAATCGCCCGGTGGCCGCCGCGACGCCTGCCCGTGGATCGACCCCGCGGCGTCGAGCCGTCCCGGTCCTGACCCGCGAGCGACCGGGGTTCGCAGGCACGTCCCGACAGTCTGTACTGGCACATCCGTTCCGGAGCGGAATCAGAACGGAACTCTCGGTGGACGTCAGTCCGGCGTGTCCCGTCGTCGAGGCGTCGGAGACAATCGAGGGCCCGGTGACCGACGTCACGTGGACGGAGGCGGTCGACGGGGAGGTCACCGAACAGTTCGCGGCGCCCGTCGACGTGGGCCTGCCCGACCGACCGCCAGCCGGAGGTGCTCGAGACGGCATACGGGATGGGCTCCTTCGAGTACCCCCGCGGCGCGAACGCGAGCGAGGTGGCCGGAGAACTGGGCATCGAGCCCTCGACGCTCGCGGAACACCTCGCGGCCGCGCAGTCGAAACTGCTCGCGGAACTGCTCGAGGGACGCCGGTGATCCGGATCTGTCCATACCGCGGCGCCGACCCCGGACGGCCTCGGCCGTCTGTCGGCGTTGAGCCGACCGACCCCACATTGTGGGTGAACGTGTCGCTGGCTCCGAAACGGGAACCAGAACTCGAATCCGCGGCGCTCGGATTTCCGGGGTGGAGTGGTATCCAGTCTCGTACTGTCGGCTGTAAGTCTCTCGAGAATTTCGCCACCCCGGGTGGGGAATCTCTTGTCTCAGTTACAGCCGACACCTATGGAAACGCTGCTGGCCGAACAGTATCACCCGACCGAGAGGACAGTGATCCGGTGGGCTTCGACCTCTTCGACCATCGCGCCCCATCCACCCACCTCGACGGGACCGTCCTCGGTGTCGACGACCATACCGATCTGGCCGCTGTACTCGGCGATGGACCCGCTCTCGTCGATCCCCCCGTGTCCGTTCGCGATCACCTCGCGGACGGTCCCCTCGACGGTCCGGTCGCTCCCGGTCTCTGTGTCGACCCCGTCGATGCGGATGTCGACGGTCGTGCCGTCCGCGAGCAGCGGCGCGACGTCGCGCACACAGTAGCGGATGTCGAGGTAGTCCGTGGGCGGGTCGCCGTCGTCGGCACTGTAGTACACCTCCCAGATGTCCCACAGCACCGTCAGGAAAAACCAGTGGAGGACGTACGTGTGGGTCCGGTCGTCGACGAGGACGCCGTACTCGTTGGCCGACCCCCGGTTGGGGGCGAAACAGGACTCGGTGCGGTCGACGATCGCCACGAACGGCGCCGGCTTGTGGCGGGTGCGCGCCTCTGTACAGACCGCCGCGACGTCCTCGCGGTCGGGCAGCGACTCTGCCCCCGATTCCCCGGTGTGCAACGACAGGTGGACGTTGGTGCCGTTCTCCTCGGCCTCCCTCAGTGCGGGCCGGAGCCGTTCGTACTGGCTCGCGCTCAGGGACACCTGCACCTGGTTGCGGGCGTCCCGGATCGCCTCGGCGGCGTAGTTCCGGACCGTCTCGAAGCGCTTGACCAGGCTGACGACGGTCACCTCCATTGGTGGTTCCTCCCACCGGCGTTCGATCTCCTCGGCGGCCTCGCTGAACCGACTCGCCCGTGTCCGGAGGTCCTCGAGCACCTCGTCGGGGTCGACCGCCCGCGCGTACAGCAGATCCTGTTCGTAGGTCTCGATGTAGTCCGCCCCCTCCAGGTCGCGCAGCACGTCGTAGATGCGCGGATCCGGCACGTCACTCTCTTCTGCGATCTCCGTCGCCGGCGCTGCCCCGAACTTCAGCAGGGTCACGTACGCGTCGGCCTGGTACGGCGAGAAACCGGCGTCCTCCAGCACGGAGACGAGATCGGCCCGTTCATCCACTGTCACCGCCTCCCTGCCGGCGCGACGCCTCGTCGCTGCGTGTCATCGAACGGAGGTACTACCCTCATTGTTAAAAGAATTGTCCAGACAGCTACCCGCGGACTGCGAGCCACTCGCCGGCGACGCGCGGGAACGCGAGCATCGAGACAACCGCGACGCCGCCGGCCCAGGCCAGCGCGAGCCCCGGGCCGACGGCCGGTCCCGTCACGGCCGCGGGGACGGCGCCGGCGACAGCCACCCCGCCGAAGGCCGCGACCGCCAGCGCGAGGTTGAAGTAGCCGATCCGGAGCACGAGCAGCGCCGGCGAGAGACGCACCCATCCCAGCGCCGGCGTCGCGAGTGGTCGCACCCAGCCGCCGCGGATCAGCGTCCCGACGAGCGTCATCGTCAGCCACGCCACGAGCCCCGTCGCCTTGGCGTCGAGCCGCCCCGTCGCCGGAACGGCCATGATCGCGAAGAGAACCGGCAACGAGAGAACCGACACCTCGGCGTAGATCCGGACGGTGTCGTGGAGGAACAGCCCGAGCCCGTTCTTCTCGGCCCGGCCCAGTTGACCGTAGCCGTACCAGATCCGGCGGACCTTCGACCGCGCCGCGGCGGTCTCGCGGCCGGGCGGCCCCTCACGGCGACTCATGCACGACGTTGGCGGGGACCGGTATTAAGCGTTCGTCGGACCGGCGTCCCGGGCAGATTCCGGGCTGTGCCGGAACACCCACGCCGACACCACACGTTCGGCCGTCACGCCCGCCGTTCGGGGTCGTCCCCGCCGAAGACGAAGACGGTCGCGTCACAGCCGGCACACTCAAGCGGGGCCCGCTGTGGGTTGTCGAACACGCTCCCCGGACCGCCACAGCAGTTCTGTAGCGTCGTCTCCCGTACCTCGCCGCCACAGACCGGGCAGGTTCGGACGAACGTCCGCAACGGCTGTGCGGCCGGGGCGCGGCGGTCCGCCGGGACGCCCCACTCGGTGAGCGTCTCGACGGCGGCCGTCTCGGCAATCGCGACGGGCCGGGAGAGCCAGACGTCCCGCCCCCCGGCCAGCAGGAGGCGGTCGTCGTGCACCCGCGCGTCGACATCCCCGCCTGCGGCGGCGGCCGCCCGCGAGGCGAGGGTCGCGTCCGAGGCCTGCCGGAGATCGACCATACTGGCCTCCCAGGCCGCACGGAACCGCTCCTCGAGGAACAGATCGTCGCCGTCGGCCCGGAGGACGCCCTCGCGGAGGGCGACGAGGACCGCACCACCGAGGAGTGCGAGCGCGGCAAGCGGCCGGCTGTACGGCGGCGACGGACAAGAGTCCTCTCAGACGCGCTGGGCCGGTTTCTTCAGCGGGTCGCCGTGGACACGCGCGTAGGCGGCGGGGAACGCAGCGAGACCGAGCGCCTGGACGACGCCGCCGAACAGCGTCAGCCACATCGACCCCAGCGAGACGGCGAGGGCGGCAACACCTATCGTCGCGGCCAGGAAGACCACGCTGAAGTAGCCGACCCTGAGAGGCAGCGACGACAGCTCAGAGCGGCGCGGCCAGGCGCCCGTGTCGACGGTCCCGGCCCGGAGGACGGCGAGAGTCACGCTCCCGGCGGCGATGGCTGTCAGCCCGGCCAGCGCCGACGCGTCGGGATACCTCTGCTGGAGGACGAGGACGGCGACGAACGCCGGCGTCGACAGCGCCGCGAGTTCCATCCCGCCGAAGAAGACCTGCTCTAGCCAGGCGAGCAGGCGTCTGTACGCGCTCATGGTCGGATCCGGTCTGAGTCCAGCGAACGGCACACGGTTGATGTCCTGTCGGACAGAACTGTAGTTGCGGGCGCGTATTAATACGTTCGTCTTAAGTCCCGGGGGAACGGTCCTCCCAACAATGGCGTACTACGCGGGCGTGGACCTCGGTGCAACGACGGTACACGCGGTCGTCGGGGACGGGGAGGGGACCGAACTCGGCAGCGACAGCCGGTACACGCCACAGGGACCCTCGGGGATGGCCGTCACGGAGGCGGTCCTGACGACGCTCCGGACGGCCTGCGACCGGGCTGGCGTCGCGCCGGCTGAGGTAGCCGCGGCCGGACTCGGCTCGATCGGGCCGCTGGACCTCGCCGAGGGCCTGGTCACCGGCCCTGCGAACCTGCCCGACACCATCGACCACATCCCCCTCTCGGGACCGGTCGGCGAACTCGTCGACGGGCCGGTCTACCTCCACAACGACACCACTGCCGGCGTCATCGGCGAGCGGTTCTACGCCGAGCGCAACCCCGACGACATGGTGTACCTGACCATCTCCTCGGGTATCGGTGCCGGCGTCTGCGTCGACGGGACCGTCCTCTCGGGGTGGGACGGCAACGTCGGCGAGGTCGGCCACACCACCGTCGATCCGGCCGGCGCGGTGACCTGCGGGTGTGGGAAACCCGGCCACTGGGAGGCGTACTGCTCCGGGGAGGGGATCCGCCGGTACGCAGAACACCTCCACGAGGGGGAGACCACCGCGGTCGGGGTCACCGAACCGGGGTTCGGCGCGGCCGACGTCTTCGCGGCTGCCGGCGAGGACGACTTCGCCGACCGCGTACTCGAGCGAGTTGCCCGGTGGAACGCAATCGGGATTGCGACCGTCGTCCACGCGTACGCCCCCATCGTCATCCACGTCGGTGGGTCTGTCGCGCTCAACAACCCCGGTATCGTCGAGGAGATGCGCGAGCGGGTGCCGGACCTCGTGATGACGAACGTCCCGGAGCTGACACTGTCGACGCTCGGGGACGAGGCCGTCGTCTACGGGGCACTCGCAAGCGCGATGACCGGTGGCACCGGCGACCAGTCACGTCTCGGCGGGTGACGAACCACGTCGGCGGGGCCACCGAAGTCGGCACCGGCGACCAGTCACGTCTCGGCGGGTGACGAACCACGTCGGCGGGGCCACCGAAGTCGGCACCGGCGACCGGACCCGAGTACGGGGAGAGGAGTTCCATCCGGAGCGGCCACTCAACAGACCCTTTGCTCGTCAGACCAATGTCCGCGTACAATGAGCGGACCGCCCGGCGAGCAGGGGATCGCGGCCGACAGACGCTGGACGTTCGAAGCCGTCGAGTCGGTCTCCCGGACGTTCGCACTGAGCATCGAGTTGCTCGAGGAGCCAGTCGCCTCCTGGCTGTGTACGGGGTATCTTCTCTGTCGCGGCGCAGACACGATCGAGGACGCGTCCTCGCTGTCCCCGGCCGACCGTGCCGGGTTACTGGAGCAGTACGACGCAATGCTGGACCCCGAGGCCAGGGTAGACGTCGGGGAGTTCGCCTCGGCCGTCGCCGAGCACCGGCCGGCAGACGCGGGTGACGACTGGGCCGCCCTCACCAACACAGACCGCGCGATGCGGGTGTTCAGGTCCTTCGACGACGCGGTCCAGGCGTCGATGCGCGGGCGCATCCGGGAGATGACAACCGGGATGGCGGCGTTCCTCCGCCGGTACGCCGACAGCGGCGGCATCCGGATCACCACCGTCGCGGAACTCGAGGAGTACTGCTGGTACGTCGCGGGGACAGTCGGGGAACTGTTCACCGACCTCCTTCCGCCGGAGAGTAGTGCGGACGCGACCGACGCCGACGACGCCTTCGCCTTCGCGTTGCTGTTACAGCTGGTCAACATCGCGAAGGACGTCCGCGTCGATTACGAGACCGAGGGCAACGTCTACCTGCCCGGCGAGTGGCTGGCAGAGGAGGGGCTCGACCACGGCGCCGTCGGCGACCCGGCGGCGACCGAGCGGCTGGCCCGCGTCGTCGAGCGCGTCGCCGACCGAGCCGGGTCGTACGCGGCCGGCGCGCGCCGGTATCTGCGTGGGCTCCCGGAAGACGAGGCCAGGGTGCTGGAGGCGGCGACACTCCCGTACCTGCTCGCACTCGGGACCCTCCGGGAACTCCAGAGCCGGTCCGAGGAGGCCGTCGCCGAGACGGCGACGGTGAAACTCGACCGCGCCGAGGTCGAAGCCCTCTACGGGCGGATGAGCCGCGGCGTCACGCAGTCGGAGATCGACCGGTTGAGCAGGATCGTCCGCGAACGCTCCTACGCCGACACGGCAATCGACTGATCCCGGCGGGCGGCTCGTGCTGTCGGCGATACTGCCGGCTGTCATACGGATTGCTGTGACTGTGTCCCGGTACGACCGTACGCCGTCGTGCGGTGGATCCGGTAGTGACGGACAGCAATCCGTCTCACAGTAACCAGTATCACTCCCCGCGGACGAACGTCACCGGACAGGGAGCGTTCAGCAGAACCTCCTGTGCGGTCGACCCGAAGACGGCCTTGCCGGTCGGCGAGCGCCGCCGCCCGCCGATGACCACGAGGTCGGCCCCGACCTCCTCCGCGAGGCCGACGACGCCCTCGCCGATCCCGTCGCTGTCGGCGGTCCGTCCGTGTGTCGTGTACTCGACGCCCGCCTCCTCCACGGCGTCACTGAGGTCGCGGATCGTCGCGTACCGGCGGGCGATGACCGCCGGGGTGACCTCGCTGTCGGTGTCGAAGTCGAGGTTCGAGCGTGCCGTCTCGTACTCGTCCTGCGTGAAGAGGTGTCCCAGCGCGACCGTCGCGTCCGCCGGGCCGGCGATGTCGACAACCGTCCGCCCGAGCTCGTCGAGCCTGTCCTCGTCGCCCTGACCGACCGCCAGGAGGATCGTTTCCAGTGCCATACGTGTCGTTTGATCGTCAAAGGTGGTAAAGATTGCGTGTTTACTCGTAGCCGAGTTCTCTTTCTCAGCGAGCGGGAACGACGCCCGGTCACCGGTCGAGCAGTCCGCCCAGCCGGCCGTCCCCGGAAAAGCCCACGTCCAGGGTCGTGTCGAGGGCAGCCTCGGCGGCGCGGGCCACCGCCGGCGCGAACGGATCGTCGGGCGGACAGCAGGCCGGGCAGGCCGACGGCGCCGACGTCGCGGACTCGGGGACGCGGGCGTCGGCCTCCCGGCTGACCGGCCCGCCGTCGGCGAAGTTCGCGATCACGGCGTCGAGGCCGGCGCCGACGTCGGCCAGGCGCCCGCGGGTCCGTGCGAGGGCGTCGGCACCCCGGGTGGTGTCGGGCGTCACGGTTGCGACCCGCTCCGTGGCGGTGACCGCGGTGAGGGCCTGGTTCGCTGCCACGGGCGGAGTGTCGACGAGGACAGCGTCGTGGGACAGCGCCGCAGCGGCGATGTGTTTCTCGAGGCGTTCGGCCGCCCCGGCCGTCTTCGCGCGGGCGAGCCGTTCGAAGGGAGCCCGCGCCGGCGCGAGCGCCAGCCGTCCAGCCACGTCGAGCGGAACGTCGTACAGCGCCGCGTCCAGTTCGGCCTCGCCGGTCACGACCGCCGTCAGGTCCGCGCCGATGTGGCCGTCGAGGTAGTCTGCGAGCCCCTGCGTCCCGAAGGCCGCGTCGAGAACCGCCACCTCCCGTCCGGCGCGCGCGAGCGTCGCCCCGCACTCCACTGCGAGCCGCGTCGTGCCCACACCCCCGGCCGCACCGACGAGCGCGAGTGTCTGCGTACCCATACCGGTCTTGGGTCCTGTTCGCTCAAAAAGCTACGTGGACCGCGCCGTTGACTTCCTCCCTGCCGTGAACGGCTGTCTCTTACCCACAAGTCACAGGCTAATTTTTAACAGTGATTTGGATGAATCGCAAGACATCAATAGAATTGACTATTGATACTGATTTTTTGTTGATAAGAGAGCAGGCCAACTTACCGTAATATTACCCAATTTTACTGTAATTCGACCCCATCACGCATACTATCAGAATACTTATTTATTCCGATATCCGACGTGGCGGGGCTCACACGTCGATTTGCGACCGCCGATCTCGTCGAAAGATGTGGGTATCGATGTGGGTAAGAGACAGCGCTGAAGCGCGAGGCTTTCTCCTCGATACTCCCGTAACAACAGCGGCGGCTCTCCGGCAGGCGGGCGAGCGGCCGGCCGTGCCGTCCTAAGTGGGGTCGGCCCCGTCGATCGTGGTCGGAGCGGGGTACTCGCCGACGAGCAGACGCCGTGAACAACCGCGTAACGACCAGGTCGACGGACCCGTCGGGCAGGCGGAGGTCGCGAGCGTCGGCGACGTGGATCTCGTGGGCCGTCTCCCGGACCGCCGGGCCGTGTTCGCCGGCGGCCATTCACTCGACGAGGCGCTCGATCTCGGTCACGAGGATGTCACTGGCACCGACCTGCTTGAGCGCGGAGATGGTCTCGAAGACCTCCCGTTCCTCGACGACTACGTGGACGGCCACCCACTCGGTGCCGGCGATGTCCATCACCGTCGGGCCACTCATCCCCGGCATCACGTCTCTGACGTCCTCGAGGCAGTCCTCGGGGACGTTCATCATCAGGTAGCGGCGGTCCTCGGCAGCCAGGACGGACCCGAGGGCGGTCACCACCTGTCGGACCTTCGAGTCCTCGGCCGTTCCGGTGCGGGCAAACAGCCGCACCGACGACTCGAGGAGTTCCTCGACCTCGGCAAGGCGGTTCATCCGGAGCGTGGTGCCTGTCGACGTGATGTCGACAATCGCGTCCGCGATGTCCACGTGCGGGGTGAGCTCTGTCGCTCCCGAGACCTCGACAACGTCGACGTCTACCTCGCGGTCGGCGAAGAAGTCACGCGTGATGTTGGGGAACTCCGTGGCGACGGCCCCGCCGTCGAGGTCCGCAACGGAGCCAATCTCGCCGTCCTCGGGCGCGGCGAGGACAATCCGGCAGGTGCCGTACCCCAGGTCCAGCAGGTCGACGAGGTCGGCACGGGACTCCCGGACCTGATCGAGGCCCGTGATGCCGACGTCTGCGGCGCCGTCGGCGACGTACTCGGGGATGTCGGCGCTACGGGCGAACAGGACCGTCACCTCGGGATCGACGGTGTCGGCGTAGAGTTTGCGGTCGGCCCCGTCGACGAGGTGCAGGCCCGCCCGCTCCAGCAGGTCCAGCGTCGGATCGTGCAGGCGCCCCTTGTTGGGCACTGCGATACGCATATCTCAGCCTCATGCTCCGCGGTCAACTGTCTTTCCTTCGCGCCCGGAAGGGCTGTCGCCGTGGCCGCCGGTGCTGTGGCTGTGTCCCGTGTCGACAGCGGCAGGTCGTGTGGTCTCCGGTAACGGACTCCCACAGTCCGTGTGGGGCCCGAAGACACTTACAGGCTGGCGGCGACATTTCGGGCGATGTCGCCCGCAATCGACAGGGAGGGCCTTCCGCTGGGTGTCGGTGCCGCCGCCAGCACCGTCGCGTGGCTGCTCGGCTACGTCTGTACCTACGCCCTCGCCGGTACGCGCGTCCGCGAGTCGGGAGTTGGCCGGCTCCTCGAGTTTCTCGGGGAAGGGGCGGCCATCTACAAACTCGTCGGGTGGGTGTTTTTCAACAGCCACCTGGTCGAGACCGTCGCGGAGGGGACGCCGGTCACCGTGGCAGGGAACGCCATCGGCGGCGACAACGGCTTCACGCCGCTGCTGTTCGTCGTACCGCCGGCGCTGTTGCTGACGGCCGGGCTCGGGCTCGCACGGTACCGTGGCGCGGAGGCCCCCGGCGCCGGCGCGCTGGCCGGACTCGCGGTCGTGCCAGCGTATCTCGTCCTCTCGGTTCTGGGCGCCGTCCTGTTCACCATCTCTGCGGGTCCCGCCACTGTCCGCCCGGACCTCCTCCTGGCGGTGGTCCTCGCCGGACTCCTCTACCCGGCAGTCTTTGGCGCCGCCGGCGGTGCGCTGGGTGGGGCGACCACGGAGTGACAGTCGTACCGGTACACAGTTACAGCAATCACTATCAGTCGCCGCCGACTGGCGCGGTCCCGTCGCCCTCCCGCGACCGGACGACCCCCACGACGGCGTAGACGAAGGGCGTATCCAGCACCGCGATGAGGAGCTTCACGGCGTACTGCCCGACGAGCAGCCCCAGCACCTGCCCGAGTGGCAACCCCTGAAACAGCAGGAAAGCCACGGTGACGAACACGACAGTGTCGAGGAACTGGCTGGTCGCCGTTGAGGCGACGTTGCGCAGCCAGAGGTGGGCGCCGCCGGTCGCCCCGCGCAGGCGGTCGAAGACGAGGACGTCCCAGTTCTGGCTGACGACGTACGCCGCGAGGCTCCCCGCGACGACGCCCGTACTCGCGCCCAGAACGTCGGCGAAGGCTCCCCCTGCCACGGGCGACCCCTGGAAGGTCGGCGCGGCGATGGCCAGCCACACCAGCCCCAGCAGGACGAAGTTCATCACGAACGCGACGTTGACGAGCACCTGTGCCGCCCGGCGGCCGTACAGTTCGGCGTAGCAGTCGGAGGCGAAGAACGTCACCGCGTACGCGAAGACGGCGGCCGGAACCAGCAGGCGGTCGCCGGCCAACGGGAGCGCCGCGGGCAGGCCGAACGCGACGACCTTCGCGGCGGTCACCTGGGCCGTCACGAGCGCCGTCACGAACAGTGCGGCCAGCGCGACCTGCGGGACTGCGAGCGCTCCCGCACGCTGCTCACCGCCCATCGTCGACTCCCCCGTCTCCCGCGCGCTCGCCGTCGAGACAGCCCTGTCGGGTGACGTGACTGTCGCCGTCGCGGACGTGCTCGCGCGGGTCGCCGGGTACTCCCTCGGGACGTTCGGTACGCCGCGTGGACATACTGTCTGGAGAGCACTGGGAGAACATGACAGCTACGACTCGGCGGTCACAGCGCGTCCGCCAGTCGCTCGCCGGTGTCGAGTCCGTTCCGGAGGGCGGCGTGGAGGCGCGCCTCGCCGGTCACCCAGTCGCCGAGGCAGTAGAGGCCGTGGTCCTCGGCCTCGTCGAGGACGCCCCCCGGCGGTCCCTCTTCGGGGAGGGCGTACCGCCAGCCCTGGTGGTCGGTCCACTCGGGGTCGGTCAGCCGGTCGTCGCCGAAAACGTCCGCGGTCAGTTCGGCCAACTGTGTAACGTTCTCCTCGGGCGGATCGTCGTAGTGGGTCAGCGACCACTCCTCGTTGGCCTGGACGACGAGCAGCGACCCCTCGGGGACGTGCCCCTCCTTGCACTCCTCGCGGGAGATCCACCCGATCTCGTGTTGCTTGTCGGTGTTGACCAGGGCGTAGTAGGGGACCTCGAGGTCGAACGGGTAGCGGAGGAGAGCCGTCCAGATTGTCCGGTACTCGACGTCGCCGACCGCCGCCGCGAGGTTCTCGCGGAGGGGGGCGTCCCACTCGGCACCGGCGAGCAGGTCGGCCGTCTGTGGTGCGGGCGGGTTGAGAACGAGGGCGTCGAAGGGGCCCCACTCCCGGCCGTCGGCGTCGGTGACCCGCCAGACCCCGTTGCCGGCCTCGCGGTGGAGCTTCCCGACACGGGTGTGCCGGTGGACCGTGACGTCCGTCCGGGCGAACAGCCGCTTGGCGATCTGCGTGAGGCCGCGCTCGTAGCTCCACTTGTGCTCGTCGGCGTCCCGGCCCGGCGTGACGGTTCCGCCGGCGTCGAACGTGTAGATTGGCTCGGTAACGTCCACCAGCCCCTCTGTGTCCAGCGTCTCCGTCAGGAGTTCGACCACGCGCTCGTCGTCTGATTTGACGTAGTTGGCGCCGTAGTCGTAGGTGACGTCGTCGCGCCTGCGGGTCGCCGCACGGCCACAGACCCCACCCGACTTCTCGAGAACGGTGACGGTCGCGTCGGGGACGGCACTGTCGAGAACGAACGCGGCGGCGGCGGCGCCTGCGCCCGCGCCCACGAATCCGATATCTGTCATCGGCAGGGCTAGCGGCGTCGACACCGTAACTCGTCCGGTTCCCGACTGGACACACACGCGGGAAGCTTATACCGACTGAGCCCCTATACTGTGTAAATGGGCAGTCTCACTAACACCCCGGGTCCAGTGGCACGTAGCGCGTTCAAAATCGGGATGCTCGCGGCCGCGCTGCTCGGCCTGGGTGGTGCCGGGGGCCTCTACTGGGTCGGCCTCGTCGACCTCGTGTTACTCGGATACACGCTCGCGCTGGTGTTCCCGCTGTACCTGGTCCTTGCGGCGTCGGTTATCAACGTCTGGCTCGGCTACGGCAAAGACGCGACGGACCTGCGGCCAGTGTACCGATCGAAGAACCCCTGATGTGACGTCCTCCCCGTCGTGAACGACGGGGCTTCCCCACACAGGAGGAACCCCGGCCCGTTGCCAAGCAGGTTTCAAGACTGGCTCTCCCGGCGTCAGCGGGGCCGGGTTTCGACCCTCGGCCGGGAGCGTCCTGTGGCACCGTCACGTGTGCTCCCATCCGCAAGCGAGTCATCGCCGCGCGGTTTCTCGACGTGGCTCTCTCCCAGGCGGTCGTGCCTCGCGGCACATCCATCGGCGCGGTTCACACCTTTTCGGGGGCAACCCATCATCCGGGCTTCCCGCGCACCGCAGACGTGGGTGGAATGCGGCCCGACTCCTGCTGTGTGTCGGTGGTGGGAGTCGGCGGAACCCGTGTGCGAATCGTTGGCTCGGTCGATACTATAGGGATGTTCGAAAGCGTTTACCAGGTCGACCGCACGCATTCTTGCGGTCGATCCTGTAATGACTTTCGAACATCCCTATACTGATTGCTGCTGCCGTGTTCCAGACTGACCGCCTGTCGTCGGGTTGTCGATCCGAGACGGACCGACAGTAGGCCCGCCTCCGGTCACCCGCGAACCCGGCGAGCGACCACGAGGGCACCGAGACCGACGCCGTAGGCGACCGCCGCCGGGATAGCGATGATAAACATCGTGAACACACCCCTGGGAGACGCGACAGAGCCGAGGACGAAGAACCCGAGCACGGCGACCCGCCAGCGGTCGCGCATCAGTCGGTAGGAGACGATTCCGCCGCGGTCGAACAGCCACATCGTCACCGGGACCTCCGCGAGGACGCCGACGCCGATCGTGGTGAACACGACCAGCCACCCGAAGTTGTTGATCCGGTAGGCGATGATCATGTTCGAGGTGAGAGCGTCGAGCGCGAGCGCGGAGATGATCGTGGGGGCGATGTAGAAGAAGCCGAGCAGTGTCCCGCCGACGAGTGCGACCACGAGCGACCCGCCCCACGCCAGCAACACGTTCCGGTTGCCGACCGCGAACCCGCGTTCCTCGATGGCCGGCCACGCGAAGTACAGCACCAGCGGGAACACGGATACCGCCGCAAGCAGCACGGAGAACTTGATCTCGAAGATGAGCGCCTCCACGGGGTGGAGTGTGACGATGTTGACCTCTGTGGCCAACCCCTCGGGCATACTCCCCAGAAAGGAGTTCTTGATCGTCCTGATGCCGCCGCTGTAGAGGAAGATGAACGTCCCGGCGAGCACGGCCATGAACAGGCCGACGACCCAGATGGCCTTCGAGGTCAGCGAGTCGAGAATGAACGCGACGTCGTAGTAGTACCCGCCGATGTCCTCCTCGGTCGTCTCGTCCTCGGTGAACGCGTCCACAACGCCCGTCGTAGTCGAGGTGATGGGGTCGGTCTCCTCCTGTTGGGCTGCGGGCCCACCCCCAGAGTCGGCGTCTGCGTCGGCCTCTCCGAGTTCGTCGAAGCGGTCGAGGATGGCCCGGGCCTTCTCGGCGTCGTCGTTTTCGACGGCGCGCTCGGCGTGTCCGACTGCCTCGGACTCCGAGAGGTCGGTGAACACCTCGGGCGGCGCGGTCCGGACCCCGGCCGCGTCCAGTTCGTCGAGATCGATCTCCGCCGGGTCGCCCGCGCTGGCGGCCGTCGCGGCCGCAGTCGTCGTGCCGTCCGGCGTGGGCGTGGCCGCGGGGCGGCCGTCGCCGGCAGTCCGCTCCTCGAGTGCCTTGACGCGGAGGTAGAACAACGCGACGGCCGTGACGCCGGTCCCGCCGAGAGTTGCGATCACCCCGCCAACGACCGCGGGGTCCAGGCCGAGAACACCGAGGTCGGCCGCTGTCGGGAACCGGTAGGACGAACCGATGACCGCGAGCGCCTCGTTGGTGGCCTCGAGCCCGCCGCGGGTGAGGTACGCGTACACCGCCCCGGCCGCGAGGACGAACGTGCCGGCGACGACGTTCCAGCGGTCGCGCACGACTCCCCGGAGCGGGACGGCCTCGCCGGCGCGTCTCGAGAGAACGAGCAGTTTCGTCAGCCCCAGGCTGAACCCGTACAGCGCGATCAGCGGCACCGCCCACATGATCTGGGTGAAGGGGTCCGGCGGGGAGAACATCGCGCCGAAGACGAACACGCCGACGACGGCGTAGCGCCACCTGTCCCTGAACGTCTTGTAGGGGACCACCCCCGAGAGGGCCAGCCCGCTCATCCCGAGCGGGAGCTGTGACGCCAGCCCGAACGAGACCGTCAGCAGGAAGATGAACTCGGTCCACTTCGCAATGGAGTAGGTGGGCTGGAAGCCGGCGTTGACTGCGTTCTCCGCGAGGAAGGCGAACATCAGCGGGAAGAACAGTTCGTAGGCGTAGAAGACGCCGGCCAGGAACAGGACGGCCACGAATCCGCACATGAGGGCGATCTTCCAGCGCGGGACGCGGTCGGCCGGCCAGAAGCCCCGGCGCTTGAGCGCGTCCCGGCTGTACCAGACCAGCGCAGGGATCGCGAAGATGACGCCCACCAAGAGGCCGATCTTCACCTGCAGGAGGATGACCTCGAAAGGGGTGGTGGCGACGACGACCGTCGCCTCCCGGGCGGCGTCGCTCATCCCCGAGTAGAGGACGTCCTGCTTGAGGACGTCCCAGACGTACCACCGGAGTGCAAAGAAGGCACCGAGCATCCCGACCAGGAACACGAGGAAGATCCGCTTGAGGTCGCTCTGCACGGACGAGAGCATCGCGCCGGCCGTCTCGCGGCCGCTGGCGACTGTCTGAGCTGTGTCCTCGTCGATCGCGCCGGCCATCTCTCCCGGAGGTTACCGGGTGGCGGTTATCAATCTATTGCGTTGGGGTCGGCCCCGGTGACCGATCGACACGGCGCCTGTCGGGACACCACGCCGGTGCGTGTCGTGTCGGAACTGGTGGACAGCACTCCGTGTCACTCCAGCGGCGCGTCCGCGAGCGGGGTGTCGTCGTCGACAGCGTTCTCGAGGCCGAGTCGTTCGACTGTCCTCCGGGCCGGGCGGCCGTCCCGACCCCAGCCCCGCTCCCGGTAGTAGGCCTCGAGCATCGCCCGGAACTGGTCTCTCTCGACAGACTCGCCGGCGTTCGGGCCGGACTCGACGGGCTCCCGGAGCGCCCGGGGGAGGGTATCGTCGGCCCGGGAGACGCCCTCGCGGACGTTGAACAGGCGCGTCAGGTTCCAGATCCGCTCGCCGACAGTCGCGAGGTCACCCTCCACCCCGAGGCCGACGGCCGCGAGCCACTCGGCGCCGAGATCCTCGAAGACGTCGCCGACGAAGTCGTCGACGATCAGCGACCAGAGCACCGACCGCCGGTTCTGTTCGGCGACGACGGCCTCGGCCGCCCGCCCGGGGGCCCACTCGCCCTCGAGGGCTTCCTGCTCGACCGGGCGGGCGCGGCGGTGGCAGGCCCCCCGGTCGCTCGTGGCGTAGGCCAGCGCCATGCTGTGGGCGCCCCGGGGGTCGTAGGCGGGCAACTCCATGCGCTTGATCGTCGGGACCAGGTTCTCGCCGCCGAACCGGTCGGCAGCCCTGTCGACGCCGCCGGCGAGCGCGTCCCCGAGCGGCGTCTCGCGGGCCGCGATGTCGCCGAGCAGGTCCCGCGCGTCCCCGGGGCTTCCAAAGGAGAACGATCCGTCGATCAGCCCGGCCTCGCCAGCCTTGATCGCCCACGCGACCGCGCTGCCGGCGCTGATGAGGTCCATCCCGAGGCGGTTGCAGGTCTCGCCCAGCGCCGCCACGGCGTCGAAGTCGTCGATGCCCAGGCCGGCACCCAGGGACATCGCGGTCGCCCCCCGGGGGACGCTCTCGCCGCCCTCGGTTTCGACGCGGAACCCCCGCGGGTCCCCCTCGTCGTCGTACTCCCGCCCGGCCGCGAGTTCCTGGACGGCCTCGATTCCGACCGCGTCGGCGCCCTCGAACTGGCCGTCCTCCCAGCCGCGCGTCGAGAGGACGCCGGCCTCGTTTGCGAAGTCGACCGACTCGACGGTCCCGCTGGCGCGCAGCCACCGGCCGGTGTCGCCCTCGCGGTACCGCCCGGCGTACTCCTCGCGCAGTCCCTCGAGCCCTCCAGGCGGGTCGCCGCGGGCGACGACGGTCTTCAGCCGCTTGGCGCCCATCACGGCACCCGCCCCGCCCCTGCCGGCGTGGTGGTCGCCGGCGTCGGAGGCGATCGTGGCGTAGGCGATGCCGTTCTCGCCCGCCGGCCCCACACACGCAACCGAGGCGTCGGGGAACGCCTCCGCCGTCCCGACGGCGTCGGAACCCCACGTCCCGGCGGGTTCGACGCTCGCCTCGCCGCCCTCGAGGACGATCCGTGACGGTTCCTCGGCGGTGCCGGTCACGAGCAGGCCCATGTGGTCGGCGAGCGCGCCCGCGAGAGCGTCCGGGAACTCGCCGCCCGCATAGGAGTCGAGGAACCCCCCCGTCAGCGGCGACTTCGTGACGGCAGCGTAGCGCGACTCGCCGGGAACCAGCCCCGAGACTGGCCCGAGCATGAAACACAGGACGTTCTCGGGCCCGAGCGGGTCGGTCCCCGGGTCCAGTTCCTCGTAGAGGTAGCGGGCGCCCAGCCCCTTCCCGCCGACGTACCGGGAGAGCCACCCCTCCGGGATCTGGACGCTCCGGGTCGTCCCGGCCGAGAGGTCCACGCGGAGGAGACGGTCGGCCGTGGGAACGGTCATCGCGGTGCGGTACGCTGTGGGCCGACAAAAGAATTGTCAACTCACCGTTGACCGGCCAAGACTCTTGACCGTCAGCCGCGAAGGCGTGGTATGGGCGCAGGCCTCATCATCGCTGGCGGGCGCTCGACCCGCTTTGGCAACCGCGACAAGGCGGTGGCCGACCTCGCGGGGACGCCCATGATCCGCCGCGTCGCCGACCGGATCGGAAGCGTCGTCGACGAACTCGTCGTCAACTGCCGGGCCGAGCAGGTCGACGCCATCGGGACGGCACTGGCCAGTGCAGACTTCGCGCCGGAGTTCGCGCCGGACGGACGGCCCGACAACGGGCCGATGGCCGGCATCGCGACAGGACTCGGGGCCGTCGACGCCGAGTACGCCTTCGTCGTCGCGTGCGACATGCCCTTCGTCGATCCCGGGTTCGTGGAGGTCCTCTTCGAGCGCGCGTCGGGCTACGACGCGGCGGTGCCCCGCCCGGGCGAGTGGTTCCAGACCACGCAGGCGGTCTACCGCGCCGGGCCGATGGCCGCCGCCTGCGAGGCGGCGCTCGACCGCGGCGAGGGGCGGATCGTCGAACCGCTGTTTGACCTCGATTACGTCGTCGTCGACCGCGAGGAGATCCTCGCACACACGACGCTCGAGACCTTCGAGAACCTCAACACGCGCGAGGAGTTCGAGGCCGCTGTAGAGCGGTTCGAACCGGACCGGGCGTGACCGCTCGCGCCCCGGACTCCGACGGGCCTCGCCGAACACGGCAACCGGGCACACCTCGGAACTGAGACGGATCGCTGTAAGTCAGTGCCGGATCGACCGCGCGCTGTCGTGCGGTCGTGCTGGTACACACTTACAGCAATCCGTCTGAAACAACAGCCGGTGACGAAGAGAGAACCCGAAACGTGTCCTCGTCACGTCGAATCCGTCACGCCTGTAATCTCGAAACGTGCGCCACCAGCGGTTCCCTCGGTCACGTCGATGTCCCAGCCGTGTGCCTCGGAGATTTGCTCGACGATTCTCAGCCCGAAACCGGTCCCACCTTCGGTCGTCGAGTAGCCGGCGTCGAACACGTCATCGTGCCCGTCTCCGGGTCGTCGATGGCTAACCCGACATCGGTCTTGTCGAGTAGTTCCCGGTAGTTTGTTCGCGCACGGCGGCGCGAGACGGCGTTCGTGATCCGATTTGCCAGGAGTTCGTACTGTTCGACCCCGGACCGTTTCTGGAGATAATCCGTGACACCTGCCGAGATCGCCTCGCTGGCGACCGTCTCGCTGCCCTTGCCGGTGAACAGTATAAACGGGAGGTGCAGCCAGTCATCGCGGACGCTCCGGAGAAACGCAATTCCGTCCCGGTCGGGCATGTCGTAGTCCGAGACGACGCAGTCGGGTGGTCGATTGCCGACCATACCGAGTGCTTCAGCGGCACTCGTGGCCGTGGTGACAGAGAAGCGCTCCTCACGCTCGAGAACCGTCGCCGTCAGGTCCGCAAACTCCGGATCGTCGTCGACGCGGAGAATCCGTATACGCCTCTGGCTCATGGTACTCTATTTTTTGAGTGCAACAAAACTATATGGATGTTCGAAAGTCATTACAGGATCGACCGCAAGAAGGCGTGCGGTCGACCTGATAAACGCTTTCGAACATCCCTATATTTGCCTGACAGTATCATCCTGGTAACGCTGTTGTGTGCCTGCCGACCGCAACGGGGACACACGACACGCTGAACCGGGACAGGTACGTGACAGGGCAAAGAAACTAGCAGGGCACACTACTGACACCCGGGACATATCGGAAAATCGACGGACGCCGCCCCTCGAGATGGACGACCTCTCGCCGGATGAGGTGTTTGCCATCCTGGGTACCGGCGAGTCCGCGGCGCCGGGCCGGGTGGTCTAGTACGACTTCGAAAAGTAGGCCGTCTCTTCGGCGTCAGCGCCGCAGATGGCACACTCGTCGTGGATGGGGTCGGCGTCCCGGTCGAGCGGAACCATCACGATGTCAGCCGCGACGGCGTCCTTGATCGGGTCCTCGCAGGCGGGGTCACCGCACCAGCCACACCTGACGTAGCCGCCGTGCTGGCCGATGGTACCGAGAATCTCCTCGCGGCTCCCGGCCTCGCGGATTTCACCCTCCAGAGTCTCCTCGGCACTGGCGTACAGTTTCGCGTAGACGGTGTCGAGGTGGTCCTCGACAGCCTCGACCGCCCCCCTGCGGTCGACGGGAACGGTCTCGCCGTCGGGCCGGTGGACGAGCGTCGCCTCGCTGTCCGCGACCTCGTTGGGACCGATCTCGATCCGCAGGGGGACGCCCTTGAGTTCCCACTCGTTGAACTTGAACCCGGGATTGCGGTTCTCCCGGTCGTCCAGGTGCACGCGGACACCCGCCCCGTCGAGTTCGTCGGCGAGTTCGTCGGCGTAGTCGACCACTTCTTCCTTGTTCTCTTCCTGCCAGATGGGCACGACAACGACCTGCGTCGGCGCGACCGTCGGGGGCAGGACGAGTCCCTGGTCGTCGGAGTGGGTCATTATGAGAGCGCCCAGCGCCCGCCAGGAGACGCCCCACGAGCAGGTGTGGGCCAGCTGGTCTTCCTCGTCCTCGTCGACGTAGGTGATGTCGAACGCCTCCGCGAAGGAGGTCCCGAGGTTGTGGCTCGTGGCCCCCTGGACGCTCTTGCCGTCGGGCATCAGCGCCTCGACGGTCGTGGTCGTGTGCGCACCGGGGAACTTGTCGTGGGGGGGCTTCCGACCCCGGAGGACCGGCATCGCGAGGACGTCCTCGTAGAGACGCTCGTACTGGTCGAGGCGGAGCAGCATCTCCTCGGTGGCCCCGTCGTGGTCGCGGTGAGCGGTGTGGCCCTCCTGCCAGAGGAACTCCTTCGTCCGGAAGAAGGGCTTGGTCTCGGTGGCTTCCCACCGGACAACCGAACACCACTGGTTCAGGCGCAGGGGGAGGTCGCGGTGGGAACGGACCCACTGGCTCATGTAGGGAGCGATGATCGACTCGCTGGTGGGCCGGACCGCCAGGCGCTCCTCGAGTTCGTCGTACCCGCCGTGGGTCACCCAGGCCACCTCGGGATCGAACCCCTCGACGACCTCCTTCTCGCGCTCGAGGTAGTCCTCCGGGATGAACATCGGAAAGTAGGCGTTCCGGACGCCGGTATTCTTGAACCACCCGTCGAGGTACGACTGGAGGCGTTCCCAGACCTCGTATCCCCGCGGGCGGGTGACGATGAACCCGCCCATCGGCGCGTAGTCAGCCAGTTTGGCCTTCCGGACGACCTCGGCGTACCACTCGCCGGTTGCGTGTTCCTTCGACTCGGTGATGCCGAGTTCCTGGTCCGAATCGCTCATACCCGAGTGTCCCCTCGGGCGCGTATAAACCCGCTGTCTTCACTGCCGGCCGGACCAGAGTTCCGACGGTCACTATCATACTGATTGCTGTCAGTCAGTACCGGATCGACCGTACGCCGTCGTGCGGTCAGACCGGTACACAGTTACAGCAATCAGTATCAGACCTCGAAGGGGCTCTCGGAGACGGTCCAGTCCCACCCCGGCAGGCGGGTCTGGAACCCCGCCGCGAGCGCGGCGTCGAGGTCGTCGGCCCCTGCCGTCGCCGCTGCGTCGCCGTGTGTGTGGACGTCGGCGTAGTGGAACGTCGCCTCCCCCAGCAGGCGGAACGGCTGGGTACCGGCGAGCATCCCCGCGAGTTCCCGGCCAAGCAGTTCGTCGACGACGAACCCCGGGTAGTCGTCCTCGACGTCCAGGTTCCGCAGGAGGCGCACGAGGGCGGCGACGTTGACCGCGCGGTCGCCGTCGGCGAACACCTCGTCGACGGCCGCGCGGTACTCCTCGCGGGCCACGTGGTCGACATCGGTTCCGAACGCCTCCCCGAGCGCGTCGCGGACATCGTTTACGAGTGGTACCACGACGTGAGCGCGCGAGCGCGTCCAGTCGCGTTCCTCCCGGACCGCGTCTGCTGTCAGCCGCATGACCGTCACTGGGGCGGCGCCGGCTTGAACCGTTTGGGAAGACTTTTATAATCGCGGGGAACTACGACTGCTTATAGATCGGTTTTCCGGGCAGGTTCGCCCGGAGGAGGCTTTCCGCGCGAGCGGTCGAGGCGATACCGAGAAATGACTGGTCCTAGTGACACTGTCGGCGGCAAGCAACCGAGCGAGTCTGGCCTGCCAGACCCCCGGAGACGCTCGCGGAGGAGCGGCCGACAGCCCCTTCCGGCCCGCCGCGGGTCGGCCCCCCCCGGCACTGCCGGGAGGCACAGCGTCCGGATATCGAAGCCATGAGCACTGTAGATAAGCAACTGGAGGAGACGAGAGCAGAGATTGTAAGCGAGATTCCCGGCAACATCACCATCACGGAGGTGACCTACGAGGGACCGGAGCTGGTCATCTACACGCGCGACCCGAAGAAGTTCGCGCGCAACGGTGACCTCATCCGCCAGCTGGCCTCACAGCTCCGCAAGCGGATCACCGTCCGTCCCGACCCGTCGGTCCTCTCGCGGCCGGCCGACGCCCGCGAGCGAATCCTCTCGGTCATCCCCGGCGAGGCCGGCGTGACGGACCTCGACTTCCACCCCGACACGGGAGAGGTCGTCATCGAGGCCGAGAAGCCGGGGATGGTGATCGGCCGTCACGGGTCGACACTCCGGGAGATCACACAGGAGGTGGGCTGGACACCCGAGGTGGTCCGGACCCCGCCTATCGAATCCTCGACGGTCACGAACGTCCGGAACTTCCTCAAGCAGGAACGCGAGGAGCGCCGTGAGGTTCTGGAGCGGATCGGCCGCCAGATCCACCGCGAGGAGATGTCCGACGACGAGTACGTCCGCGTCAGTACGCTGGGGTGCTGTCGCGAGGTGGGCCGGGCGGCGTTCGTCCTCTCGACGCCGGAGACGAGGGTGCTGATCGACTGTGGCGACAAGCCGGGAGCCGAGGGGGAGGTCCCCTACCTCCAGGTGCCCGAGGCGCTGGGCGCCGGCCCGAGCAACATCGACGCCGTCGTGCTCACCCACGCCCACCTCGACCACTCGGCGCTCATCCCACTCCTGTACAAGTACGGCTACGACGGCCCTATCTACACCACCGAACCCACCCGGGACCTGATGGGCCTGCTCCAGCTCGATTATCTGGACATCGCCGCCAAGGAGGGTCGCACCCCGCCCTACGAGTCGGAGATGGTCCGGGACGCCATCAAACACACCATCCCACTGGAGTACGGCGACGTCACCGACATCGCGCCCGACATCAAACTCACGCTCCACAACGCCGGGCACATCCTCGGGTCGGCTATCTGTCACTTCCACATCGGCGACGGCCTGTACAACGTCGCCTTCTCGGGTGACATCCACTACGAGGACACCCGATTGTTCAACAGTGCGGTCAACGAGTTCCCCCGGGTGGAGAC
>CAZUVE010000005.1:2212-38517 GCA_964623735.1 uncultured Halobacteriales archaeon | reverse complement strand
CGGAGACGCCCTCTCGGGGACGGTGTGGTAGCCTTCGTCGTCCGGGCCGACCCCAGTCCAACCGCCAGTTTTTGCCCGTTGTGCTTACCGCAAGATACGCTGTCCGAGGGCTTGATTCCGGCGGTTGTCGCCCTGTTGTCGGATTCATCCCCGCGCTGAAGCGCGAGGCTTTCTCCTCGAACTCCCGTCAATATCTTCACATCGTTATAGCCGACAGTACGAACCGGCCGGCGGCGCGGCTCACCGGCCGAGGACGCTCCCGTCGGCGTACTTGCGCTCGTACTCCCCCTCGTCGGCGATGAGGCTGCCTGTATTGTATTATTTCATCTATATTTCATATACTTCTCAATATAGGTAGATATGTATTATAAGTAATACATCATCCTAGAGTAGTAGAGGAAGGTCAAGTTACAAAACCCCTACCGTTTCATGTCGTCGGTAGAGAAACGCTCCGCCAAGGATGATGTTCAACAGCGGAACTGCTAATCCTATCAGCCACAAAATGGTGTTTGGATTCCATTTACTGTTTGCACGGATATATTGCATATCAAAGTAGGCAGAGACTGGTAAACCAATCCAAGCAATCAGTGTTATAAATCCACCGACAGAATTAGCAACTCCTGACAGAAGCAAAGCAATTATCCACAGAACAATTCCCGCTGCAACACCGTAGTACCATGTGTCCGAGACCGTTGTTTCTATTTTAGAAGGATCATGTGATGTTGAGATGGTGCGACCCGGTTTACGCTCATTGTCTGCACCACAATTATGACAAACCTCTGCTGTCAAGCGGATTTCTTTTCCGCAGTTATTACATTCAACGGTATCTGGGCCTGACATCTTGTCGGCTTTATTTTGTTTCTGCCTCTCGTTGAATTTCACGGATGGTGTTTGCTACTTCTTGATGATTTGGTATCCCGTTGAAAGTAATCATCGTAGCGGTCCCGGTTGAGAACTGTAGGTTCCCGTGTCCAAACAGTTTCTCACTCCATGTGGCCCCAGTCTGGATCTGTCGAATGTCGGCTATCCGGTATTCAGTTGTGTGAGTTCCCAGTATTCCGGCCACTTCAATTAATCTCTGATTTGTAACAATGTATCGGGTATTACGTCGTTTCAACCAAACCCACAAGAGTATCAGAAGACCAAAAAACATTAGTGAGGTGATCAGTCCTATTATTATAGCCCCACTCCATCGTGACCAGCTCGGACGGATGTCATGGATGGTATTTTCATCTTGCAACAACGTTATCGATTCAACAGCGGAACTGGACATGTTACAATTACGGACATCAATCTACTCTCTTATAAAACATCAACACTGATATAATATTTATTATAGTATTATTTACGGTAATAGAGTCGGATGTCGCAAAGCAACACCCCGACTGGATTCGCACACAGGTTGACCTATTGGCTGAAGATGGCCGGCACGTCACTGGTACTGCTTCGCGCCGAAGTCCATTGCACGTCATCCCACACCCTGCGGGGGAATGAACCTGTGGGTGGCGACAGTACCATACCCCTGCCGGGCCAAGCACGCCCATGAGCGGGACGGAACGGGTCTGGCTGGTCGACCGGACCTACAGCGACAAGGGGATGGTGAGCCTCGTCTACGCGACAGTCGAGGGGGACCGCTACCTCCGGCGGCAACTCTCCGAACAGATGCTCACGCGGACGGACGTGACGGCGGGGATGGACGTCGACCCCGACCGTCTCCGACCGGTCGGCGACGAGGAACGCGACCGGTTCGCCGCCGAAGCCGCCCGGATTGCCGACCGGCACGACGTCGAGGACGTCGTGTAGCTGTGGCAGTGGGCCGCTCTGCCGTCCCGCCCATATCAAGATATAAGCCTCACCGCGCACCAGATAGCGTATGGCAACATCCCAACAGCGCGGGCTCGGAATCGAGGTCGACTCGCTGACCGGCCTCCACTGGGTCGGCATCCTGCTCGCGGCGATCACCGGTGTCGTCCACCTCTTTCTGGGTGTCGGCGGCGTCACCGGCAGCCCGTACTTCTCGTTCGAACTCGGCGTCTCGTTCCTGCTCGCAGGACTGGGCTTCTTTGGCGCAATCGCGTTGGTATTGCTCGGTATCCGTCGGCGTGCCGTCTACGCGCTGGGGATTCCCTTCACGGCGACCCAGCTCGTCCTCTGGTACTACCTCAACTTTGCCACGACGGGCAACTCGATCCCCGGCGACGTAGGCACCATGGGCGCCGTCGACAAGGTTGCACAGGTCGTGTTGATCCTGGTGCTGATCGCCCTGCTGCGCGGAGAGTGACGGGACGCGACGGGCAGCGGTCGACCGCGGCTGCGGTCAGACACTCACGCCGCGCTCTCCGAGCAGGTCGACGAACTCCGCCTCCGGGAGCGCCGGGACGCCGTGCTCCTCGGCGTCGTCGCGTTTCGCCCGCCCGGGATTGTCGCCGACCACGAGGTAGTCGGTGTTCGAGGAGACGCTGCCGGTCGCGGACCCGCCGTGGCGCTCGACGAGGTCCCGGGCTTCCTGCCGGGTGAGCCGGTCGAGCGAACCGGTGAACACGAACGTCAACCCACCGAGTTCGGAACCGCCCGCCGTCTCGGCCTCCTGCGGGTCGACGTGCTCCAGCAGCCGGTCGATTGCCTCCCGGTTTCGCTCGCTCCCGAAGAAGCCACGGATCTCGGCGGCCACCGTGGGACCGACGTCCTCGACGTCCTGCAACTCCGCCTCGCCCGCCGAGCGCACGGTCTCGAAGGTGCCGAACTCGCGGGCGAGCGCGCGGGCGGTGGTCGTCCCCACCTCTGGGATCCCGAGGGCGGTCAGGAAGTCCGCCAGCGGCGGCTCCCGGGTGTCCGCAATCTCCGCGACGAGGGTCCGGGCGCTCCTCTCGCCCCACCCCTCGAGGCCGGTCAGGTCCCCCACGGACAGCTCGTAGAGGTCCGCGAGGTCACCGACGAGGCCCTCCGCGATTAGCTGTTCGACGCTCCGCTCGCCCAGCCCCTCGATGTCGAGCGCGTCCCGGCTGGCGTAGTGTTCGACCGCCCGCTCCAGCTGGGCGGGACAGGCGAGACCGCCGGTACAGTACGCCAGCGGCCCCTCGCGCCGGACCGGCGAGTCACAGACCGGACACACCTCGGGAAAGGTGAAGTGACCGTCGCTCCCGTCGCCGACGACCTCGACCACGTCCGGGATGACGTCGCCGGCCCGCTCGACGCGCACCTCGTCGTCGACGCCGACGCCCAGGCGGGCGATCTCCTCGGGGTTGTGGAGGCTGGCACGCGAGACGGTGACGCCGCCGACCTCGACGGGATCGAGCAGGGCGACGGGGGTCAGACGGCCGGTCCGGCCGACCTGGACGACGACGTCGCGGACGGTCGTGCGCTCGCTGCGGGCGGGGAACTTGTAGGCGAAGGCCCAGCGCGGCGCCCGGGAGGTCGCGCCCAGTTCCTCGCAGGCGTCCATATCGTCGATCTTGATCACCACACCGTCGAGTTCGAACGCGAGGTCGTCACGCCGGTCCAGCATCCGGTCGCGGTACGCGACAGCGTCCTCGATGTCCTCGACGCGTTCGGCGTGGTCGGTCACCCGCAGCCCCCACTCCGGGAGACGCCCGTTGCGCTCGGTGTGTGAGTCGAACGACACGGAGGCGCCCAGCACCGAAAAAAAGTAGACTGCGAGCGGACGCTCGGCCACGATGGAGGGGTCCAGCTGCCGGAGGGTCCCCGCAGCGGCGTTGCGCGGGTTGGCGAAGGGGTCCTCGCCGCGCTCGACGCGCTCGCGGTTGAACGCCTGGAAGGCGTCGCGTGGCATGTACACCTCCCCGCGCACCGCGAGAAAGTCGGGACAGTCGCCGCGGAGCCGGCCCGGCACACTCGGGACGGTGCGGACCTGTTCGGTCACGTCGTCGCCGTACTCGCCGTCCCCGCGGGTCGCGGCCCGCTCGTAGCGCCCCTGTTCGTAGACGACCTCCACGGAGAGCCCGTCGAACTTCGGCTCGCAGACGTACGCGAGGCCGTCCGCGTCGTATCCCGCCCCGACCAGCTCCTCGCGGACGCGCTCGTCGAACGCGCGGACGTCCGCCGCCTCGCCGCTCTGGTCGATCGAGAGCATCGGCGCGACGTGCTCGACGGTCCCGAGTTCGTCGACCGGCTCGCCCCCGACCCGTCGCGTCGGGCTGCCCTCCCGGTCCAGGTCGAACGCCTCCTCCAGTTTCCGCAGACGAGCAAAGAGCGCGTCGTAGATCCGGTCGCCGACGGCGGGAGCGTTCTCGACGTAGTAGCGGTAGTCGTGGTAGCGGACCGCCTCGCGCAACTGTTCGGCCTCCTCGCGTGCCTCCTCGACGCCGAGTCCCCCGACCGGCGCGAAGTCTGTGTCGGGGTCCGCGACGTACGGGTTGTCCGGTGGCCGTTGTCCGTCACTCATGTGTTCTCTCCGGCGACGCTCCGTATAGAAGGCGGCGGTTTTGGCCCCCCTCACAGCTTCGCGACGTCCTCGATGGCGTCGGTCAGGGCCCGGACACTCTCGACGGTGTGTTCGCCCATGTGGCCGATCCGGAACGTCTCCCCGCCGATGTCGCCGTACCCGTCAGAGAACACCATGTCGTAGCGTTCCGAGACCGCCTCGATGGTCCCGGCCACGTCGATTCCCCGCGTGTTCTCGACGCACGTGACGGTCCGGGACTCGTACCCCTCCTCGGGAAACAGGCCGAAGTGTTCCCGGGCCCACTCGCGGGTGTACTCGGCCATCTCCCGGTGGCGCCGGTCCCGCTCCCGGTGGCCCTCATCGAGCATGTGTTTCATCTGTTTCCGGTAGGCCAGCATGAGCGGGATCGCGGGCGTCGAGTGGGTCTGTCCCGTCCGGTCGTAGTAGTCGAGACACCGCTGGAAGCCCCCGTACCACGACGCCGAGTCCGTCCCTCGCTCGCGCTCGTAGGCGTCCTCGCTGACGACACACACCGCGAGTCCCGGCGGCATCGCGAAGGCCTTCTGGACCGACGTGAAGATGGCGTCGATCCCGTGGGCCTCGATGTCGACGTAATCGCCGCCCAGTGCCGAGATGGCGTCGACGACGTAGCAGGTGTCGGGGTACTCCGCCACCACGTTGCCGATCTCCTCGATCGGGTTTCGAACGCCGGTCGAGGTCTCGTTCATCACGACCATGACGGCGTCGTAGCCCTCGCTGTCCTCGAGTGCCGCACGGACGTCCCCGGGTTTGACTGCCCGTCCCCACTCGTACTCGAGGCGGTCGACGTCCGTGCCGAGGCGCTCGGCGACGCTGGCCTGGCGCTCCCCGAAGGCCCCGGCGGCGGCACAGAGGACCCGCTCGTCGACGAGGTTGAGCGTCGTCGCCTCCCAGAACTCCGTCCCCGAGGCCGAGAGGACGATGACGTCGTTGTCGGTGTCCAGAAAGTCCCTGGTGTCCTCGACGATGGTCGTGTAGAGGTCCGTCATCCGACCGGTCCGGTGGCCGAACACCGGTTCGCACATCGCGTCGACGACGTCCTCGCGGACCTCGGTCGGGCCGGGCAGGTACAGCGTCTTCTCCGGGTAGTCGTCCCTGTATTCGCGTTTCTCCGTCACGGGAGTCACCTGGTACGTGTCCGCTGGCGACGGGCGCGTATGGTCGTTGTGGAACGACTCCGAAGCGAGTCGGCGGGTTCCGGTGGAGTCGCCCGTTCGAAGCACTGAATAGGAAAAAAGGACGAGAACGAATGACACCACAGGCAAGTGGATACGTGTGAAACACTCCGACCAGAGTCAACTTGGAGATTGTATCCGGAAAACGTGTGACGCCGACCCAGGCACGACAAAATGATAGCACTCCTCCCCACTGCAGGCCTCGTCGTCGCCGTGTTCGTCGGGTTCAACATCGGAGGGTCGTCGACGGGCGTGGCGTTCGGTCCGGCGGTCGGTTCACGCCTCGCCCGGAAGGTGACAGCAGCGACCCTGTTTGTCGGGTTTGCCTTCCTCGGTGCGTGGACTGTCGGTCGGAACGTCATCGCCACGATGAGCAGCAGTATCGTCCCGGCAACCCAGTTCACGCCCGTTGCGAGCGTCGCCGTCCTGTTCTTCACGGGGCTATCGCTACTGATCTCGAATCTCTACGGTGTTCCAGCCTCGACCTCGATGACGGCTGTCGGAGCTATCGTCGGACTGGGGCTCGCGTCGAATACGCTCAACCGGGCGCTCATGTTCGTTATCGTCTCGGCGTGGATCGTCGCCCCGCTGGTGTGTTTCAGCATTGGGATCGTGGTCGGACGCTATCTCTACCCGTCTCTCGACCGCTACGTCGCGTTTACGAGGTTCGACCTCCACTTCGTCCAACTCGACCGCTCGGGGCCGATTCCTCGCCCGTATCTCAATCCGAACGCGTCGCCACAGGACATCGTCGGCTCACTCTCGGTGATCCTCATTGGCTGCTATATGGCGTTCTCGGCAGGGGCGTCGAACGCCGCGAACGCCGTGGCCCCCCTCGTCGGAGAAGGGGGCTCACTCACCGTCGACCAGGGTGTTCTGCTCGCGGTGGTGGCCTTCGGGTTGGGCAGTTTCACCATCGCCCGTCGGACTCTGGAGACCGTCGGAGATAGTATCACGGAGCTCCCGATTCTCGCCTCGCTGATCGTCTCCATCGTCGGTGGGACAGTCATCACGGTCCTCTCTTACCTCGGGATTCCAGCAAGTCTTGCGGTGAGTACGACATCGACAATCATCGGGCTGGGGTGGGGACGAGCGAGTCGGGCAGCGACACTCGCAAAGTTGGCAACCCCGACGCCCGAACGTCCCGATCTGGATGTCACAACAGGAGCACTGGTCACCTCACGCGTCGAGGAGGCTCCTGCCAGTCCGACTATCGGGGATATTGCCCGACACGAGGAACCGCCCGAAACGACAGAGGAGCTCCCAGACGTTCCCGATATCGGGTCAGAGGGACCGGCGGATCTGGATGAGCGAAGTCTCTTCGACCCGGCGGCGGCCAAGCGTATCATCACGATGTGGGTTTTGACGCCCTCGTTGGCAGTTGTCGCCTCCTACCCGGTGTTCCTGTTCCTGTTGTAGACACCGCTCGTGCGAAGCGACAGGGGCTCGCACGGTCGGTCGAGACTCGGACATCCACACGAGACGTGTCGTTGTCCTCTCCCCGACAGTTTTAGTCGCGTGCCCGCGAGGGTCACCCATGGCCGCGACCCAGCCAGACACACCGCAGACACTCGCGACCTCGCCCGAGCCGGCGGCCGAGTTCGCCGGCCTGTCGCGGTCTGCACAGCGGGAGCTGTTCTTCCAGTTGCCCGACACTGTCAGGCAATCGATCGTCGCCGACATGGACGACGAGCAGTTGCGGGGGTTCGTCCGCCGGCTCGACCCCGACGAGGCGACCGACGTGCTGGGCTACGCCGACGTGGCGGTCCGCGAAGCCGTCCTCCGGCAGCTCGACGAGGACCGCCGCGAGCGCATCGAGTTCCTCCTGGAGTTCAGTCCCGAGAGCGCCGCGGGGATGATGCGCCTCGACTACGTGACCGTCGACGCGGGGCGCTCCTTCGCTGACGTCGCCGCTCGTGTGCGCCGCCACGAGGAACGGACCGGCCGCTTCCCGGTCGTGTTCGTCACCGACGGCGAGGAGTTGCTCGGGGAGTTACCGGGTCACACGCTCGCGACGGAGGAACGCGAGTCGGGTGCCCTCGCCGACTACGTCAGGGAGACGCCCGCGGTCAGGTACGACCGCCCCGACACCGAGGTGCTGGCGGTGTTCCGCGCGAACCCCAAGAGCAAGGTGGCCGTCCTCGACGAGGAGGAGTCCATACTGGGAGTCATCTACGCCGACGACATCCTCCGGATCATCGAGGCCGAAGCGGGCGAGACCCTCTACGAGTTCACCGGCGTCGCCGAGGAGGAGAGCGTCCTCGACGGCCCCGTCTCGAAGGTGCGCAGCCGGTACAAGTGGCTCATCGTCAACCTCGGGACCGCCTTCCTCGCGGCGGCGGTCGTCGGCCTCTTCGAGAGCACGATCGCCGCCATCGCCGTGCTCGCGGCGTACATGCCGGTCGTCGCGGGGATGGGCGGCAACGCCGGCACGCAGGCGATGGCCGTCACCGTCCGGGGCCTCTCGCTGGGGCAGGTCTCGCTGTCGACCGGCGCGCGCGTCGTCGTCAACGAGGTCCTGGCCGGCGCGGTCAACGGGCTCGTCACGGGAGCGCTGGTGGCTGTCATCGCGACGGTGTTCGCGCCGGCGTACGGCGTCCCGCTGGGGCTGGTCATCGGCGTCTCGATGGTTGCGAACCTCGTCATCGCGGGGTTTTTCGGCGCGCTCATCCCGCTCGTGCTCGATCGACTGGGGCAGGATCCCGCCACCTCCGCGACCATCTTCATCACCACCGCGACCGACGTGCTCGGGTTTTTTGTCTTCCTCGGGCTGGCACAGGCCGTCCTGCTCTGATACGGATTGCCGTGACTGCTTACGAGTGCGACCGTACGCTGTCGTGTGGTCGATCCGGCAGTGATCTACAGCAGTCCGCACGTGACGTCCGGTCCGGCTACGGGACGCCCTCGTCGTCTGCCACGACCGCCCGCAGATCCAACCGGAGGAGGAAGGGGAGCGCGAGGACGGCAATAGCGACTTCGACAGCACCGACAGCGAGAAACGCCGCCCCGAACCCGGTGATCGCGGCGATCGTCGCGCCGCCGACGACGCCCGCGAGAAAGCCGAGACTGCCGAAGACGTTGAACCCACCCATCGCCACCCCCCGCTCGGCTTCGCCGGCCAGGTCGGTGACCAGCGCCATCGTCGCCGGCGCCACGAGCGCGCCGAAGACGCCCACTGCGACCATCGCGGCCCCCGTCGTCGCGAGGGAGGGCGCGAGGAAGACCCCGACAATCGCAACCCCGTAGGCCACCGACCCGAGCGCGACCGGGCCCACCCGGCCCACCCGGTCCGAGAGCGCCCCGAAGGGATACTGCAACAGCGCGAACGGGCCGAAGAACAGCCCCAGCATGGCGCCCGTCCCCGCGGGGTCGAGGCCCAGTTCCGTCTGGAAGTAGACGGTTCCCACGAGGGCGAAGAACCCGGCGGTGAGGCGGTCGACGAACCCGAAGGCGTAGGGGAGCACGAGCGCGGGCCGGCCCCGGAGGCCGGCGACGGCGGCGGCCACCCCACGGCGGCCGCTGCCGGGGGCTCTGTCCGGGACGAAGAGAACGAGGGCGGCGGCCCCGACCAGGAGTCCCGTCGCGCCGAGCAGTGGAACGAGGGGGCCGCGGGTGTAGAGTTGGCCGCCCACGGGCGCGCCCAGTGCCGTCCCGAGGCCGATCGCGATCCCCGCCGCGCCCATGTTGCGGCCGTGGCCCCCGGGCAGGTCCATCAGCGTCGTGATGGCCAGCGAGAACGCACCGATTGTTGCTGCCCCCTGTACGAACCTGAGCCAGAGGACGGCGGCGTACGGGACGCCGGCGGCGGGGACGGCAACCAGTGCCAGGTAGCCCGCCGCGCCGGCGAGGGCCCCGCCCGCGACCAGCGGCGTCCGGCGGCCGGCCGCGTCGCTGCCGGCACCCCAGAGGCCGGCAAAGAGGACGAATCCGAGGAACTCCGCGGCCAGGAACCACTTGCCTGCGTCGAGAACTGCGCCGGCCTCGCCCTCCCAGCCCGCGGGCGTCCCCCCGAGTGCCTCGACGAGGTCCGGAATGCCGGGGTAGAGGAGGACCTGCGCGAACAGCACGGCGAAGACGACGCCGGCGAGTGCAACGCGGTCGCGCCTCGTCACGCTCGCCGGTACGCCACCCGTAGAAAAGCGACTGTCGGTCGCCGCGCGAACCGGGACGGGTGAAACACATATCAGGCTCGGTGCACTGAGAATTCAGTATCCAACCGGGGCTGCCGGCGCGACCGGGCGGCACCCCCTCTCACAGGCACCACACGAATGGACCCGACCGACACCACAGCCCTCGAATACCACCTCCGGCGTCTCGACGGCGACGCCCTCGCCGCGCTCGTCGCGGAACTGTGGGCGGCCAGGGGGTACGAGACCGACCGGGAGGGCGGGACTGTCGTTGCGCGAGCGGGACAGGGGGAGACGGTCCGCGTCTCGATCCCGCGGGCCGGCGGCGCCGCGGCGCAGTCCGGAGACAGCCCGGTCGACGTGGTGGTCACGTTCGGGGCCGGTGACGCCGACGACGCCCGCCGCGTGGACGCGGCAGCCCTCGCCGAACTGCTCCGCTACGGCGTCGACCGGGCAGTTACCCGGGACCTGTGTGAGCGACACCTCGGCGCCCCGCCGTCTGACCTGCCCGCGCCGCCGCTGGTGCGCGCGAAGCGCCACGTTGCAACCCTCGGGGTGGCGACGCCGACGCTCCTCGTCGGTGCGGCCGCCGTGGCGGTTGTCATCGGGGTGTTTCTGTGGTTCGGCGCCGCCCCGTTCGCGAGCACGTCCGATACCGTGCTGGGCGACGGCGGGGAGACGGTGGTGACACCCGGCTCCGAGGCGCCAGAGGAGAGCGTCACGGAGCGGGCAAACAGGGACGTGTCCCCCGACGAGTACCCCTCGAGCCCCGACACACCGCCGCCCGGCGTGACAGAGGAGAGAGTCACCAACCTCACGGCGCTGGCGGCGGCCCACGAGCGCGCGATGGCGAACCGGTCGCACAGACTCTGGCTGGACCGGTACTCGGAGCGGGTGAACGCGAACGACACGCGCGTCAAGCACGACTTCGACATGGTCGTCGAGGGAGACCGCTTTCTGATCACGAACGCCGTGGTCGAATCCGACGACCGGCGGCGACTCGGGGCGGTTTACCACGACGGCGCGGTCACCTACGGGGCAGTCTGGAACGGATCGACGGGAACGTACGGCCAGGTGCTCGAGATCGATCCGCGACACGACCTCGCGCCCACGCCCGAAACCGTCCGTCGGACCGCTATCAGGCGGTTCCTCTCGACGACCAGGACGAATGTCACCCACCGGACGGCACGCGACGGGACCACGCTGTACCGCGTCGTTGCGACCGGGCGGCCGAACGCGACGGCCTTCGACCAGGTCTGGAACTACACTGCCGTCGCGCTGGTCGATTCCCGCGGGTACGTGCGGGACCTCACCGTCGAGTTCACCGCCCGGTCGTCCAGCCGGATCTACCAGATGCGCCACGAACTCACGTACAGCCGGATCGGCACAGCGACCGTCGAAGCGCCCGCGTGGTACGAGCGCCAGCAGACGAACGGGACCGCCGGGTAACGTCACCGCTCGGGGTACTCGGCCAGCGCCTCCGCCAGCCGCTCGCGCTCGTCGACGGCCGCGGCGAGGTCCTCGCTCACTGCTCCCCGCCTGAGTCGGTCCCGCTCCCCGGGCGTCAGCTCCGCCTCGGCGACGGCGCTCCCGCGCAGCCGGTCGTAGTCGCTCCTGCGCGCAAGCGCGGCCACCGCCCGGAGGTGTTCGACCACCGCCGGGGCAAAGCGGTTCACCGCCGCGGTCAGTTCCCGGCAGCGCCACTGCAACAGGGCCGCCTCCGGCGGCGGCCACGACACTCGCAGCGGCCCGGCGTCGAGCCGCCGGAGGTACGTCTCCCGGGCCGCGACCGACTGCTTGAGCGCACCCGCGTCGTCGACGTAGTGGTCGAGTTTCGACCGCGAGTACGACGCGTACTCCAGGAGCCGCGGGATCGGTTCGGCCCCGGGTGGGTGCGTCTCGACGTACGCCCGGAGGTTCTCGGGGGGCGCCCGGAACGCCACAAGCGGGTACGCGGTCGTCGCCTCGAGAAACGCGAACACCTCTCGCGCGGGCGCCTCGCGGCGGAACGCCCCGAAGGCCTCGGTCACGGCCTCGTTGTACGTCCGGACCGGTTCGCGGAGCTGTCCGGTCGGCGCGTCGAGGTCCGCGGCGCCGAGCCGCTCGAGACGGCGCAGGTCGGCAATCCGGTCGTCGAGTTCGCGGACCCGCTCGCGGACGGCACTCCTGGCCCGCTGGTACTCGTTGCGGGCCGCCTCACGCTCGTCGAGACGCGCGACCAGGTCCGCAACCGGCTCCAGCTGCTCGCGGACGTGCTCGAAGTCCGACTCCGAGAGGCGCCGCTGCTGGAGGTGCTCGTCGCACTCCTCGAAAACCTCCCGCAGGAGCAGGTTCTCCGGGAGCCGCTCGACGAACGTCTCGACGTTCCCCTGAAACTGGATGAACGTCTCGAAGTTCCCGTCCCCCGTTGCCGGCTCCTCGTAGCGGGCCAGCAGCTGAGTAAACTCCTCGTGGGCGTCGGCCAGCCGCTCGAGGTCGGTTTCGCCGAACTCCGCGACCCGCTTTTCCGCCGCGTCGAGTTCGGTCCCGGCGGCCCGCAGCCGCGCGACCGGGTCCTCGGCGGCCGCGCCCGCGGCGTCACTCGTAGACATCCTCGGGGTCGAAGACGCGCTCGCCGACGACTTCGCCGTCGACGGTCCGGTGGAAACACGACCGGTAGCCGGTGTGGCAGGCCCCGCCCTCCTGGGAGACGCGGTAGAGGAGCGCGTCGCCGTCGCAGTCGACACGCACCTCCTCGACGCGCTGGACGTGGCCGCTGGACTGTCCTTTCTGCCAGAGTTCCCCGCGACTCCGCGAGTGGTAGTGGGCCAGCCCCGTCTCGCGGGTCCGCTGTAGGGCCTCCGGGGAGACGTACGCGAGCATCAACACATTGCCGGAGTCCGCGTCTTGGGCGACGGCGGGAAGCAACCCCTCCTCGTCGAAGGCGAGGTCCGGGACGTCGTCGCTCATGCCCCGAACCTGGCGAGTCAGTCTCATAGGTCTTGTCCTCTCGCCCGTCGGGTCGTCGTTCCCGGTTGTTCGTGCCCTCACTCTGCCTTCGCACGGGCGTAGGCCACGCCGAAGACCCACATCGCGAACCCGACACCCAGCACCAGCAGCCGGAGGCTCAGCCGTACCTCCCCGGCGACGGGCAGCGCCGGACCGACACCGAACAGCGCCACCGCGAGGACGAACGCGGTGCTGGCACCCGACCACCGGCCGACCTCCCAGATTGCTGTCCCCTTCTCGTACACGACATCCGGGTGCCGGACCGCGAGGGCGGTCGTGACGGCGTAACTCGCGGCGACGGCGGCGGTCAGTCCGGGGGTCGACGAGCCGAACGTGTAACTCGCCGCGCCCGCGGCGGCGCCGACGGCGACGGGGAGGACGGCTGTGAGGGGGCGGGCCATGGGTCAGACGAACCCCAGGGCGGTCAGCAGCGCAAACAGCAGGTCGCCGGCGGTCAGCGCGACCACGAGCCCGACGAACAGCGGCACCAGAAAGGGGATGCCCGGCGAGATCCAGACCACGTCCTCGGCGACGAGCGTCTCCAGCCCCTCGCGCAGGTCCTCCGGCGTGGTGCCGTACGCGCTCCCCTCGATGTCCGCCAGGAACGCCGCCGCGCCCCAGGGGTCGTCGTGCCGGGGTTCGCCCTCGGCCGGGCCGTCGCTCGCTCCCGCGTTCTCGCCGCCGTCCGCCACCACGCCGTCACCGGGCGGATTCGGCTCCGCGGGCAGGCTGTCGGGGTCGCGGTACCGCCCGGGGTGCTCGCGGAGGTCGGCCAGCGAGCACCCGCGCCACCGGAGGTACATCCGGAGGGCGTCGAGGTCGAGCCCGCGCCAGGAGACGTACTCGCGCAGCCCCGACGGCGAGAGGTCCGCCGTCAGCGACCGGTCGGGGAACTCGAGCAGGGTGCCGTACTCCCGGGGGGTGTGGTCCCACCGGACCGGCTTGGCGACGAACATGCCCGGCGAGACGTGCCCGTTCAGGCCGTTGCGCGCCGCGAGCACCAGCGGGTAGGCGACCCCGACCAGCACCGTGTTCGAGAGCACCGTCAGCGAGAACGCGGGGAGGTTCGACCGGACGTAGGGGAACTCGACGCCGACCAGCCCGAACTCCCAGAGGTTGTAGTCCGGGTAGACGGGCAAGAGAACCGCGATCACGAAGAAGGCCTTGGCGTCGGCACCGCCGAACCCGCCGATCAGCCAGAAGACGTAGACAAGCGGGACGACGAACAGCAGGCTGAACCCGACTCCAATGAGGAACCGCTCGCGCTGCCAGACCACGGTCCCGCCGCCAAAGAGGGCGAACGCGTCCCACGCCAGCAGGACAACCCCGAGGGCCGCGAGGGGGTACCACGTGCGGTTGGGGACCCGCCGCGTCTCGATGTCGCGGTAGGCGACCCACGCGAAGACCGGCACGGCGGCCAGCCTGAGAAGGTCCGGGATCGACGCGAACACGTTCGATTCTGCGACGCCGCCGGTGTTAGCGTTTGCGGCTCCGGCGTCCGACTGTGTCCGGACCGCCCACACCACCTGCACCCGTCTCCGCGCGTTCGGTTCCGCTCGGCCGGTTACACGGGCTCGGCGAACCCGAAGCGCGGCTTCACGTCCGTCACCTCGACGGTCACCGTGTCGCCCGCCCCGGCACCCTCGACGAACAGCGTGAACCCCTCCAGCTTGGCGACGCCGTCGCCCTCGCTCCCCTCGTCGACCACCTCGACAACGAGTTCGTCGCCGGCGCGCACGGGCGCGGTGAGCCGGCCCTTCGCGACGAGGTACAGCTCGGAGGACGAATCACGGGAGGCCTCGGGCCGGACCTGCCGGACGTACTCGAACTCCCGCTCGACGTCCGCCTGCAGGTCCGGGAGGTCGCGGCCGTCGAAGACCTTCACCGCGAGGTCGCCGCCCGCGTCCAGCAGGTCCGTGGCGACCTCGACGGCCTGCCGGGCGAGGTGGACCGACCGGGCGTGGTCGAGTTCGTACTCGCCGCTCATCTCCGGCGCCATGTCAGAGAGCACGACGTCGACCGGGCGGTCGCTGTCGTCGCCGGTCGCCTCCGCGACCGTCCCGCGGATGGCCTCCCGCGTCGCCGCCTCGGTGACGTCCCCGCGGACGAACGCCACGGTTGCCGCGGAGTCCTCGAGGGGGTCGATCCGCTGGCGGTCGACGCCGACGACCGTCCCCCCGGGGCCGACCCGCTCGGCCCCGACCTGGAGCCACCCGCCCGGCGCAGCCCCCAGGTCGACGACTGTCCGGCCCTCCCCGAGCAGCCCCGCCGTCTCGTCCAACTGCTGGAGCTTGTACGCCGACCGGGCGCGGTAACCCTCCTGTTTGGCCCTGTTGTAGTACTCGTCCTTGCCGCTCATGTGTTCCTCACCGGGACGGTTTGCGTGGAAACTGCCGACGAATCCGCGTTCATGCCGAGAGAGACGCCGTCAAAGCGGAAAGGGACATCGGATGGCACCGGCGACGCGCGCCGACCGGATCTGATGGTCGTCGTCGGTTCCTCCGCGCTACTCCCGCTCGCGTGTGTCGGGCGACTCGACCGCTTCCCGACGGCGTTCGACGGTACTCGGACGACGGAGACGGTTCGGGACGGGGTTCTCACCGAGGAGAAGCGTGGTACTGCAGCACCCGAGGAGTCTCTGGAGGGGGGCGCTGTTCGTGAAACGCCGGACTGATAGTGATTGCAGTAAGTCAGTGCCGGATCCACCGCACGACAGTGTGCGGTCGTCCCGGGACACAGTTACAGCAATCACTGTGACGCACCGGGGCGCGGGAGGGAGACTCCGACGGGGATTTATACTCCCCTCGCCAGAGTAACATGTGAACGCTGATGACGTTCGGCGCCAGTGGGCAGAACGCTCCGGGGAGTTCTCGCCGGAGTACTACGCCTACTACGGCCCGAACGAGACGAGTGACCTGCTCCGGCGCACCCTCGGCCGGTTCGTCGGTCGGCGCGCGCCCGTCCTGGAACTGGGCTGCAGTTCGGGCCGCCACCTCGCGCACCTCCACGACCACGGCTTCGAGAACCTGGCAGGGATCGAGGTCAACCACGAGGCTTTCGACGTGATGCGGGAGGACTACCCCGCCCTCGCGGACGCCGGGACGTTCTACCGCGACGCCATCGAGGACGTCGTCCGCGACATCCCGGACGACCGGTTCGGCGCGGTCTACTCCGTGGAGACGCTCCAGCACCTCCACCCGGACGCCGAGTGGGTCTTCGGGGAACTGGCTCGGCTCGCGGCGGACCTCCTCGTCACGGTGGAAAACGAGGGGGACGTCCAGGGGGACGCGACCGCTCCGGAAGTGAGCTACGTCAACGACGAGGTTCCCCTCTACTTCCGCGACTGGAACGCCGTGTTCACCGACCTGGGGTTCGTCGAGGTCGACGCGGAGCCGAACGGCCGGGACACCGCCCGCGTATTCCGGGCGACCCCGGAGTCGGCCGGACGCCCCTGATATACTGATTGCTGTAACTGTTTCCCGGGACGACCGCACGACTGTGTACGGTCGATCCGGTAATGACTTACAGCAATCAGTATACTGTCGGCTGTGCGTCTCTCGGGAGTTTCGCCACGCCCGGGGGTCACTCGAACGTCCAGTCGGTCTCGACGCCCGGCGGGTTCTCCAGGGTCTGGTAGACAACGCAGTACTTCTCGGTATACGTCCGGATGGCTTCCTTCGTCTCGTCGTCGACCTCGCCCGAGACGGCGATGTTCAGACGGATGTCCTCGAACCCCACCGGGACGTCGTCGTCGACGCCCATCGTCCCCCGCAGGTCGAGGTCGCCGTCGACCTCCACGCCGACGTCGACGTCGACGCCGAAGTTCTCGGCGACAGCCTGGGCGGTCAGTTGCGAGCAGGCCGCCAGCGCCCCGAGCAGGAGGTCGCCCGAGCAGGCTGCCGACCCCGGGCCGCCGGCGCCCTCGTGGAGTTCGGCCTCGTAGATGGCCCGGCCGATGTCGACGCTACACGCCCGGGCGTCGTCGTGCTGTTCGCCGGCCGCGGTGAGCGTGATCTTCGCCGCGTCGGGCTCTTCCTCGTAGCGTTCCTTGAGCGGTGCCTGCTCCTTCCGGAGATCGTTTTCGGACATATCGCCGTCTGTACGCTCCGTCCAGTCTTAAACGCACGGCAGAAATTCAGGGTATCCGCACACGACACGTGGAGTTCCCCGCGTCGTCGCCGAAGGGGACTACTGGTCCCCGGCCAGTTCCAGCACGTCGTCGAAAAACGAGAGCGAGTCGTTGGGTCCGGGGTTGGCCTCGGGGTGGTACTGGCGGGTGATGATCCCGAGGTCGTCGTTCTCCAGGCCCTCGGGGGTGTCGTCGTTGACGTTGATCTGTGTGACGTCGAGTTTGTCGCCCGGATCCGCGACCGTGTAGCCGTGGTTCTGGGTCGTCATCACGACCTGGTCGGTCTGCAGGTCCCGGACCGGCTGGTTGACCCCGCGGTGGCCGAACTCCATCTTCTCGGTCTCCCCGCCAAGCGCGCTGGCGACGACCTGCTGGCCCAGGCAGATGCCCGCGATGGGCCTCTCCCCGACGTACGTCCCGACCACCTCGCCGGCCTGCTCGAAGTTCTCCGGATCGCCGGGCCCGTTCGAGATGAACAGCAGGTCCGGATCGACGGACTCGACGTCGGCCACGCCCGCGTCGTGGGGCAGGACGTGTACGACGGCGTCGCGGTCGACGAGCGAGTCGACGATCGACCCCTTCGCGCCACAGTCCAGCAGGGCGACCCGCTCGCCCTCGCCGTCGGGGTTGACCACCCTGGGCTCGTCGACGGAGACCTTCGCACCGATGTCGGTGTGCTCGGACATGTGCCTGCACTGTGTGAGTTCTGCCAGCGCGGCCTCGCGGGTCGCGTCGGGGCCGGCGGCGATCCCGCACTTCATCGCGCCCTGGTCGCGGATCTCGGTGACGATCTCCCGCGTGTCGAGGTGGTCGACCGCGGGGACGCCCTCCGCCCGGAGCCACTCGGCGACGTCGTCGGTCATCTCGCGGGCGACGACGCCGTTTGGCTGGACGCGGTCGGACTCGAAGCGCTCCTCTCGGACGCCGTAGTTGCCGATCAGCGGGTACGAGAACGTCAGGATCTGTTCCTCGTAGCTGGGATCGGTGAGGCTCTCCTCGTACCCCGTGTACGCGGTCGTGAAGACCAGTTCCCCGCGTGTCGTGCCCGGCGAGCGCGCCCGCGCCTCCACGACGCGCTCGCCCTCGATGGCGACGTAGGCGTCCGACATTACGAGATGCGTACCATCTGCCGGTAAATAAGCGTTGCTTTCGAAGTCGAGTTACGAATTTCGTAGCGTTGAAGTACCGGCCGGGCGAACGGACACACCTCGATGGACGATGTCGACAGGCAGATCCTCGATATCCTGCGCCGGGACGCACGCACCCCGTACACCGAGATTGCCGACGAGATCGGCACCTCGGAGGGGACCGTCCGCAACCGCGTGGAGTCGCTGATCGAAGACGGCGTTATCGAGCGGTTCACCGTCGCGACGCGGACGGGTAACGTCAAGGCGATGATCGAGACCAGCGTCGACGTGAACGTCAACACGCAGGGCGTGACCGAGGTGATGGCAGAGTGGGCGGAGGTCGACTTCGTCTGGCAGGTCTCGGGCGAGGAGGACATCGTGCTGGTGGCCGACGCCGCCGACACGTCGAGCCTGAACGACCTCATCACCCGCGCTCGGGAACTCGACGAGGTGGTCTCGACGAAGACGCGCCTGATTCTGGACGAGTGGCTCGGCCGCCGGGCCGCGCCAGCGGCCGGGGAGTGATACGGATCGCTGTCAGTCAGTGCCGGATCGACCGCGGGCACGACCGATCCCGGTCACAGTGTCCGGGTCCGGGGCGCGCGCTCGGCGACAACCGAAGCCGGTTTGTGGGGGGTCCCCGTTTGGACCGGTAATGAGTGCCGACGACACGGAGGAATCGGGCCACGAGAACGCGAGACAGGAGGTAATCGCCGTCGACGCCGAGGACACCGACCAGGGCCTGGTGAACCGCCTCGACGCCCACACCGGCGACGGCGTCCGTCACCGGGCGTTTACGACGATGCTGTTCGACCAGGGGGGGCACGTCCTCCTCGCACAGCGCAGCCCCGACAAGCGCCTCTGGGACACCTGCTGGGACGGGACTGTCGCCTCCCACCCGGTTCGGGGTCAGAGCCAGGTCGACGCCGCGGGCGAACGCCTCACCGAGGAGATGGGGATCGGGACCGAACAGTACGACGACCTCCGGGTGACCGACCGCTTCGAGTACAAGCGCTACTACCACAACGAGGGCGTCGAACACGAGGTCTGTGCCGTCCTGAAGGCGACGCTCGTCGACACCCGGCTCGACCCCGATCCCGACGAGGTCGGTGGCGTCATCTGGGCGCCCTACGAGCGCCTCTACCGCCACCCCAAGTGGTACCGGCAACTCCGTCTGTGCCCGTGGTTCGAGATCGCCATGCGCCGGGACTTCGCGTCGGCGTCTGACGGCTGATATAGAGATGTTCGAAAGCGTTTGCCAGGTCGACCGCATGCTTTCTTGCGGTCGATCCTGTAATGACTTTCGAACATCTCTATAGTGACTGCTGTAAGTCACAGCCGCTGTGGCACTGCTGGCTCCGAGCCCGCGAGCAACCCCGATTTCCCGTGGCGTCGAATACACTCACGAAGCGACAGCCGACAGTATCAGCACCGCCGTCCTGGCGTGTCGTCTGTCACCCCGACCGCGACCGGACGGCCGCCCAGACGGCCGTCGCGCCCAGCAGGAACGCGGGGACGAGCGGGAGCACCAGGTAGGCGTCCCGGAGTGTCAGCCCGAGCGACGCAACGACGCCCCGCGCCTGGGGCAGAAAGAGGATCGCGGCCGGCACGACCAGGAACGCGACGGCGATCACCCCCACCAGAACCCACCCGCGCCAGCCGAACTCGTCGCTCATACCGGACGGTCGTGCGCCCGGCGAAAAACGCTGGTGGTCGCCGCCTCCGGGAGCCATCTTCAAGACGGCGCCAGCCGTTGTCCCGCGCATGGAGGTCGCAAACGTCACCGCGGACGCAAAGGAGTTCACCTGCAACGCATACCTCGCACTCGGGGAGGAGCCGACGATGGTCGACGCCGGCGCCATGGAGGGGGTCGTCGACGTCATCCGCGAGCACACCGACAGCCTCTCGAAGGTGGTCGTGACCCACCAGCACGGCGACCACGTCGAGCAACTCGGCGCCGTCGTCGACGCATTCGGCGCGGACTGTCACGCGTACGCGCCCCACCCGGAACGGACCCACGAACTGGCGGACGGAGACGTCCTCGCGGTCGGCGACGAGGACTGCGAGGTGGTCTACACGCCGGGCCACGGCGACGACCACGTCTCGCTGGTGAGCGGGGCCTCGCTGTTCTCGGGCGACGTCGTCGTCCACGACGACGGCGCGTTCGACTACGGGAGCTTCGGCCGGACCGACTACCCCGGGATGAGCCGCGAGCGCCTCATCGAGAGTGTCCGCGAACTCCTCGACCGGATGCCCGGAGACGTCCAGCACATGTACTCGGGCCACGGCGGCGTCTTCCACGGCGACGTCCGGGATGTCGTCGAAACTGCGCTCTCGCGGGCCGAGAACCGCGAACCGAAGTACCCCGACGAGTGACGCCGTACGGGTTGCTGTCACAGTGAGTGCTGTCGCTGTGTACCGGTACGCCCGCACACAGTCGTGCGGTCGATCCGGCACTGACGTGCAGCAATCAGTATCAGGCGCTGCGCGACTCGCGGGCCTTCTTGCGGAGTCGGCCGTAGCCGCACTTGCGGCAGTTGTCCGCACGTTGTGGGTTGCGGGCGTTGCACCGCATACAGATCCTCTTGTTGAAGATGCGCGCCTCCGCCTGTTCGAATCTGGCCATGACACCTGTTCCGCGTGGTCGCGCATAACGGTTGCGGGTCGGTACCGAACCCGGAGTGGCGCGGCGGGCGTGTCGACGCCGTTATGACGTTCGCGGGCACACCGCGTGTATGATCTACGACCGCCTCGCGGACCTGCCCCTGCGGATCGACGCCGTCGACGTCGCCCGCCTGGAGCGGGACACGTCGAGTGGGTTCACCCGCGCGACCTCGATCGTCTCGCTGTCCGGCGACGGCGTGGTCGGCCGGGGCGAGGACGTCACCTACGAGACGGACGAACACAGCCCGGACCGGTGGGCAGACCTGGACCTGTCGCTCACCGGCGAGTACACCCTCGATTCGTTCTCCACGCTGCTCGACGGGCGTGACCTCTTCCCCGCTCCGCCAGACCGAGAGGACTTCCGCCACTACCGGCGGTGGGCCTTCGAGAGCGCGGCGCTGGACCTCGGGCTCACACAGGCCGGGACGACGCTGGGCGGGCGGCTCGGCCGGTCGTACGATCCAGTCCGGTTCGTCTCGAGTGCGCGCCTGAGCACCGTCGACGGCGACGACCCGCCGACAGCGGACCGCGTCCACCGCCTGCTCGCGGTCCACCCAGACCTCGGGTTCAAGCTCGACCCGACACCCGAGTGGTCCGCGGCGCTCGTCGACGAACTCGCGGCGACCGGCGCGGTCCGGATTCTCGATCTCAAGGGCCAGTACCAGGGGACCGACGTCGACACGCCGCCGGATCCGGACCTGTACGAGCACATAGTCGAGGCGTTTCCCGAGGCCATCGTCGAGGACCCCGCGCTGACAGAGGCCACGCGACACGTCTTCGACGGCCGCCAGGGTCGGGTCGCCTGGGACGCGCCGATCACGGGCGTCGACAGCGTCGAGGCGCTGCCGTTCGAACCGGCGTGGCTGAACGTCAAACCCTCCCGGTTCGGCACTGTCGAGAGCCTGCTCGCGACAATCGCGCACTGTGAGCGCCGCGGGATCGAACTGTACGGCGGCGGCCAGTTCGAACTCGGGATCGGTCGCCGGCAGATCCAGGCGCTCGCGTCGCTGTTCTACCCTCGCGGACCGAACGATGTCGCGCCAACGGCCTACAACGACCCCGACCCCGGCGAGGACCTGCCGGCGAGCCCGCTGGCCCCGCCAGAACCCGACGCCGGGCTCTGAGACAGTGAGTGCTGTCACTGTGTACCGGTACGACCGTACGCCGTCGTGCGGTGGATCCGACAATGACCTACAGCAATCACTGTACTGCCGGCTGTCCGCCCGTGAGTGTGTCCGATCCGACGTGGGCTTCGAGTCGGAGTCGACGCTGTTCGGCGGGGTGGGACCAGTCGATCCGTCGGGGGTCCGGGCGCCGTTCACTCCTCGGCGAGGTAGTCGTCCTGGACCGCGACGACCTCCGAGGAGTCGGCACACGCGGCGTACCGCCGGAGTGGTTCCTCGTTGAGTTCGAGGAAGGTGTGTCCCCAGGGGAACTTCCCGAGAACGCGCTCGGCCTGTTCGTGCTCCCCGAGGATCGCCAGCGCACCCGCGAAGGCCTCGACGGTGTTCAACTGGAACGGGGTGCCGTAGTTGACCGGGTTCGCGGCCACGAGGAAGGGCAGCGACCGGTGGCGTCCCTCGAGGTCGAACGCCTCCCGCCTGGCGGTCTCCCAGGAACAGTCCAGCGCCACCAGGCGGCTGGTCGCGTCCGCTCCGCCCCCGGAACCGGGTCCGCGGTCGGCGGGCGAGAGCGCACGGTCGGCGAAGGGGTCGAGGACGACCCCCGGCGGTACCGCCCGGGACGAGCGGTGGAGGGTCGCGAGGTCGAACCGGGCGAGCTTCCGGGCGGTGCACTTCTCGGGGTCGTCGTCGCCCTCGTAGCGGACGTGCAGTTCCACACGGTCCGTAGCGCAGGGTCGGGCAAAAGCGCCTCGCCCCGTCGGCTGTGGACCCGTCGCGGTCTCAACGCTTAAGTGTCCCCGAGTGCAGTTCAGAACGATGATATCACCCGGGGATCCGGCACCCCCGTTCGAACTCCCGGCCGCGGTCGACGGACAGACCGAACAGGTCGCCCTCGACGATCACCTCCGCGAGGGTGTCGTCGTCGTCGCGTTCTACCCGGGGGATTTCAACCCCGCCTGCGCGGACGGGACGGCCGGCCTCGGCGAACTCGAGGTGTTCGCGACGCGCGACGGCGTGTCGGTTCTCGGCGTCTCCGGGGACAGCGTCCACAGCCACCGCGCCTTCGCCGCGGAGTGTGACCTGCACGTCCCGCTGCTCGCGGACGTCCGGGGCGACGTCGCTACCGAGTACGGCGTCGCGGTGGACGATCCGGCGGCGGGCTACCTGACCCGGCGGGCAGTCGTCGTGGTCGACCCGGAGGGTGTCGTCGAGTACGCCTGGCGGGCCGACGACAGCCGGACGCTCCCGTCCGTCGAGGCGGTACGGACAGCCGTCGAAGACGCGACGGGCCCGGGGACGCCCACCGGCTCGCGGTCGTTCGATCCAGACGACCCGGCCGACACCGACGAGGACGGCGGCGGAACGATCGACGAGACCGAACTCGAGGAGATCGCCGCAGAACTCGAGGAACAGACAGAGAAGGCACGGGAACGGCGCGAGGCTGACCCGGACGAGGATGTGACCGACGGTGCAGCCTCTCCCGGTGACGACGCCACGGACACGCTGTAGACATGGGGGACAGCGACGGCGCGCAGGCGGAGACAGCCCGCACCTACTACCGGGCGCTCGACGGGGACGACTACGAGGTGCTCGCAGACCTGCTCGCGCCCGGATTCAGGCACGTGCGCCCGGACACCACCATCGAGGGGCGCGACCGGTTCGTCCGGTTCATGCGCGAGGAACGGCCGGTGAGAGGTACCTCCCACCCGGTCGACGCCGTCTACGACCGGCGGGACGGCGGAGAGGTCGCCGTCCGAGGCCGGCTGCTCGACCCCGACGGCACCCGAATGGTCCGGTTCGTCGACGTCTTCTCCTTCGAGGACGGGGCCGTTGCCGAGATCCGGACCTACACCGACTGATAGTGATTGCTGTAAGTCATTGCCTGATCAACCGCACGCTGTCGTGCGGTCGTACCGGTAAACAGTTACAGCAATCACTATGATACTGTGTAGTGTGAGTCATTGCCGGATCGACCGTACGACTGCGTGTCGTACCGGGACACAGGGAGAGCAATCCGTGTGACGGCGGCCCGTCACTCGCGCTCGCCGGCGCCGACCGCCGACTCCCCGACGGGCTCGTGGCCCTCGATGAGTTCCTGGCCGCCCATGTGGGGGCGGAGCGCCTCCGGCACGGTGACCGTCCCGTCGTCGTTCTGGTAGTACTCGAGAATCGCGACCACGACGCGGGGGAGGGCGAGCCCGGAGGCGTTCAGCGTGTGGAGGTACTCGGCGGATTCGTGGCGCTCCGGGCGGTAGCGGAGGCCGGCCCGGCGGGCCTGGAACTCCTCGAAGTTCGACGCCGAGGAGACTTCGAGCCACCGGCCGCCCGCCCCGGGACCGTCGGGCATGTCGTCGGCCGGTGCCCACACCTCGATGTCGTACTTCCTGGCCTGGGCGAACCCCATGTCGCCGGTACACATGTGCAACACGCGGTAGGGCAGTCCGAGCCGCTCCAGGACCTCTGTGGCCTCCTCGACAAGCGCCTCGAGGCGGTCGTAGCTCGCCTCCGGCCTGACGAAGTTGACGAGTTCGACCTTGTTGAACTGGTGGACGCGCACGTACCCGCGGGTTTCGGTGCCGTGCTCGCCGGCCTCGCGCCGGAAGTTCGGCGAGAAGGCGGCGTGCTTGAGCGGGAGGTCGTCGTCGAGGAGAATCTCGTCACGGTACATGTTGGTGACTGGCACCTCCGCCGTGGGGAGCAGCCAGAGGTCGTCGTCGTCGTAGGGCTCGTCGTTGTGACCGCCGATCCGGTAGGCGTCCCCGACGAACTTCGGGAACTGCCCTGTTCCCTGCATCGACCGGGAGTTGACCGGCAGCGGCGGGAACACGTCGGTGTAGCCCTGCTCGCGGTGGACCTCGAGCATGAACTGGACCAGGGCGTACTCCAGGCGCGCGCCGTCGCCCTTGAGGAACTGGAACCCCCCGCCGGCCACCTTCGCGCCGCGCTCGAAATCGAGGATGTCGAGGTCCTCGCCCAGGTCGTAGTGGGGAACGACCGAATCGGGCAGTTCGCGCCGGCCGTCGAACCCCCAGCGGCGGTCCTCGACGTTGTCGCTCTCGTCCTCGCCGACGGGTACGCTCTCGTGTGGGACGTTCGGCAGTCGGAGGAGCCGCTCCTCGAGTTCGGCCTCGAGTTCGTCGGCGCGGCTCTCGACCTCGTCGAGTTCTGTCTTCAGTCCGCGGGAGCGCTCGATTGCCTCCTCGGCGCGTTCGTCCTCGCCGGCCTGCTTGAGTTCGCCGATGCGGTCGCTGACCTCGTTGCGCTCGTGGCGGAGCCGGTCGCCCTCGGCCTTGAGTTCGCGCCACTCCGCGTCGATCTCCAGCACCTCCCCGAGGTCGACCCCCTCGACCCCCTTTCGGTCGATGGCCTCCCGCACCGCCCCGGGGTGTTCGCGGACGAACTGCCTCGACAACATGTCACCCGGTTCTCGGTGACGTGGCAAAACCGTGTCGCTCTCGTCCCGCGACCGGCCGGCGGCTCCGTTCCCGGCCGGGGCGGTGGCGGGCCGAACGCTTTTGCCCGGGCGCGTCCCGACACCGAACATGGCAGTTGGCGACCTCCGGGAGGCGACAGCCGGCGACAGCACCGACGTCTACTACGTCGACACGGGGATGTACGGCACCGCCGAGTACGGGACCGTCTACGTACTCGACACCGAGCGGCCGGCGGTCGTCGACACGGGCACCGGGACGACCGTCGACCTCGTGCTCGACGCGCTCGCCGAGGTCGGCGTCGGGCGCGAGGAACTGGCGTGTATCGTCGCCACGCACGTCCACCTCGACCACGCCGGCGGCGCGGGGTCCCTTGCCGCCGAGTGCCCGAACGCCGAGGTGTACGTCCACGGGATCGGCGCCCCCCACCTCGTCGACCCCGAACGACTCTGGCAGGGGACGAAAGCCGCCGTCGGGGACCTGATCGACCACTACGCCGAACCCGAACCGGTCCCCGAGGAGCGCGTGGTCGAACTCGCCGACGGCGACGACCTCGATCTGGGCGACCGGGCGCTCTCGGTCCACCACGTCCCGGGACACGCCCCCCACCAGGTCGCACTCTCCGACCCCGTCTCCGACGGCGTCTTCACCGCCGACGCCGCCGGCAGTTACGCGGCCGGGCTGGACGCGCCGTACCCGGAGACGCCACCGCCGTCGTTCGACCTGGAGCAGTGTCTCGCCGACGTCGAACTGCTCCGGGACCTCGATCCCGGGGTCCTCTATCTGGGACACTCCGGCGCCTGGGAGGCCGGGGACCTGCTCGCCGACCACGCCGCCGAACTCGAGGCGTGGGTCGCCGACGTCGAGCGGGCCCGGGAGCGACTCGACGACGAGGCGGTCGTCGAGCACTTCGTGGACCGGACGGGCACCGAGGTGCGGCCCGACAGCGCCGACGTGTGGGGCGGGAGAATCGCCCGCGCGAAGGTGGACATGAACGTCCGGGGGGTCCTCGGGTACCTCGACGGGGGGTAGCTTCTTTGCCTGCCGCCGCCAACTGCCGGGTATGGCGGTCAGACAGGCACGACCGAGCGACGTCGGCGGGATCCTGCGGGTCGCGGAACGGTCCTGGGAGGCCGACTACCCGGACATCCTCCACCGGGAGAACGCGGCGGACGTCGTCACCGAGTGGTACGACGAGGCGCGGCTCCGCGACGAACTCGACAACGACGACGCGCTGGTCCTGGTCGCCGGGCCCGACGGGACCGTCGCCGGGTTCGGCCACGCTGTCCAGGCCCGGCGCGTCGGCCACATCCTCCGGGTGTACGTCGCGCCCGACCGGAGGGGCGAGGGCGTCGGGCAGGCCCTGCTCGCGGCCCTCGAGAAGCGGCTGCGCGAGGGAGGTGCCGAGCGCGTCCAGGCGATGGTACTGGCCGACAACGAGGTCGGCAACGAGTTCTACCGGAGCGCCGGGTTCGAGAAGATCGACGAGGACGAGACCACTATCGGCGGCGAAACCTACGCCGAGAACGTCTACCGGCTGTCCGAGTAGCCTCGTACGGATTGCTGTAACTGTTTACCAGTACGACCGCACGACGGCGTGTGGTCGATCAGGCAATGGCTTACAGCAATCCGTATCACTCCCCGTAGCGGGGCAGTCCCTCGAGGTGGCCGGGGTCGACGTCCGCGAACGCGTCCCTGGCGATCACCCGCTTGTGGACCTCGTCGGCGCCGTCGACGATCCGGAACTGCCGGACGTGCGCGTAGAAGTCCGCAAGCGGGAGGTCCTTCCCGATCCCGCTGGCGCCGCAGGCCTGCACCGCGAGGTCGATCGCGTCCCCGGCAGCCTCCGCGGCGAAGACCTTGCACATCGAGACGGGGACGCGGGCCTCCTCGCCGGCGAGTCGGTCGGCGGCGTGACGGACCATCGTGCGGGCTGCGTGGAGGCGTGTCTCGGCGTCGGCCACCCCGAACCGGAGCGACTGCTTCTCCGCGAGGGGGTCGCCGAAGGCCTCGCGGCCGCTGGCGTAGGCCTTCGCAATCTCGAGCGCGCGCGTCGCCATCCCGGTGTACCGCATACAGTGTGTGAGCCTGGCGGGTCCGAGTCGCTGCTGGGCAACTGCGAACCCCTCGTGTTCGCCCCCGAGCAGGTTCTCCTCGGGAACGCGCACACCGTCGTAGCGGATCTCCGCGTGGCCCGTCCCCACGAGGTCGTCGCCGAGGTGGGGGATGTCCCGGACGACCTCGACGCCCTCGGCGTCGGCGGGCACGAGGAAGATCGAACACCCCTCGTAGGGGTGGGCGTCGGGATCGGTTCGGGCCATCACAAGCAACACGTCCGCGTCGCCGCCCTGTGTGGTCCACCACTTGTGCCCGTCGATGACCCACTCGTCGCCGTCCCGGCGGGCGGTCGTCCGGAGCATCTTCGGGTCCGAGCCCGCGCCCGGGTCGGGTTCGGTCATCGAGAACGCAGACGTCGCCTCGCCGCGCGCGAGCGGGCCGAGCCACGCCTTCTTCTGTTCCTCGGTCCCGACGAGCTCGAGCGTGTGCATGTTCCCCTCGTCGGGTGCGTTCACCCCGAGGGCGTGGACCGCCAGCAGGCTCCGGCCGGCCTCCTCGAAGACCGGGAGGGACGCGCGGAAGTCGAGCCCGAGGCCGCCGTACTCCGCCGGGAGCTGTGGCCCGTAGAGGTCGTGCTCGCGCGCCTCCGCACGCAGGTCCGCCAGCACTGCCCCGGGGACCGGACCGCGACCCAGGTGCTCGCGCTCGACGGGGATCACGACGTCGTCGACGAACGCCCGCGTCCGCCGGGCCACCTGCTGTCCCCGCTCGGGGTCGTCGTACTCCATAGCGGGCACTGGCGCCGTGCGTACAAAAGGGTTCACCAGCAGGTACTTGTTCGTTCCACCCACATGAGGGGCCGATGAGCGACGACGGAACCGACGGGTACCTCGCACGACTCGTCGACGAGGACCGCCTCCGGGCGTACCTGACAGAGTGTCTCGGTCCGGCCGGGACCTTCACGGTCGAGCGCCACCCCGAGGGCCACTCCAACGAGACGCTGTTTGTCACCTGGGGTGAGCGCGACCTCGTCCTGCGGCGCCCCCCACCGGGGGAGACCGCAGAGACGGCCCACGACGTCCTCCGGGAGTACCGGGTCATCTCCGCGCTCCAGGGGACCGACGTTCCGGTCCCGGCGACAGTTCTGTCCTGCGAGGACCACTCGGTGCTGGGCAGTGACTTCTACGCTGTCGAACGCCTGGCGGGCGACGTGATCCGCGAGACGGAACCCGACCGGTTCGGGACGACCGACCGCCGGGCCCTCGGCGACCGCCTCGTCGGAACGCTCGCCGAGGTCCACGGCGTCGACTACGAGCAGGTGGGACTGGGGGAGTTTGGCTATCCCGAGGGGTTCACCGGGCGTCAGGTCGACCGCTGGACAGAGCAACTCGACTGGGCCTTCGAGCGCACCGCGGAGGTCAGAGAGGTGCCGACACTGCGGGCAGTCGGCGACTGGCTCGCGGCCAACGTCCCCGACGCACCCGGGGACGCGCTCGTCCACGGCGACTTCAAGCTCGACAACGTGATGGTGGCCCCCGGCACACCGCCCCGGGTCGTCGGCGTCTTCGACTGGGAACTCAGCACACTCGGGGACCCGCTGACAGACCTCGGGTGGCTGCTCTTTTTCTGGCACGACCGCGAGGGCCCTCCGCCCCTGCCCGAGTTGCAGCCGTCGTTTCTGACCCGGGAGGGGTATCCGACGCGGCGCGAACTCGTCGACCGGTACGAGGCCGCGACCGGCGCAACCTTCGGGAACGGGCGGTTCTACCGGGCGCTCGCAGCCTACAAGATGGCCGGACTCGGCGAGATGTTCTTCCGGCGTCACCTGGAGGGCAACAGCGACGACCCGCTGTACCCGAAAATGGAGGAACGCGTTCCGGCGCTGGCCGCGTACGCCCGACGCGTCATCGACGGCGACGTCCCGCTGTGAGCACCCGCACCCGACAGCGACCCGAAACGGACGACTGCGGAACCGGCGTATTCCCACACCGCTTCTGCCTTGCGTGTCCAAGCGATTGGACTTGTGAAACTCTTGGAAAAACCGGCCCCCTCGACGAAAAGATTACAAGTATATTCTTGTAATTACCGTGGACCGCACGGCCCGCCGAGACAAGAATCTTACAATACGTGCTTGTATTAACTGTATATATTTTTAAATAAACACTCGGTGGTGGCGACAGTCGTCACGCGGATCCGGCGCACGTCTCCGGTCGGCCGGCCACCGGCCGTCCAGCGGTGAGCCGTGTTCCGGTCCGTGAGGGCCGGTTGCAGTCGGTCGAGGTGTGGGGTGTCCCCCTTCCGGGAGTCACGGCAACCGGTCGGTCCAGAACTGCCTCGGGACAGTCGCCGGCGGACCGGCTTTGTTTACGAACAAAAATACCTAAATTAGATATATTTACTCATACATTATCGTTGTGGCGGAAGCCGGTGATACTGTCGGCTCGACGCGCGTGAGCAGTGTCGCAATCCCGGGGTGGGGAGTATCTTCACGTCGGTAGCGCCGACAGTACGAACAGCGCGGTTGCGGTGGTCTCCGCCCCGCCCGGAGGCAACATATATTGACCCGCCGGACCAACCAGCGTACATGGTCGACGGCGTTCGCCCGCGGCGGGAGGGAGGAAGTGGGGCGTGAGCGGACCCGAGACGCGCCGCCGCCGGATTGTCGAGCTGGTCACGGACCGAAACGGGGTGTCGGTCGACGAGATCGTCGAGAAGTTCGACGTCTCGGGATCGACAATCAGGCGGGACCTCCGCGAGCTGGCCGACCGGAACCTCGTCGAGCGGACACACGGCGGCGCGATGCCCGTCACGAACGCCCGGTCGGAACGCCCGTTCGGTCAGAAGGTCGTCGAGGGCCGGGACCGGAAGCGGGCGATCGGTCGCCGGGCCGCCCGGGAGATCCAGCAGGGGCAGGTCGTCTTCTTCGACTCCGGGACGACAACGCTCCAGATCGCGCGGGAGGTGACGAAGGACGGATCGTTCGTGAGCGTCACCAACTCGCCGCTGCTCGCGATGGAACTCGGGAAGGAGGACGGCATCGTGAAAGTGACCGGCGGTGCGTTCCGCGAGGAGTCGATGGGGCTCGTGGGGCCGACCGCGGAAGCCTACGTCCGGTCGTCGAACTTCGACCTCGCGTTCCTCGGGACAAACGGCGTCAGCGAGGACGCGTTCACCGCGCCCGTCGAGGACGAGGCCGGCCTCAAGAAGGCGGTGATCGCGAACGCGGCCCGGCCCGTCGTCGTCGCGGACCGCACCAAGTTCGGCGAGCGGACGTTCCGCGAGTTCGCCTCCCTCGCGGACGTCGACGCGGTGGTCACCGACGGCAGACTCCCCGGGCGGTTCCGTGACGCGTTCGAGGCGGCCGACACCGAGTGGCTCGAGGGCGACCGGGCGTGACGGTCAGAACGTCTCCAGATACCCGTCGACGAACGCCCGGATGTCGTCGTAGCCCGGGGGCGAGCCGGTGCGGACGAAGACGCCCGCGGCGGCGTTGGCGACGACCGTGGCGGCCGGAGCGGAGAGTCCGGCCAGGTGTCCCACAAGCAGTCCCACGTTGAAGTGGTCGCCGGCGCTCGTCGTCAGTGTCGGCGAGTCAGTTGTCGGCACCGCGACCGAGACCGACCCGTCGCCGGAGACGGTCGTCGCCTGCGAGGCCGAGTGACCGACGAACCGGTCCACGCCGAGTGCCTCGCGAGCGTCCCGGGCGTCCGTTTCGAGGTCGCCCGCCGACCCGCCGGTCAGGGCCGCCGCCATCGCCTCGGTCTCCGAGCGGTTCGCGCTCACCGTCACCGGAACGGTGTCGGCAGTCTCCGCGAGGTGTGTCGCGCCCTCGCGGAGCGTCTCCGCCGGGAGCGACCGGATGTCGCCCGGATCGAAGAAGAGTCGCTCCGGGGGCGACCGCTGGAGTGGCCAGGTCTCCCTGACGACCGACGACAGGAGCGAGGGGAGCGCCGACGTCATCGTCCAGTAGCCGACGCCGAAGACGTCTGTACCGTCGAGGTGCTCTGCGAGTGTTTCGGGGTCGATTCGGTCGCACAGCGTCTCCCAGTCGAGCGAGGCGGCGTCGCTGGACTGTGCGAGCAGGAGTTTGCCGTCGTCGAACTCCACGGCGTCGCAGAAGCCCGGCTGGCCGATCGAGACGAGCGTCGAGTCGGCGAACTCCGAGACGAACGGTTCCTCGGGCGGCCGGCCGTACATCCCGACCATCGTCGTTCCGGCGCCGAGTTTGTCGAACGCCCGCGCGAGATGACAGGCGTGGCCGCCGGTGCGCCGGCCGTCCATCTCCCACTCGACCGTGAGCGAACTCTCCGTAGCGATGGAGTCGTCGATGCGGTCCCGGAGGGCCTCGAGGGTCGCCAGGCGGTCGAACTCCGTCTGGCTGTGGCGGGTGTCCACCATGACCCGGACGTTGTCGACAATCCCGTCGAAACCGAACGCGAGGTCCGCTCCCTCGAACGTCGCCGGGAGTTCCCGCCGACAGGCCTGTACCGCCGCCCGGGTGTCTGCCGGAATAGCGCTGTCGTCCATAGGGGCCTGTTCCGTCCGGGGCCACATAAATATCTGCCCGCGGGCGCCGTACCGCGGCGCCGGGGGGAGTGTCGTGGCCGTCTGCCGGTACGAGCGCGGTCGATCCGGTGACGGCTTCCAGCACACTATCAGAGGTCCGAGAGGAGTCGCTCGCGGAACCGCTGGACGAAGGTGTACAGCAGGATCGCCGCGAACAACACGACGCCGTTTATCGTCTGGACGATCTGCGGGTCGATGTTGAGCATGACCAGGCCGGCAGAGATTGTCCCGAGCAGGAGAACGCCGCCGAGCGCGTTGAACACGTTCCCGCGGCCACCGAACAGGCTGATCCCGCCGATCACCGCGGCCGTGAACGCCGGGAACAGCTGGGCGGTCCCGAGCGTGGGCGTCGCGCCCCCGTTGAATCCGGTGAGAAGCAGGCCGCCGGTCGCCGAGAGCATCCCGGAGATGACGAACACGAGCACGACGACGCGTTCGGTGTTGATCCCGGCTTCCGCGGCCGATTCCTCGTCGCCGCCGACCGCGTACACCGCCCGGCCGAACCGCGTCTTGGTCAGCACGAACCAGACGAGGACGAACAGTCCCAGCATGAAGAACACGGCGACGGGGACGGGCTGGGGGAGCACCCCTCCGAGCGAGGTGTCGCCCCCTCCCAGCCACAGGTAACTCTGTGGGAGCCCGTAGACCGACCGCGTGGAGAGAACGAGAATCCCGCCCTCGAAGACGATCAGTGCCGCGAGCGTCTGCAGAAAGGGGTTTACCCCGTACTTTGCGATGAAAAAGCCGTTCAGGAAACCGATGGTGCCGCCGACGCCGAGCACGATGACGACACCCACGACCCCGGGAGCGCCGGGGAACCACTGGCTGAGAAACAGCGCCGCGAACATCGCGGAGAACCCGGCAATGGAACCGACCGAGAGGTCGAAGTTCCCGCTGATGAGACAGATCCCCTCCGCGAGTGTGATCGCGCCGAGGCCGGCGCTGGTGAACAGCAGGAACTCGATGTTCCGGTACTGTGTGAATATCTCCGGCAACAGCAGCGAAAAGAAGATGAACGCCACGATGAGGATCGGCCAGATGAGGTTGTCCAGCGCGAACAGCAGAAACCGGGTCCGGTCCTCCTGGAGTACGTCGACCGCAGACCGCAGATCCGAGAGCGTACTCATGTGGGCCGTCGTCTCAGTTCGAGCCCTCGATCTCGCGGAAGACGTTGCCGTAGAGGAAGGGGGCGTCGGCGTTGTCCTGTGTGATCGTCGCGTGTTTGCACTTCAGCCACGGCCACCACGTCTGGTCGTCGGCCTCGTACTCGGTCATCTCGGCCGGCCCCCAGAACTGGTTCGACCACGGCTGGATCCCCTCGACTTCCTTGTTCTGGATGCTCAGATCCTCCCCCGGAACGACGGTGTCCCCGACCTGGGGGAGCGCCTCCTCGCCGCCGTCGAGGAAGTCCCACATCAGTTCGAGGGTCAGCGGCGCGTACATGTGCAGCGGCTGGTCGATCGCGAAGTCGTAGAAGCCCGCGTTGATCCGCTGGTTGAGCTCCGGCCCGCCGTCGATGCCAAAGGCCATGACGTGGTCCTCGTTGTCTTTCTTGTGGTACATATCCATCTGCTCCAGCGCGGTCAGCGCGCCCATCCCGCTGCCGACGTTGTTGGAGTAGATGGCGTCGACGTCGGGGTTGGCCTGCAGTGCGCTCTGTGTCTTCGGCGCCGAATCCTCCGGCGTCCCGTCGCTCTCGATCCGGTTGACCACCTCGACGCTGTCCGGGATGTTCTCCGTGAACCCGAAGAGCCGCTGCTGGCTCGTCGTCGACTCGAAGTTGAAGACGCTGGTGATGATCGTCGGGTTCTCGAGCCCCTGCTCCTCGATCATCTGGGTGAACCGCTCGCCAGCGACCCGCCCACCCTCGTACTGGCCGAACAGCGCCCCGATCAGGATGTCTTCGGAGAGCGTCGCGGTGTCGAAATTCATCACCGGGATGTTGTCCTCCGTTGCGCGCTCGACAATCTGTCGGGACGCTCTCGCGTCGAAGGGGTTGAGGAGGATCCCGTCGAGGCCCTGGTTGATCGCGCTGATGGCGTCCTGTGTCTGCTTTGTCGCGTCGAACTCGGCGTCGAGGATGTTGATCTCCACGTCGTCCCTGTCGCGGGTGTACCACTTGGCCGCCTGTCCCTGGACGAACAGTCCGGCCTGCCCCATCGACTTCATCGACACGGCGTACCGCCGGGTTTCGGAACTGCTCTCGCCGCCATCCGTCGAGCCACCGTCGTCGCCGTCGCCGCCGTCGCCACCGTCGCCGCCGTCACTGCTGCCGTCGCCGCCATCACTGCCGCCGTCACCGCCATCACTGCCGCCGCCCCCGCCGTCGCCGCCACAACCGGCGAGACCGACCATGCCTGCCGCTCCGAGCCCTCTCAGAAGGGTCCGTCTATCGACGTTTCGTGCCATGGTGATTCGTGGCAACTATTGACGACCCCATTACTTAATTCTACTCACTCCGGGCCGGGCACAGGAGAGGGTGATAGTCGTCAGGCCGTCGACGAACTCGTCGAGTCCGCGTCGGTGTGTGTCTCGATGGACCCGCCGACCGGCTGACCGGACACCATCATGGCGACAATCTCGTCCCGCGTGGTCTCGTCGGTGGACACGACGTCCACGACTGTGCCCTGATAGAGGACCGCGACCCGGTCTGTCATCGACAGCACCTCCTCCAGATTGTGGTCGACGATGATGATCGAGTGTCCAGTGTCCTGGAGTTGCTGGACCAGGTTCTCGACGCGGCTGACCGCGGCCTTCGAGAGGGCCGAGGTCGGCTCGTCCAGGAGAACGATGTCGGGGTCGGAGACGAGCGCCCGCCCGATTGCGACGGCCTGGCGCTCCCCGCCGGAGAGGTACTCGACCGGCGTCTCGGGGTCGATGTGGATGTCCAGCCGTTCGCCGAGGATCCGGCGGGCCTCGCGTTTCATCCGCTTGCTGTCGACGATTGGCATCACCCCGCCGATCTTCTTGACCGGCTTCCGGCCCAGAAACAGGTTCTCCGCGACCGAGAGTGTGTTGACCAGCGCCAGGTCCTGGTACACCGTCCCGATCCCGAGGCGGCGCGCGTGTTTGGGGCTCTCGACGCGCACCGGTTCACCGCGGTGTCGGATCGCGCCCTCGTCGGGCTGGTGGACCCCGACGAGGGTCTTGACCAGCGTCGACTTGCCCGCCCCGTTGTCGCCGACGAGACCCAGTACCTCGTCCTCTCTGAGCGTCAGTGATACACCGGCAAGCGCCTCGACGGTTCCGAACCGTTTGTGCACGTTCTCGATCTCGATTGGTGGTTGTGACGTATCCGAGCTCATGGGGAGTGCCTGGCAGGGGAGTTAGTAACACACATGCGGACGTTCGGATAAATAGGTGACGGTACCCGGACACGGCGCCACGGTCCGTCCGGGCGAACAGGCCAGCGCCGGCCGTCCGCCGCCCGCTACGAGAGCTGTCTGGCCGTCCCCTCCGGCATCGACCCCGACACCATCATCTTGAGGACGTCGTCCTCGACAACATCGTCGATCGGGACCGTCCCCACGAGCGCGCCGTTCTCGAGGACAGTGATCCGGTCGGCCAGGTCGAACACCTCGGTGAGGTCGTGACTGATCATGAGGACAGTGACGCCGTCGGCCCGGAGGGTGGTGATGAGGTCCTGGACCCGGGCCGTCGAGTCGGCCGAGAGGGCCGAGGTCGGCTCGTCCATGATCACGATGTCGGGGTCGGTGACGAGCGCGCGGGCGATGGCGACAGCCTGCCGTTCACCGCCCGAGAGGAACTCGACTTTCGTGGTCGGGTCCAGTTGGATGTTCAGGCGTTCGCTCAGGATGCGCTCGGCCTCCTCCCGCATCCGGTCGTAGTCGATGACGGACACGACGCCGCCGACCGAGGTCCGGGGCATCCGACCGAGGAAGATGTTCTGGGCGACCGACAGCTCGTCGACGAGCGCGAGGTCCTGGTAGACGGTCGTAATGCCGTGCTCGCGCGCCTCGCTCGGCCCCCCGATATCGACCGGTTCCCCCCGGATGCGGACTTCCCCGGCGGTCGGCTCGTGGATGCCCACCAGCACCTTCACCATCGTCGACTTGCCGGATCCGTTGTCGCCGAGCAGTCCCAGAATCTCCCCCTCCCGGAGCGACAGGTCGACGTCGTTCAGCGCCGTGATGTTGCCGAAGTTCTTGGTGATCCCGCGCGCCTCGACCAGCGGCGTACTCATACAACGTGGGCCGGTGTGGCGGGACATAAACGTACCGCACCCGCGAACGCGACCGCCGGGGAAGATTTAAGTAGAGCCCGAAAGACGTTGGTTCTGGGAAGTCTACCCACGATCGATCATGAATGTCAGCAGGCGTAATCTCCTGAAAGTCATTGGGGCGTCGAGTACCGTTACCATTGCTGGCTGTGGCGGCAACGGCGGCGACGGCGGCAGTGATGGCGGCAACGGCGGCGACGGCGGCAGTGATGGCGGCGACGGCGGCGACGGCGGC
>CAZUVE010000005.1:0-2112 GCA_964623735.1 uncultured Halobacteriales archaeon | reverse complement strand
GGCGGCGACGGCGGCGACGGCGGCTCGACCGACGGCGGCAGCGACGGCGGCGACGGATCGTACCACATCGGGTTCGCGATCATGGGACTGGGCGGCGACCCGTGGATGGGAGCGTTCCGGAGCGGTGCCGAGTGGTACGCCGAGGACACGGGTCTCGAACTGACGGTCACCGACGGCGAGTTCGACATCACCAAGCAGATAAACGACGTCAAGAGCCTCCTCCAGCAGGACGTCGACGCCATCCTGACCAGCCCGGTGCAGTCCGACGCCGCGGTCACGATGGTCGAGGACGCCGCCGAGGAGAACGTCCCGGTGTTCACGGCCAACTCCACGGCGGCGACCAGCGAGGTGCCGATGTTCACCGCCTTCGGGAACGCCGCGGCGGCCTCGGCCGCGGCGGACACGCTCGCGGACCTCCTCGAGGAACGCTTCGGCACCCCCGAGGGGACGGTCGTCGAGGTGTTGCTCCCGCAGGACTCGGAGACGTTCGTCCAGCGCCACGAGGGGTTCGAGGAGGGAGTCTCCGAGTACTCCGACATCGAGGTCATCAGCCAGCTCGAGTACGACCAGTCCCAGGAGGACGCGGCCAACAAGATCACGACGCAACTCCAGCAGAACGAGGACTTCGACGCCCTCTACTGCCCGGACCTGCTGTCCGGGCTGGCGGCGATGACGGCCTTCGAGAACGAGGGTGTCAAGGAACCGGTCGGCAACGAGGGCCACATCACGACCGTCGGGCTGGACGCGGGTCCGACTACCCTGGGAGAGATCGAGGACGGCTTCTTCGACGCCGCAATCGACCAGCCGAACCTCTTCTACGCGCCGATCACGATGAAGTACATGGTCGACTACCTCGACGCCGGGAAAGACGACAGCGTCATCCCCGAACCCGGCCAGGAGATCACGACCGACGACCTCACGATCTCGACGGGGAACGAGCACGCCGGCATCGACCCCTGGGCGGAACCGCTGTGGGCGCCGGCTCAGATCGAGGAACTAGAATTCGACGACGGGGCCCAGACGTTCTTCAAGACCAACCACGTCGTCGTGACCGAGGAGAACGCCGACGTGCCGTACATCTGGGGGAACCTCGAGTAGGTCATGTCGACCGGCGCCAGCGACGTCCGGGAGCGACTGCGGCGCGCGTTCGAGTTCGACAGGACCGAGGCCGTCCTGTTCGCGCTCGACAACATGATCTGGCCGATCCTGCTGGTCACGTCGGTCATCTTCGCCCTGATCGTCCCTCAGTTCAGTTCCTCGGGCAACATCCGCGCGATGCTGTTCGGGACGGCGGCGCTCTCGGCGATCGTTCTCGGGGAGTCGCTGTGTCTGCTGAGCGGCCACTTCGACCTGTCGGTCGGGGCCACCGCCGGCTTCTCGGCGATCCTGACGGCGCTCGTGCTCACCGAACTGGCGCCGGGGCTGTCGGGCGTGGCTGGCCTCGTGTTGATCCTCTCCGTGGGCGCAGCCGTCGGCCTCGTCAACGGCGTCTCGATCACCTACGTCGGCGTCAACCCCTTTCTCCAGACGCTCGCGATGCTGATGATCCTCAGCGGGAGCATCAAGCTGCTGTCGACCGCGGCACTGACGGGGCTCCCCGAGGTCTACCTCTACCCGGGCGGGGGACAGCTCGGGTCGGTTCCGGTCGCAATCGTCCTCATGGCGGTGTTGTACGTGGCCTTTGGCGTCTGGCTGAAGTACTCCGCGACCGGCCGGGCCATCTACGCCGTCGGCGGGAACAAACACGCCGCAATGGAGTCGGGGATCGACACGACCCGCGTGGTCGTTCTCGTGTACGTGCTCTCGGGCGCGTTGAGCGCGCTCGGCGGGCTCCTGTACACCGGCTTTCTCGGGGTCGCCCCGCCGACGATCGGCGAGAACGACGTGTTCCCGGCGTTCGCTGCCGCCGTCATCGGCGGCGTGAGCCTCTTTGGTGGCCGGGGACACGTCATCGGTGCGGCCGGTGGGGTGATCCTGCTGGCGGCGGTCGAGTCGGCGCTTATCCTCACCGGCGTCGAAGCGACCGCAGTCGACGTCATCAACGGCCTGGTATTGCTGGTTGCGATCATCGTCTACACGATGGAAGAGCGGATCCGCCAGCGGCTGATCACC
>CAZUVE010000004.1:0-38908 GCA_964623735.1 uncultured Halobacteriales archaeon | reverse complement strand
CGACGCGTTCGTCTGGGTGGCCCGATTTCTCCGTGCCTGTCACGACTACCACGACGCCGGCGAGGTCCTGCTGTAGGGCCTGTGGTACCGTCGGCTATCGTTCCGTTACGACGTCTCGTACTCGCGCGTTGCGTCCCAGTACTGGCGCATCCGGGCAACGAGTGTGTCGGGCGGCTCGGCGAACAACCGCTCCCCGATCGGGCGTCCCTGTCGCCGGAGCTGGGACCGCCGGTCCGTGATGACCCCGTCCAGAATCTCCCTGGTCGCGGGCGCGAACAGTTCCTCCTCGTGCATGGTGTCCAGGAAGACGGCGAGGTCGTGCTCGTCGCCGATGACGTCCGAGAGCACCTTGAGTTCGCTCCGCCGGGCCTTCATCGGGCCGATCCAGATACTGCGCAACAGGCGTGTGTGGTACCGGTGGTACTTGATCCGCTTTCGCCACTCGTGGAACCGTTCCGTGTCGGGGTCTTCGTAGGCCTCGGCCATGCGGTTGCGCGCCCGCCGGTAGGATTTACCGAGCCCTCCGGCGACCGCGTCGAACCCCTCGGTGGCGACGGGCAGGCCACCGACGCGGTCCCGGCCGGCCACGAGGTCGGCGCGAACCGCCTCGAGTCGGTCCTGCAGGTCCTGGTCGGCAACGACCGACTCGCGGCGATCCACGAGCGTCGTGCGGATCTCCGCCAGCGCCTCCTCTGTGAGTGCGTCCCCGTGCTGGGCGGCCGGCGTGACGTGTTCGTCGAAGGTCTCGACCAGCGCCTGTGCGTCCCTGACGTCCGAGATTCGTCGCGCTGCGTCGCGGTAATGGGCGTTCTCCTCGCTGTAGGTCGGCAACACGCCCCGGACCAGCCTGAGCGCCGCCCGTACCTCCTTGCACCGCTTTCTGACCTCGTGTACTGTCTCGTGACGCCCCATCTCGCTGTCTATGTGGTCGAGTCCAGCCTCGACTTTCCCGTCGACGATCCGCTTGACCCCCCCCGAGACCCGTTCGTCCCGCTGGAGAGTGTAATCCATAGAGAACACAGACACCTCACGGATATTATCACTTCCGCTCACAATCTGCCGGTAAAGTAGAGAGAACGGTCACATTCTACGTTCTTTCGGAGTGAATTCGGTAGCCGTCCCTGCTTCCCGGTCCGACCACACGCCGTCGTGCGGTCGATTCGGAACTGGCTTACAACCGACCCTATCAGTCGATCCCCGCCTGGAGTGTCCCGACGGGGACGGCTACCTGACCGGGTTCGAACTGCCGATCGCGCTCTGACCCGATCCGGGCACCTGTCGCGGCGCGAGGAACTTGTCGGGTTCCCTGAACTGATACGCCCGTCGGGCGTCGAGCGTGACGTACTCCCCGGTGTTGTAGTGGTAGGCAGTCAGTTGCCCGCCGTAGACACACCCCGTGTCCAGTCCGACTGCCCACGGTGTCTCGAACGGCGCCTCGAGGACAGTGTGTCCGAAGAACACCTGTGGCGGCCCCCGGTGTTGGGTGAACCAGTAGGGCTGCTGGTCCACCCTCGAGAGCCGGCGCATCGTCAACAGGTCCTCGGCTGTGTGTTCTGCGAGCGACACGCGCGGATCGATGCCGCCGTGGACCACCAGCGTGTCGTCCCACGAGACGGCGACCGGGAGTGACTCGATGTACTCGCGGTCGCGGTCCGAGAGGCCGTCGCAGTCGGCACGGTCGTCGATGAGCTTCTGTTCGTTGTTTCCCCGGACTGTCACCATGTTCTCGTGTTCGCGGACGCAGGCGAGAACCGCCGAACTGTCCGGCCCCTTCCGGACGAGATCGCCGACGAAGACGAACAGCGTTCCCTCGTCGGCGCCGACGCTACTGACGAGCTGCTCGAGTTCCTGGACGCACCCGTGGACGTCACCGACGACGTAGATGTCGTCGTACGCGTCGGCGTCGATCCGGACGTGCCGGGATTCGACAGTCGGTGTGAAAACTGGCTTGCCGGCTGCTGGCGTCGATGCCTGCATGGTGGGCTTACACTCCGCTGTAGTGTGGCTCCCGGATTAACGATTTATATAATCGATATAGATTACTATTATCGATATGTAAGATATATAGATACCGCCGCGGCTCAACCGTCGCAGGGAACAGCGAGCGGAGTGACTCCGCGATCACCGGGACCCGGCGGCGTGACGCGGTGTCGACGCCCGAGCCAGCGAGCACTGCACTCGACGCGGCACGGAACGGTGCTCCCGGAACCGGCGAGAGAAACACGGAAACCGCGGCGGCAGAAGTAGCGAGAGCCCAGGAGGTGGAACTAAGTACGACGGCAGAGAACTGCCAGGTATGTCGGTACTGGCCCACCTGGGTCTCGAACACCCGAATCTCGTGTGGTTGGTCGTCGTCGCGGTAATCGCGTTTGCTGCCGGCCTCGGGGTAAACCTCTACCGTTCGGCCGAGACGGGGACGTACCACGAACCGGCCAGCGACGAGGAGATAGAGTAGTCACCGGACTCGAGATACCGGTGTCCGAGAACGCGCGCCCCCGATCCCTCCGATGATCCCGGTCTGGCGGCTCGTGCGGAACCGGCACACGCGACGGGTGTACGAGACGCTCTCGGCCCTGGGTGTGACCGTCTCGAGGATGATCGAGTACGAGGTGTACCTCGACGACCGCCACGACGGGGAGACCGACGTTGCGGTCCCGGCGGGGGTCTCGTTCGAGAGTGCCCCTGCGACAGCAGGTCCGGTACGGGCGATGGATCTCGACTTCTCGATTCCGGTCACGTTCCTCGACAACGAGTGGGTGATCGCGGCGACGGTCGGGGGAGAGGCCGTCGGCCGGGCGTTGGTCAGTGTCGGACAGCACCCCCACGTCGACCCGCTCGGGGAGCGGATGAGGTTTAACGGCGCCTACGTCAGACGTGTCTACGTCGAACCGGCGTGGCGTAACCGCGGTGTCGCCCGACGACTCGTTGCCGGGACACTCCCCGTCGCGAGGACGGAACTCGGCGCGGACGCCGCCTCCGCCCTCGTTGCCCCGGACAACAAACCCTCGCGGCGGGTGTTCGGGGCGAACGGGTTCGAGCCGGTTCGGCACCACGACTACCTCTCCGTGTTCGACCGCGAGTGGCGGCGTGTGACGGAACTGTAGGTGTGTGCGGCTATACCGGACACAGTAACAATATAGACCGCTAAAAAATAAATATTATTCAGAAATTTTTATAATCGGCGAGGGAATTCTTCTAACTGAATGTCAGACGGTGGTCGACTCCCGGACGGACTGATCAGACAGATCGAGGCGCGCAACGGGTGGGAATCGCCGACGGACGGGACGAACATCGTGCGGACGCTGAACGGCGCCGACGCGCTGAGTCTGGTGGCACTCTTCGTCGCCTGGAGCAGTGCGCTGTTGTTCCTGAGCGGTCAGCCAAACCTGGGGATCGTCGTTATGTTCGGCGCGTTCGTCTTCGACAAACTCGACGGCTACTGGGCCCGCAGACAGGGAGTGTCGTCGAAGTTCGGCAGGCAGATCGACTCGTTTATCGACATCTTCGCGTACCTCGTCACCGGAGGCTTGCTCTTTCACTACGAACTGGCGCCCAACCGGCTGGTGAGTGCGGTCGTCGGGTTCGCCGTCCTCGCGTTCGGCGGTCTCCGGCTCGTGCGGCACAACGCCGAGGGGTTCGAGTCGTCCGGCGACGTCAGCTACTACCACGGCACCACGGTCGTGCACACGAACGTCGTCGTGGTCATCAACTACCTGCTCGTGACCTTCGTGGGCACCTGGAACGGCTGGCTGGCGACCGCAACTGTCCTTGCCGCCAGCCCGCTCATGATCTCCGAGTACCGTGCACCGAAAACCGGGACGACGCACGCCATTCTCGGTGGGTTCGCCGCGGTGGTGACAGGAGTCTGCCTGGCGCTGGAGTATGTGTTGTGAGCCGGGGACCAACGGGCCGAGGCCGGGATGTCCCTTGTCTGCACCGGTGAACGGCACCGCCGTCGAACGGGCGGAGGCGCTCGGACTGATCGGGATTCCTGGCGTCGAGGTCTCGACGGCCGACGGCCACCTCCTGGGTCTCGGCCTCGGGACGCGCCCTCCCAGCGGGCTCCCGTTCGACGAGACGGTCACGCGCGTCCGGAACGCCGGCGGTCTCGCGGTCGTCCCCCACCCGTTCCAGTTGAGCAGGCACGGGGTTCCAGCCGACGCGATCACCGACTGTGACGGGATCGAGGTGTTCAACGCTCACACACTGACGGGGTTGCGCAACTGGCAGGCGACCCGGTTTGCCGTCCAGAAAGGGTATTCACAGTTCGCCGGGAGCGACGCCCACCGGGCCACAGCCGTCGGATCCGCATACACGGAGGTGTGTGTCGGTTCCCGGAACCTCACGGCCGAGGCGGTCCTCGCCGCGATGCGGGCCGGCCGGGTTCGGCCGGTCGGAAGCCGGATCTCGCCGCGACGGTACTTCGGCAAACTCGCCCGGAGCGCCAGACACAGTTCCGCCCGCCTCCTGGGTGGCGACTAACACGCGAACAGACGGCAGTCCCCGTCGAGCAAACTCACGGGTCGGTCGACGGTCACTGGTCGCGGTGCAACAGCAGGCGCCGGGAGTCGTGGTGTCTCTCCGATCCGTCTCTGCGGTACGTATCCCTACAGTTGCCTCAATAGACCTCCGTTCCGCTCATATACACCGTTTTTATTCTCACGGTTCACCACAGCGCATGGACAATTCCGGACCGATACGGATAGAGTTCATTTGCGTCCACAACGCCGGGCGCAGCCAGATGGCCGCAGCCTTCGCAGAGCGGGAGCGCGACGAACGGGATTTGGACGACGTCGTGGAGATCAACTCCGGCGGGACGGACCCGGCCGAGGAGGTCCACCGGGAGGTCGTCGCGGCGATGTCAGAGGTCGACATCGACATCTCCGACCGGTCGCCGACGTGGGTCGTCCTCGATGACCTGAAAGACAGCCACTACCTGGTCACGATGGGCTGTTCGATCACGGAGTTCAATCCCGCACAGTACGGCGTCGAATCCCGCGCCTGGGACCTCACCAACCCCGACGGGAAGGACATGGAGACCGTCCGGGAGGTCCGCGACGAGATCGAGCGACGCGTCGCGGAGTTGTTCGACGAGATCGAACGCACGGCGGCCGAATCCGACGACGAACCCGAGTCGGTCTCTGCCCGGGTCTCCAGTGCGGTCAGGGACGCGCTGTCGTTCTGAGACGGACCGTGTGACTGTGTCCCGGTCACACGCCGTGCGGTCGGTCCGGCACTGACTTACAGCAGTCTCTACATAGCTCTACTAGCCAGAGCTATAACCGGCGACAAACAACCCGGACATGTGTCCGGTGAGATCTCATGAACGCCGAGACGACACGGATCGCATTCGTCTGCGTACGCAACGCCGGCCGGAGTCAGATGGCGACCGCGTTCGCGGAACAGGAACTGGGCCGGCGCGGTCTGTGCGACCGGGTCGAACTCCGAACCGGTGGGACCGATCCTGCGGACAGTGTCCACGACGCCGTCGTGGTCTCGATGCGGGAAGTCGACATCGACCTGTCGGACCGGGAGCCACGCGAGGTCACGACGGAGGAACTTGCCGCCTGTGACGTCGTCGCCACGATGGGGTGTTCGACACTCGACCTGGAGCCGCTCGGGGACACCGATCTGCGGGAGTGGTCGGTCGAGGATCCCGGGGGTCGGGACCTCGATACCGTCCGGGAGATCCGCAAGGACGTCCGGCTGCACGTGGTGGCGCTCTTCGACGAGCTGTTCGCGGAGCGGACAACCACGTGACGAGAGGGCGTCCACAGCGGTCCGTATCATAGTGATTGCTGTAACTGTGTACCGGTACGACCACACGCCGTCGTGCGGTCGCTCCGGCAATGACTTACAGCAATCACTATCAATCGTCCTCGGGAGTGGGTTCCGAACCGGCCGGGGAGAGCTGTCCCGTCGTGGCCCCCCTCCAGTCGAACTTCCGCTGAAAGTACAGCGCAACGTTGACCAGCGCGAGCAGGACCGGAACCTCGATGAGCGGGCCGACGACGGTCGCAAAGGCCACGCCGGAGCCGACACCGAACACCGCAACGGCGACGGCGATGGCGAGTTCGAAGTTGTTCGACGCCGCAGTGAAGCCGATCGCGGTCGTCGTCGAGTAGTCTGCGCCGATGCCCCGCCCCATCCCGAAGCTCACGAGGAACATCACGACGAAGTAGATCGTCAGCGGGACCGCGATCAACAGGACGTCGCCCGGAGAGGCGACGATGGTGCCCCCCTGCGTGGCGAACATCACGACGACGGTGAACAGGAGTGCGACGAGTGTCAGCGGGTCGATCTTCGGGATGAACTCGTCGTCGTACCACGTTTTGCTCCTGACGCGGGTTCCGACGTAACGGGTCAGGAAGCCGCCCGCGAACGGAATCCCGAGGAAGACCACGATGGCCTCGAACACCTGCACAGGCGTGATACCGAAGGTCGTGATACCGGCGACGAGCGACTCCATCCCGAGAACCGGCGGGAGGAACAGCGCGAAAAACCAGACGTAGACGCCGTAGGTGACGATCTGAAAGAGGCTGTTGAACGCAACCAGCCCAGTCACGTACTCGGTCGAGCCCTCCGCGAGTTCGTTCCAGACGAGGACCATCGCGATACACCGGGCCATCCCGATGAACACGAGTCCGAGAAAGTACTCCGGACGTGCCGGCAGTCCGGGGACGAGCCCGCTGAAAAAGAAGACTGCGAGCCCGAACATCAGCGTCGGGCCGATCAGCCAGTTCTGGACGAGACTCAGCCCGAGCACGCGCCAGTTGCTGAAGACGGCCGGCAACCGGGAGTAGTCGGCCTTCGCCAGCGGCGGGTACATCATCAGGACGAGGCCGATCTCGACCAGACGGAGGTCCCGGATCGGCTGTGTCACCGACGGGGCGACGAATCCGAGCCCGACACCGATCGCCATCGCGCCGAAGATCCAGACGGTGAGGTACTTGTCGAGAACGTCCATCGACCGCGGATCCCCGCAGCTCTCACAGCCGCAGTCCGGGCCGTGGTCGTGGGCGTCGACGTTACTCATCGCTCACGCTTCCCTCGAGCACGGTGACGAGCGCGACAGCCCGGTTGGTCGCACGGTACTTCTTCCACCGGCCGTCCTTCCGGCCGTCGACCAGTCCCGCGTCGGCGAGCCTCGAGAGCGCGTGACTGAGCCCGCTCTCGGTCACGTCGACGACCGCGTTCAGTTCACAGACACAGAGTTCCTCCTGGGCGGCAACGAGCACACGGACGAGTGTGTACCGAGTCTCGTTGGCGAGTGCCGAGAGCACACCGAGTTCGGCGTCTACCCGTGCTGTCCCGAGTGCTGCTTCGAGGGTGCCGAGTTCGTCGAGCCGGCGCTCGACGTCCTCGCTGCGACACTCCGCGAGTTCGCCGTCGAGATAGCGCCGGAGCCGTTCCGTCGATTGTGCCATCGGTTCTTGTTTGAACAAACGCTCAATTAACGGTTTCGATATAGACGGGACCGTTCCGGTACAATAGCCGCAGCTGTGCTGATAGCCGGTACGTGCGGACGGGCCGAGGATCTCACAGTTGAGAGCACTCTAAACCGAGGCGTGAGGACGACCTCGACGAGCGGCTCCCCCGGACCGACGCCGGTCCCCGCCCAGTCGCTGTCAGCCGAACAGTCGCTCCGCGCGGGGGGGTCGGGAGACGTACGGACCGCTACTGTGATCTCGATAGGGCTCGCTGGCACTCGTATACACACTTTTGTCCGTCACGTTCTGTGCAGGGGTATGACGCGACCGGACTCCGTCTGTGTCCACAGCACCGGCCGTACCCGGGGGACTGTCGAGTCCGACGACCGATCCGGTTCCGACCCGGGGAGCGTCTCCAGCGTTCCCAGTGATCCGCCGTCGTGTTGTGGAGATCGGATCCGCTACCGGCGACAGCGAGCACAGCCGAATACGAACACCCAAACCGCTCGGGACACCAGACTCCACTGATGACCGGAACCCGCCCCACCGACTACGACGCGGTCGTCTTCGACAACGACGGCGTGATCGTCGAACCGTCCGAGACCGGTGACATCACGGACGCGGTCTGCCAGGCGTTTCGTGACGTCGGCCACGAACCCGACCGGCCCTCTGTCGAGCGTGCGGTTTCGGCGGGGGCCGGACCACGCGAGACGGTCGAGACCGTACGGGAGAACGGCCGCCGCGCAGACGACGAACTGGACGTCGACCTCGGCGCGTTCTGGCGGCGGCGCGAGGCGCGCGCGGCGGAGCGGCAGAAACGGCTCATCGAAAACGGGGGCAAGAAACTGTACGACGACGTGGCGGTCCTGGGGAGCCTGGAGGCCCGTCTCGGGATGGTCAGCAACAATCAGGCCGAGACCGTCGCGTTCATCGTCGGTCACTACGGCCTGGACTTCTTCGAGGCTGTCTACGGGCGCGAGCCGACAGTGACCGGCGCAGCGCGGAAGAAGCCGGACCCCTACTACCTCGACCGGGCCCTCTCGGAACTGGGGACGCGAGACGCACTCTACGTCGGCGACAGCGAGGTGGACGTCCGGGCGGCCCGCCGTGCTGGTGTCGACAGCGCCTTTCTCCGGCGCGAACACAGCGCGGACACCGACCTGGCCGTCGAGCCCACCTACGAGGTCTCGGACCTGCGCGCCCTCGCAGAGGTGGTGGCCCGGGAGTGACCTGCCGCTTATATGACAGCGACGCCACAGGACAACTATGCCACGCGATTCTTTTCAGACAGAGATGGACGCGCTCCAGGAGGGGGTGGTCGACCTCGGTGCGACCGTGGTCGACAGGCTGCGGACGGCTGTCGCCGCTCTCGAAGAGGGAAACCGCGAACTCGCCCGGTTCGTTCTCGAGAACGACCACGAGATAAACGAGCGGTACCTCGAACTCGAGAGCGACTGTATCACCCTCTTTACCCTCCAGCAACCCGTCGCGAGTGACCTGCGGTTCGTCGCGGCGTCGTTCAAAATCCTGACCGACCTCGAACGCGTCGGCGACCTGGCGATGAACCTCGGCGGGTACGTAACCGGGATGTCCCGCGAGTTCTTCCCGCGGGCGGACCTCGTCACGGTCGGCGAACTCGTCGCCGACCAGGTGGAGGCCGCCCTGTCGGCCTACGAGGCTGGCGACGACGAGGCGTGTCACGCCGTCGCCGAGCGCGACGACGAGGTGGACGGCCTCTGCGAGCGGACCGCCGAGGTGATGCTCCGCGACTTGGTCGACCGCGAACCCGACGAGGACGCCCTGGAGACGCTGCTCGAGGAGGCATTCCAGTTACTCCTGACGGTCCGGGACCTCGAACGGGTCGGCGACCACGCGGTCAACATCGCCGCCCGCACCCTCTTCATGATCGAGAGCGACGACGCGCTGCTGTACTGAGAGGGACTGTCAGTCATGACAGGATCGACCGCGCGACGGCGTGCGGTCGGACCCGTCCCGGGGAGCGAACTGGTGGGGGTCGTCCCACCCGGACACGACAGCGGTCTCCGACGCGGGTCACACAAAGGTTCATACACCCGGCTGTCCCACCCATCGGATATGCCACGCAAGGGGTACCAGAAGAGACTGCAGAGCCTGCGCGAGGACGTCCTCTACATGAGCGAGGTCGTCCGAGAACGCCTCCGGGTGGGGCTGGACGCCCTCGAACAGAAAGACGAGGATCTGGCCTGGGAGGTCATCGAGGGCGACCACGAAATAAACGAGATGTACCTCGACCTGGAGGGGGACTGCGTGGATCTGCTGGCCCTCCAGCAGCCGGTGGCGGGGGATCTCCGGTTCATCGCGGCGTCGTTCAAGATTGTCACCGACCTCGAGCGGATCGGCGACCTCGCCACCAACCTCGGGGATCGCAGCCTCGACGCACAGCGGGACGTGTTCCCGGAGGTCGACATCCAGGAGATCGGCGACGCGACGACCCGGATGGTCGGGGCAGCCATGGACGCCTACGCCGCCGAGGACACAGCGGCCTGCTACGCGATCGCCGACCGTGACGACGAGGTCGACGAGATGTGCGAGCGCGCCTCCGAGACGGTGGCCCGCGACCTCATCGAGCGCGAGGACGTCCGCTCGGAGGCGGAGATCGAGCGGCTGATGGGGGACGTCCACCGCCTCCTGTTGACGATCCGCGACCTCGAACGGGTCGGCGACCACGCGGTCAACATCGCTGCCCGTACCCTCTACATGACCGAGAACGACGACGACCTCCTCTACTGACGTCGGCTCTAGATCGACCGCGCGACGGTGTGCGGTCGTGCTGGTACACAGTCACAGCAGTCCGTACGAGACACCCGGACGTGACTCTGTCAGGTGTCACGACACCAGATCAGTGAGTTCAGCTCGTGGGACTCCGGGTTTGTGACGGGCGGAGTCGAGCGAATCTAGGGATGTTCGAAAGCGTTTATCAGGTCGACCGCATGCCTTCTTGCGGTCGATCCTGTAATGACTTTCGAACATCCCTATCACGTCCGGGTGGAGAGCCGTCAGCGAACGGCGTTCGGACGTCCCGCGGGGCGACGGTCGGTCTTTCCAGAGGGTCGCGAGCCGTTCACACCGGAAAGCAACGACAGCCGTCCCCGGCAGGGCGTGTGAACCGTGTTTGTGTGCCACACCCACCCCAAAAGTGGAGAGAACCACAGGTCGCGGTCCCGGCTGCCCCGGGGTCAGATGGGTCCATGGATCGGTCGCTGTCGTGGCGGCGACAGGCGCGTTCGGAATGACAGGGTTGTGTCACGTCGGGGCCTCCGGAACCATCCGTTGGATCACAGAGACCGAACTAAACGGTTGCTATGTGTCGACTATAGATGGACATACCCGCACAGACTGTCGGGGCACTCGCGTCGATTTACCGTAACCCGACGGTCGAACCGCCGGAATCAAGCGGTGACCATCCAGGTCGTGCTCGAGGAGTAGCCCCACTTCTCGACCTCGATGTCGACATCGCCCTCCTGTATCGCGGTCATGTTCGTCCCCACTTCCTTCGGCGAGAGGTCGAGTTCCTCGCCGATGAGCCGCGACTTGAAGTACGTCTGCTCCCCGGCGTTCTCGCGAAGGTACGCGAGGATACGCCGCTGTTTCTCGCTCAACCCCGGCGACTCCACCCCTGTGGAGGCAGTCGTGCTCATACACATACTGAGGGACAACACCCTCTTATCAGGTTTGGTACAGTCGGTTAATCCGGTGCAGTCCCGCGGTTTCGCGAGTCGGTGGACGCCTGAGCAGGGTCGAGCGGGCGCCAGGGAGCGGCGAGTGGTACGTCCGGCAACGGCCCTACACACCCTCTTCGATGATCTGGCCGACGGCGAAGTTAGACTTGACCTCGGTGATCTCGATTTTGACGCGCTCGCCGATCTCCGCGTCGGGGACGATGATGACGTAGCCGCGCTCGACGCGGGCGATGCCGTCGCCCTGCTTGCCGATATCCTCGATCTCGACGTAGCGGATCTCGCCTGTTTCGACCGGCGGCTGGGGCTCCGACGGGGGGGTCTCCGAACCCCCGTCGCCGCCGGTCTCGGCGTCCTCGGCCCTGATGAGAGCAACGCGGTGGGTGCCAGCCGGGTCGACCGACCCCGTCTCTATCTCGCGTTTCGGTACCTCGATGACGTAGCGGTCCCCGTCCTGCCGTACCTCCGCACTGAACAGACACAGGAGCTTATTCGAGATTTCCACAGTCGGCGTTCCTCCACTGCTACGGACGTGCGCCACACTCAAAGTATTTGTCGTCGTTCCGATATCCGGGCCCGGCCGCGTGGCCGGCGGTCGACCGGCAGCGACCGATCAGTCGACCTCGGCGAGGATCTCCGCGAGCCTGCTCTTGCCCAGTTCCTCTATCAGTACCGACAGCTCGAGGACCTGCTCCTCGCCGAGTTCCCCGACGAGAGCCTCGATCTCGCCGGGCGTGAACGTCCGCGCGAGGCTGGCCATCGTCGTCACAATCTCGCCCGTCTGCTCGGCCACGTCCGGGTCCGGCGATACCGTCAGCGGCCGGTTGACGAAGTCCCCGTCCTTGTAGTAACAGAAACGGAGTTCGTTCTCCCCGGACGACTCGGGACTGACAATCTGGACGACGCCGTACCCGCCCTCCCACTCCTCGACGGTCCGTTCGAGAAGCGTCTCGTATCGCATACCTCAATCCATTCCGGTGGCTACATAAGCTTTGGCACTTGGGAGACGCGTGATTCGATCCGGAGGTGGCCCACAGTGGTCCCCGTCAGAGCCAATCGGCGCCGCGGTCGACGTCGTGGCCGGACAGGACGCCGGTCTCCTCGAGGACGTAGTAGGCGACGGTGTGGACGACGGAGGCGGCCACCAGCCCGTTCAGGGACGCTCCGGCAGGACCCGGGAGTACCTGCGGGGCGGCGACTCCCGGGAGGAACTGGCCGGCGGTCAGGATCGCGACGACGGCCCCGGCGGCGTACGCGAGGACAGCGATCCACCGGACGCCGGTGAAGCGGACGTCCTCCATGCGGGGGACCGACAGCCGCCAGCACAGCAGGAAGTCGGCGATGATGACGCCCCCGAGCGGCGGGACGTACTGGCCAAGCGTCGACAGCCACGGGATGAGCAGGCTGTCGGCCCCGACCAGGGCCAGCGCGACGCCGACGGCCCCGCCGGCGAGGACGAACGGCCGCTTGCGGTCGAACTCGAAGGCCTCGCTGCCCGCCACGCCGAACGCGTAGGCCGCGTTGTCGTTCGTCGTCCAGATGTTGAGAACCAGGGCGATCAGCCCGACCGCCGCCAGCCCCTGGGCGGCGAGCACCTCGTAGAGGTCGCCGGCCGGGGTCACGTCGTAGACCGAACCGCCGACGGCACCCGAGAGAAAGAGGAAGCCGTTACCCGCGAGGAAGGCGACCAGGCCCGCCCAGAATCCGACCCGCGAGTCGGCGGCGAACCGCGCCCAGTTGGGGGCCTGCGTACCGCCGCTGATGAACGTCCCGACGACGATGGTGACCGCGGCGGCAAAGCCCATCTCGCCCGTCCCGCTTCCCTCGAAGAGGGCGCCGACCCCGCCGGCGTCGCCCACGGCGACCACGATCGAGAGCAGACCGACCACGACCAGGACCGGGACCGCCACGAACGAGAGCGTCTCCATGCCCTCGTAGCCGAAGTATGCCGTCGCGAGGTGCAACAGCCCCCACGCGAGGATGAGCACGGCGCTGATCGTCGGCGTGTTGACGCCGAAGAACTTCGCCGTAGGGATGGCAACCAGCGGGATGGTGACCCCGAACCACCCCACCTGCGTGCCCCCGAGCAGGAGGTCGGCGAACTTCGCTCCCCACCTGCCGAAACTGTACCGCGCGAGCAGGACCGTCGTCAGCCCGGCCCTGGCGGAGATGCCACACAGCGCCGCCACGTACACGCCGAGGATAGTGTACCCGACGGCCATCGCGGCCAGCATCGGCCCGAACCCCATCGCCGCACCGACGTCCGCGCCGGCCCACAGCGTCCCGGCGAAGAACACGAACCCGAGCAGAACTGCCGAGATGCTGACCAGCCCCTTGCGCTCGTTGTCCGGGACGTGATCGATCGGGTAGTCCGGGTCGGGAAGATCCTCGTTGCCGAACACGAACTGCCGCCAGAGTGACTGTTCTCCCTCTGTTGCCATGGAGCCGTTAGCTCGGGGGGTGCTAATAAAGGTGGGGACAACCGGCAATAGCTATTTGTCGGTCATCTGTCCACACTGTGTATGGCCGACTACATCGTCACGGACGGCCGGAGGCGCACGGGCGAAGCCGTCGACGTCGAGATCAGGGACGGGACTGTCGATCGTCTCGCGCCCGCGGGCGAGGGTGACACCGGCGGGTTCCCGGCCGACCGGCGCTACGACGCCGCCGGCAGGCTGGTGACGCCGCCGCTGGTCGAACCACACGTCCACCTGGACGCGACCGGGACGGCGGGCGACCCGCGCTGGAACGACTCCGGGACGCTCGCGGAGGGGATCGACATCTGGGCCGAGCACAAGCGCGACATCGCGGCCGAGGACGTTCTCGAGCGCGCGACGCGGACGGTGGAGTGGTACGCCGCACACGGCGTGACGCGGATCCGGACCCACGCCGACACGACCGAACCGACGCTGACGACCGTCGAGACGCTCGTGGAACTGCGCGACCGCGTCTCCGACCTCGTGGACCTCCAGGTCGTCGCGTTCCCCCAGGACGGACTCCTGACCGGCGGTGCGGGCGAGGATCTGCTGTGCGAGGCGGTCGACATGGGTGTCGACGTCGTGGGTGCGATCCCCCACAACGAGCACACCCGCGAGGACGGCGTCGAGAGCGTCCGGATCGCCTGCGACCTCGCCGAGCGCCACGGACTCCCGCTGGACCTGCACATCGACGAGACCGACGATCCGGGCTCGCGGTTCACCGAGGTGCTCGCGAGCGAGGCCCTGAAACGGGATCTCGGCGCGCGGACGACCGCCAGCCACGCCACGGCGATGCACTCGTACAACAACGCCTACGCGGACAAACTGGTCTCGCTGCTGGCCGACAGCGGCGTGAGCGTCGTGACGAACCCCCCGGACAACTCGGTTCTCCAGGGGAGCTACGACGACTACCCGCGCCGGCGGGGACACACCAGGATCGACGAACTCCGCGCGGCCGGGGTCACGGTCGGCGTGGGCCACGACTCCGTGATGGACCCCTGGTACCACTACGGCGTCGCGGACCCGCTGGACGCCGCGTTCGTCCTCCTGCACTACGCCCACATGGCCGGTCGGGGCGACGTCCAGACAATCTGGGCGATGCTCACCGAGGCCAACGCGGAGGCCGTCGGGGCCGCCGACTACGGGCTCCGGGAGGGCGGGGAGGGGTCGCTCGTCGTCTTCGACAGCCCGACCCCGTTCGACGCCCTCCGGACGCGTGCCCCACGCACGCTCGTCCTCCGCGACGGCGACCCCGTCGCGCGGACGGATCCCGGCGAAGCGACCGTGTTCCGGGACAGCGGGACGGCGACTGTCGACTTCCACCGGTAGGTGTCTGCCGCGACCGACACCGAACCGCGGGCGCACGCACACCGACGCTACGCCTGACTCGTACGGATCGCTGTACGTCGTTACGTCGCGACGCCGAACGCGACCCACCTCGACTATGCCGAGTTTGCGGCCGAGCAGGGCACGGCACTCCTCTGTGAGAAACCGCTCGAGGCGTCCGTCGATCGGGCCGGCAGACTCGTAGACGCGTGTGCCGACGCGGACGTTCCCCTGATGGTCGGATACCGAATGCAGACCGATCCCGCAGTGCGCCGTCTCAGAGAACTGCTCCGCGGGGGATTCGTCGGTGACGTCGTCCACATCCACGGCACCATGTCACAGACGATGCTCGGGGAGTTGAGCGAGGATACCGATCAGTGGCGGCTGGATCCTGCGTTCTACGAACGGGACGCCCGTGAGGTCACGCTCGTCCGGGACGGCGTGCGCTCGGAGATCGAACTCGACCCCGTCCACCAGCTCGAAGAGGAGTTCGCGTACTTCGGACACCACCTGCTGACCGACACCGACTTTCTCCCCGACGGCGAGCACGCACTGACTGACATGCGCGTTCTCGACGCAGTGTACGAGTCCGCAGCTACCGGTCGTCCCGTCACGCTTCCCGAGTGACCCCTCGGTTCCGTGCTCGCGCCCCGCGATAGGGGGCCGCTCGTCACTCCCTGATACCGTAGGTGTTGTCTGTCCAGCCCCGGGCAGGAGTATCGTAGATCGGGTTGTCGCGGTCCCGTTCGTCGAGGCGACGCAGATCCGCTTCGTCTATCTCCCAGTCCAGCTCGGCGTTTTGTTGGACGTGTGCGGGCGAACTCGACTTGGGAAGGACGACGACGTCGCGTTCGACGGCCCACCTGAGCACGACCTGTGCGGGCGACCGTTCGTACTCCGCGGCCAGTTCCTGGACCACCTCGTCGTCGAAGACGGCAGTCCGGGCAAGCGGTGCGGCAGCTTCGACGACAGTGTCGGTTTCGCGACAGTACTCGACGAGGTCGGGGCGCTGGAACCAGGGGTGAAACTCGATCTGGTTGACGGCAATCGGGACGTCGCTGATGTGGTGGGCACAGCTGAGCTGGTAGGCGCTGAAATTCGAGACGCCGACGTTGCGGACGAGTCCGCGGTCGTGCAGCGTCGCCATCGCGTGTAGCGTCTCCCGCAGGGAGATCGCCGGGTTGGGCCAGTGGATCAAGTACAGGTCCAGACAGTCGGTCCCCAGGCGGTCGAGCGACGCCTCGCAGGACTCGATCAGCGAGTCGTACCCGAGATTCTTCGCGAGCACTTTCGACGTCAGGAACAGCTCCTCGCGGTCGTACTCGGCGAGAACGGAGCCGATTTCGCGTTCGTTGCGGTACCCCTCCGCGGTATCGATATGGGTGTACCCGTGTTCGAGAGCCGTTCGAACGCCCTCGCGGACGGTCTCACCGTGGATGCTCCAGGTCCCGAATCCGAGGGCGGGGATGTCGTCGCCGCTCGGGAGCGTGTGTGTCGGTACGGACATGAGGCCGTTCGTCCCACGGCGCGATACCGCAAGAAGGTACTGGTATCTCCTGTCGATCCCGAGGCAGTGTCTCCCTGTTTCGGATACGAATACGGGCTCTGAGATGATGTCAACCCGGAGAGACACCCCGGACCGACGGGGATCGACCGCGCGATTGCGACCAACGGAGGGGGTCCCGCTTATCGAGCGTGCGGTCGTACCCAGAACAGTCACACACTCCGTGCCGGGTCTCGGAGCGTCTCCTACCTGTCCCCGCCCGCCGCCTCCAGCCGTTCGACCATCTCGTCGACGAGGTCGGTCAGCGCGGCGGGCGTGCGCTGATCCAGCGCTGTGTCGTACTTTCGAACGGTCTCCTGACTGCGCGTCCGGGCTCGCGGGACCCGGCCGACAGTGTCGCTGGGCACGGTCTGACAGCCCGTGTTCGTCCCAGAAGTGTCACCCGGGTCGTGAACTGTGTACCGGTCTGGCCGCACGCTGTCGTGCGGTGGATCCGGCACTGACTTGCAGCAATCACTGCGAGGGTCTGCCCGAGTTCGGGGTCGGGCATCGCGAGGATGCCGAGCGGTGGGCAGCGGACTCGGAGACGCCGAACTGTACCGGAAGCGGTTGGTCGTGTTCTTTCGGCTGGCCGTGGACGGCCAGCTAACCGGTCAGCGTCACCTCGCCGATGTCTGCCGGCGAGTCCCGACGCAGCTCCGATTGCCACCGAGAGCCCGACGGACCGCCCGTCGTGATGGTGTGGTGTCTGTGCCGTCTCCGCCCTGCTCGCTCCGTGTCACGGCTCAAAATCTTCCGTAGACGGAGTACGTGTTCTGCCCGTCTCCTCGTGTCTCGCTTGTCGCCGTGCCCGGCAGACCCTCGGTGCTGACTGGTCTCGGCGGAATGATCGTTGCCGGCACAGTTCTTACAATGATTAATAACGTTGCGGACATAGAGCCGAGCGATGTCCGAGATCCGCCTCTCCGAGACAAGAGACCTGTTCAGTCTGCTCTATTGAAAATGCGGTACGTGAGTCGGATCGACGCGCAGCAACGCCCGCCAGACGTACATCGTGTACCGATCCAGAGAGTGGTAGAACGTGGTTGGGTGAGGCATGGCATCTGGATGGAGACCGAGGCGATCGCAAATCTCGGGCATGAGACTCAGTCGATCGATGATTTCGGCGAAGGTGTGTCCTTCCTCCGTGCGGATACAGTGAACGACGATGTGAGTCTCGCGGGGAAGCCCGCCTGATACTGTCGGCTATAACTACGTGAAGATATTCCCCAGTCCGGGCTGGCGATACTGCTCACGCGCTTATATACTGGTCGACGGAACGGTTGAGACAATTCGCCGCGTCACGACCCGGCGAATATCTATCAGGGACTCCGTCGACCAGTATAGCCGACAGTATGACTCGAGTTTCCCCGTTCGATTCCCCAACGCTTGGTTAGCTACACGTAGTGCCTTCTCGACTTCATCTCCTCATACTCGCTACGAAGTTATCCCGCCGCTGTCTTCCATTTTCAATAGAGCACATCTCACAGGGACTGAACGAGATCACCGAACCAAACAGCTGGCCGTATCTTACTGGCAAAGATTCGTCTTAATCATTGTTATACTGTGGACGTACTCACTTTCGACACCCGAAGATCTTCGACCAGTTGATTTTCCTTCTGTCGATTATTGCAATTACTGTACGAAATTAAAAATTTCTAGATCTCATATATCGGGTCCAGATGCTAACGATGACGAATCGTCCGGGAATACACTCAAGAGAGCTTCTCAGCATAATCTTCGCTCATTCGATTGATCCACCTCAAACGACGATGAGGTCGTCACAACTGGTCACAGGAAGTATTGGTGAACTAACTACTTCGCAAAAATCGCAAGACAGAAAAAGGCTGTCGCGGTCAAAGATGGGTGTCGAAAGTGAGGACGTAAGTAATGATACATTCATAGTGATTGATGTAAGTCATTACCGGATCGACCGCACGACAGCGTACGGTCAGACCGGTACACAGTTACATCAATCACTATCAACCCGCGCGTGACGCCCGAGATGTATCAAACGTTACGTCCACCGGTATACTCTGTCGAACTCGTGCAGTTTTACGACGCCCCTCCGCCAGTGCTATCAAAAGTTTTTTTATATCAGGTAAGTAAATAATCTATTTATGTCCGTGTTCAGGACAGACGCATTAGAGGGCGAAATAGTGCTTGTCACAGGGGCTACGGGTGGTATTGGATCTAGTACCGCCGAGACACTTGCGGGCATGGGAGCTGATTTGTTGCTTACTGGCCGGGATGAAAGTAGACTTGCTGACGTTCGAGAGTCAGCAGCAAGTGCTACCTCGTCCGGGAGGGTAATTACACAGCAGGCAGACCTGACCAGTGAGAGGGACAGAAGAGGGCTACTGACTGCGGCAGATGATGAGTTTGGAGGGGTGACCACGCTCGTTAACGTAGCAGGCGTCGGCGGAGGTAGGACTGCATTTGAGAACGTGTCCGAGGAAGAACTGCGCAGAGTACTGGAGGTCAATTACACTGCGACAGTACTTTTGACACAGATTGTGTACCGGGAACTGAAGAAGGCGGGTTCAGGTGCAATCGTGAATGTCTCGTCTCTATCGGGACTTCGTGGGACGTACCAGTCAGTGCCGTACTGTGGCTCAAAGTTTGCTTTAATCGGGTTCACCCAGTCTCTCTCACTCGAGGCGATTGAGCACAATATCCGTGTCAACGCTGTGTGTCCCGGTTGGGTCGATACGAGAATGGCTCACCAAGGAATGAAAGAGAAAGCCAAAGCCAAGGGGCGGACCTATGAAGACCAACGTGAACATGAGCGCGGGAGTATCCCATCCGACCAGATTACCGACCCAGAGGAAGTTGCCAACACGATTGCCTTTTTGTTGACAAACGCGACAGAAAACATCGTGGGTGAGTCACTCAAGATCTCGGGCGGAGTAGTACTGCGGTAGCATCTGTAACCGACTCGTGGTTTGTCCAGGCTCTTGTATAACTCAGCGAAACACTCTGACTGCGAAACAAGAAGGCCGTGTACTGGTGCTCCAACGAGGTTCAACGACGGTACGAACCCGTAGGGTCGGACGGACTGCTCTAACCCAGGTTTGGAGAGGCCACGATTCTGTAGCCACGGGTTCACCAGCGACCAGAGGCATTCGACTTGGTTGATGTGGACGCCATCGTCAGTAACAAACTCTTCGGGGTGAACAACGGTTTGCTCGTTCTCGTAGACGAGTAGCGCGTACCCGCGCCACCCGTCGTGCCAGACCCAGTCAAGCTGCCCTGAGAGGAGTTCAACCTCGTCAAGTGCTGGCTTGAGTTCTTCCGGTTGCGTCCCTGGTTCGGTACGAATCACACGAAAGGCGTCACGACAGGCACCGATCAGCGTCACCGTCTCACCTGGTGAACCCTCCCAACGTGATCGACCGTCTTCACAGAGCCGCCGCGGGAGAGGCCGTCCCGCAGCGGCGTCTGGCCCTTGTAGCCGGATCAGTTGTGGCCGGTTTCGTCGATCTGGATTGGGCCGTCAGTAGTGTGTCGAATACGCTCCCGGACGAGGTAGAAGCCGCGCTCGAAGCCCGCCTCTATCCCGAATGGTGGTGTGGACCGTATCGTAGACCGCGTCGAAGAGCTGTGTGATCTGGTGGATGCTGATACTGTCGGCTATACCGACGTGAAGATATTCCCCAGTCCGGGGTGTCGATACTGCTCACGCGCTTATAGCCGACAGTATGAGTAGCGTATCGGCGTAGAGAACAAACGCGATGACGATTTCGCCAAGAGTGATACTGCTGGCTGTAACTGTTTGAAGATATCCGCGACCCCGGGGTCGCGAAGTTCTTTACAGACTTACAGCCGGCAGTATGAGTGTCCGACCGTAGAAGGGCGTGTTCCGTGTGTAGGTGAAGGCATAGCGACACGAGGAACACCAAATGCGAGGACTGTCATCCCCGGACTGTACGGTGGTTTCACATACTCAGGACAGGGAGCGTCTTCCCACGCCTGCTTACACCGCCGTTCAATCTCTACATCGAGCGGCTCCGGCCGCAACACTATCGAGGTGAGTTCAACAATGTGTAGCATCCCGCCGAAGGCTGTCCGCTTGCACACAGCAACTAGCGTACCGCGGGATGCTGTAACTCTCAGGGTGCTGTTTCACCCAGTTCGACAAGAGCCTTATTCTTTGATTGGTACACCGGGGACCCGACCGATTCCTGTGGGTCAGCGCCGGAGTGAGTATGCGGCGTGTAGTCGTATCGGCACACGCGTCTCACGGCAAGTAACTTATTTTGTAGTCAGTGATAAAATAATTAAATCGTTACTGGGGCGTTTACAATAACCGACCCTATAGGGGGCAGTGCACCCAGAAATAAAGATATCAAACCGCGACCCGTACCGTTCAGGAGCAGTACTTATCATATATGAATTCAGTAATCATAAATGAGATTCGAGAAGATTGGCCAGCGCTCGAAGCCACACAGTTCGGCGGGTATACTGACAAATCCAGTGTGTCTACTCACCGTGTCAGTTCAATCACCAACAAAGAGAAACAGGTGTGAGGGACAAATATATAAATACCTATAAACCGGTTTACCACACATGTCAGAGAACAGTCCACGTACACTCCGGACAGTGGAGCGAACGTGTCGAGTGTTAGAAGCAGTCCGCGGGTCTGGTGAAGTCGGTGTTACGAACCTGGCGGAGGATATCAATCTCACCAAGGGAGCGGTCTACAACCACCTGATGACACTCGAAGAGCAAGGGTACGTTATCAAACAAGATCAGAAATACAGATTGAGTTATAAGTTCATCAACTTCGGGAACACTGTTATGAACCAGTCTGCGCTGTATCAGGCAGGCAGAAATCACGTGGATCAACTGGCAGATGAGACTGGTGAACACGCACACTTGATGATCGAATCAGAGGGACAAGGCTACTACATCTACCGATCACAGGGAGAGAACGCAATCGCAGAAGATTTCCACGAACGGAAGAGTGAGAGACCGGACTTCCTCCATTACTCTTCGACCGGCAAGGCCGTTCTCGCCGAGCTCTCCCGAGAGCGCGTAGGAGAGATCATCGAGGAGCACGGTCTCCCGAAGGTGACTGACAAAACCATCACTGACCGACAGACATTGTTTGACGAATTAGAACGAACCCGTAAACAGGGATACGCGGAAAACGATGAAGAGGAAATACCTGGAACGCGGGCCGTCGGAGCTGCAGTCAGAGACGAACAGTCTCAGATTCGTGGAGCTGTGAGTATCTCGGGCCCAAAATCACGCATTTCTGGAGACGTGTGGGAAAAAACGCTTCCAGAACAAGTACAACAGGCTGCAAATCTAATCGAGATAAATCTGAAAACCAAACTGAGAGGGTGATTTATGCGTCAAATCGATCTTCAGCAGTAGCAAACACTACCGGTCACGAATCGGTAGTAACTGTGCCGTGGTCACAGTTCGGCTGTCCCCGGGATTCGGCGCTGTTCACGAGATGTGAACAGCTTGGTCTGTTCGTGGAGGATTTGCGCGCCAGGATCCGGCACGAATATCATACTGGGGTGTCGAATGACGATAATATGACTGTAATCTTGTTCGGATGTGTCGGCTGTCACCGATAGATCTGTTTACGAAAGGAAAACAACGACGCGCGAACTTTGACCTGACGAGAACGGTATAGATTACTCAGCCCTGTACGTAGTCGGAGAGATCCGCACTCGGTGTCATCCGTCCATTCGACCGCTTACGTTACGCTCCTGTGGCAACGTGTCGGAGTCCAGTCACCGGTTAGAGTGGTCCACCCGGCTTGCTGTGGGCCATTGCCGGAGCAACCGGGCCTGCGGTTGTACCGGTACACCAGGTACAGCGATCCGTCTACTTTCGTGACCGCGTCACGTGAACGTTATCTGTGGGCTGAACTCTACACACTGTGACTCCCAGGTGGTAAAGAGTCACAACAATCGGTATCAAACACCGCCACCCCCTGTTGACGCACAGTAAGATTTAGTGATGGACGTAACGACGCTGGCACCCGACCGACTGTCGGGGCTGTGCGCTATCGTACCGGGTATCTACAAGCGTCGATCCGGCACAGAGCTACTGTCTTGTTACTCGGTGTGTCGAGTCTTCGGGCGTCAGTTATGATCTGCTCCCGTCTCCGTACCCGCCTACGAAGACGTCTCCCGAGTCAAACCGGTTTGGATGGTATCGTGACAAATCGTTCGACGGTTCTTCTCCTACAATCGATTCGGCGATGGCTTCTGCAAACCCAGGGGCCTCCTTGAATCCGTGGCCGCTCCCTCCAGCTGCAATGTAGAAATTATTGAGACCGGGCGGAGTCCCGATTATTTGATGCCAATCCGGAGGGGCTGTGATCAATTCGCTCCAACTGTTGACCACGCTGGCGTCTGCATAGCTCGGTAACCGTTCCTCGAACAGTTCGCTCAGAGTCTCTAAGTTTGCGTTGGTCACACCTTCTAATTCCGCCTGGCCAGCGATGCTCTCGTGTCCGCCGTTACGCTCCATCCCTCCAGAGATAAAGTCGCCACCTGTCTCCGGTTTCGCGTACAGACCGAGGTCAATGTCGGAGGCTGTTGGATACTCTGGTGTATAATCCTCGGACGCTGATAGTGTAACAACCTTCGCCTCGTATCGTGACATTGGGATACTAATATCAACCATCTCTGCTACTTCAGCCGCCCACGGTCCCGCAGCATTGACGACCAGATCAACCGGGTACCTCTCTTCTTCAGTTCTGACAGCAGTAACTCCGTCGTTTGCAGTCTCTATGTCCGTGACCGGTGTCTTGGTGTGAATTTGAACGCCCAACTCACGGGCAGCATTCGCAAATCCTGTTGCGACGAGATAGGGATCAGCAAACCCCGCTTCGTGTTCTATTGCGGCAACTGCAACACCATCCGAGTCAATACCGGGAACGTACTCGGACAACTCTGATGGCTCCAGGAGATCAACGTCAAGACCGATGTTTTGTTGCAAACTGACGTTGTGGCGGAACTGCTCCTCGTTTTCTTCTCCGGCCATGATGAGGTATCCATTCTGATAGAACCCCGCTTCTTGCCCAACCCTCTCCGGGAATTGTTCCAGTATCTCTCGACCGCGTTTTGCGAAGCGGATCTGTATGTCGTGAGAGTAATGATGTCGAACAATACCTGCAGATTTACCCGTCGAGGCGGCCGCTATCGTATCCTTTTCGAAGAGTTGTACGTCGTGTGACCCGTCGAGTTCTTGTATAAAGTAGGCGATTGCGGTTCCATACACTCCGCCTCCGATGATAGCGATTCGCATAGATAGCCTGTGTGTCTGGGGATATATAATAGTTGCTAGCCGTTGTACAATCGCTGTTCTCTATTATGAGTACACTGACACAGGTTCTACCCGGGACGAAACCCGGTAGGTCGGTTGTAACGTTTTATCGGTCCGATCGCACGACAGCGTACGGTTGATTCGGAAATGACTTACAACCGACCCGATGATAGTGTGAACGCTGGTGTACGTGCAATTTAGCACTGTTTTAGAACACAAGCCGTGGAACTCTTCCCAGCAGACTTGTAGCCGGCACGTCACGGTTCCCCGGGGAGAGACCACTCATAACACGTCACGGTTCCCCGGAGAGGGACCATTCATAAGTAGCTGAAGATAGATAGCGGAAGTAAGGATGCAAACAACAGAGATAGATTCCGGGAGTGAACACAGCCCCGTTCTCGACATTGAATCGTTAGACGTGCAATACGCGACTGAGAAGGGGGCTGTTAGAGCGGTTCGAGACGTCTCGATCAGCATCAAACAGGGGGAAACTGTTGGAGTTGCTGGGGAGAGTGGGAGTGGCAAGAGTACGCTCGCCCTGGCGATAATGCAATACTTAGGACAAAACGGCAGGATAACGGGCGGCGATATTCGTTTCAACGGCCGGTCGTTGCTCGACTTATCTCAACACGACCTTCGCGAACTTCGCGGCAACAGGATTGCACACGTCGCACAGGACCCGAAGACATCACTGAATCCAAGCATCACGGTGGGTGAACAGATTGCCGAGACGGTCCGAATCCACAGCGATGTCTCCGAAGAAGAATCTGTGGAACGGACGTACGAAGTGTTGGATCGGGTGAACTTCCCGGATACGCAGTTCAACTCCGAAAAACACCCTCACGAACTCTCCGGCGGTATGCAACAGCGCGTCTTGCTGGCCATCGCGCTAGTCAGCGAACCTGAACTACTCATTCTCGACGAACCAACAACCGGACTTGACGTAACTACCCAAGCAAAGATTCTCGGCCTCATCGAAGATTTGAAAAAGACGATTGATACGAGTGTACTCCTCATCACTCATGATCTTGGCGTTATTGCCGAGATCGCCGATAGAGTCTCAATAATGTACGCAGGCGAGATCATGGAACACGGACACATTGACGCAGTGTTTCGTGATCCTGCAAACCCGTACACGCAAGGACTACTGGCAGCCCTTCCTGGGGAGAGATCGGGACAAGAACTCCGACCGATCGAGGGACAGATACCCTCACTCACCGAGACTCCAGAAGGTTGTATTTTTTCAGACCGGTGTGAGTTTGCGGAGGAGGCGTGCCGGTCGGGCCAAATCACCGACGAAGACGTTTCTGAAGCGGACAATCATCAGGCCAAATGTCGTCGCTGGAAGCACGCACGTAAGAATTCGATTCTCAAGGACGAGAAAAAAACAGAGTCACCGCCCTCAAACGAGAGGCGTGCCGGAGACACCCTCGTACGTACTGAGAATTTAGAAAAACATTTTACTGAAACATCATTTCTCGACAGGTTTTTCCAGAGCGAACCACCAGTGAGGGCCGTCGATGGGGTGAATCTCGAGATCCGGGAATCGGAGGCAGTTGGCATCGTCGGTGAAAGTGGCTGTGGCAAGAGTACACTAGGAGCGACTATTCTCAATCTCCTCGACCCGACGGACGGCACAGTCAACTACCGCGGAGACGACGTGACGGCGTTTGACGACGAGGAGATGAGGCAATTCCGTTCGGAATGTCAAATTGTCTTCCAAAATCCACATTCAAGTCTTCCGCCAAAGCGAGTTATCGGAAAGACTCTCGAACGCCCACTCGAACTTTTTACAGAGTTATCAGAGACGGAACGTCGGGAGCGCGTTTTTGAATTACTCAGACAGGTTGGACTGGACGAAGAGTACGTCAACCGGCATCCGGCAGAGTTGTCCGGGGGAGAGAAACAACGCGTAGCTATTGCCCGCGCATTTGCTGCCGACCCATCGTTCGTTGTCCTCGACGAACCGGTCTCTGCCCTCGATGTCAGCGTCCAAGCCAGTATTTTGAATCTCCTCTCCGACCTCAGAGAGGAGTACAACTCCTCGTACCTGTTCATCAGCCACGACCTCAGCGTCGTGAACTACATTACCGACAGAGTCGGTGTCATGTACCTCGGAAAAATAGTCGAGATTGGCACTACTGACGAAATATTTGAGCCGCCATACCATCCGTACACCCGCTCTCTTCTCTCGAGTATCCCCTCGGCCGATCCGACACAGAGGGGGGACCGAGTGCGGCTCGAGGGGGATGTACCCAGCCCCAAGGACCCACCAGACGGCTGCTCGTTCCACACTCGTTGTCCGCAGAAGATCGGGGGAGTCTGTGAGAGAGACGAGCCTGGGTTAGAGAGTGTCGGTGAATCCAGCGGGACTCACGGTCATCGGATAGCCTGTCACCTCGAGGAAGAGGAAATGAACGACGAGATCGAATCCTGACGCTGTCTACCGAGTTGGCGCGTCCTCGGTGAGGCGGAACTCGTCAGGGTAGAACAAGTACGTCAGTGGACTCGTCTGATACCCTTCGACGTAGTCCGCGTGCGCACCGATCTGATCGTCGTAGTACGGGACGGCGTACGGTCCATCTGTAGCGATAATCTCTTGGGCCTCTGCCATCGCCTGGCTTCTAGCCTCGGGATCCGTACTCTGGATCGCGCTGTCGACTGCTTCGTCGAAGTCCGGATTGGAGTAGCTGGACTCGCCGTTCCAGCCTCCTTCAGAGTGAAGAAGCAGCTTCATGAAGTTCGGACCACTGATCCGCATACCGTACGCTCCCATGTAGGTGGGTGCCTTCGTCCAGACATCGTTAATATATCTATCGTAACTGATCTGTTCGATATCGAATGTGATCCCGATCTCCTGTAATTGGCTCTGTATCACGATAGCAGAGTCAAGACGTTCTGGCGGATCGGACGCCGAAAAGAACGTGAGACCAAAGTCTTCCTCCAGATCAAATCCATCGGGATAACCAGCGTCCGCGAGGAGTTCCTGGGCTCGTTCGAGGTCACGCTCCGGCGGTCTGCCTTCGATGTTCTGATAGAACTCGTATGTCGGCGCGATTGGGGTGTCCTGACCCTCCTGACCCAGTCCACCGAGGGCACTCTCGATCACCCCTTGGCGGTCGATTGCATGCTTTACTGCTTCCCTGACACGCTCGTCGCTCCACGGTTCAACCGAGGTGTCCATGATGAAATTGACAATGTTTCCAGCCGGGACCTGCTGGGTTTCGACACCATTGGCCTCTTGCAGCGCGGTCCACTGGTCGGTCGGGGGCTCCCAGATAATGTCAATTTCGTTGTTTTCGAGTGCAGTTGTGAGTGAACTTGCCTCGGGGATCGTCCGTGCAGTGACTTGAGCGGCGTGTGGGAGATCACCTTGGTCATCGCTCCTGTAGTAGTCGTCGTACGCAACGCCAGTGACACTGGCACCTGACTCGAACGAATCTAATTCGAACGGACCGCTTCCGAACTCCTGTGAGCCGAGTTCCTGACGCCGGTCCGGATCAGTCACGATCTCCTCGGGAACGATGCCACCCCAACCCTTTGCAACCAGTTTCGGGAAGTCGGCATTGGCACCCGCAAGAGTAAACCGGACGGTCGTTTCGTCGACAGCCTCAACCGAGTCAATCTCGCCCATCGTCCCAGCGCCAGGACTCCCAACGTCCTCGTTATAGATGGTCTCGAACGTTGCGGCGACGTCGGAGGCAGTAACCGTTTCGCCGTTGTGGTGGAACGTTGCGTCGTCACGGAGGGTGAACGTCCACTCATCCGCAGTGTCGTTGGCTGACCAGTCCGTTGCGAGGTCACCGTACAGTTCCAGGTTGGACGTGAGCCTCGTGAGAGTCGAATAAAACATCTTCACGCCCCAGCGCTCGGTAAACTTCGAGCCCATCATCACCGGGCTGAGTGTGGTAATTGTCCGGCCCATCCCGACACGGATGTGGCCGCCCTCTGTCTCCGACATTTCACTGTCCCCGTCGTCGCTCTCGTCGCTACCTTCACCATCACCGCCACCAACACAACCGGCCAACCCTGTTATTGCTCCCGCACCAACTATGGTCAGATACCTACGGCGGGAAGACTTCTGATTTGGCATGCTACACACAATTGATACCTACGAACGGATTTATACTTTTCTTATCCTTTTTTATATTTTTGGGTGTTCGAAAGGCAGAGTCAAAACGAAACGTAATCATCAGAAGAGGAGACAACCTGGCCGGAGGGGAGAGGAACCGGGAACTCGTCTGTCGTCGCTGCCGAACGGTTTCCGCCCTGCGTCACAGAACACAATTCCGAGGATCGACGAGAGGAGCCTCGAACCCTCTGGCAATCCGTATAGAGACTCGGAACGTGACCGGGATTCCCACATTTCAGTATCGTCGGCGCGTGGCAGTCTCTCTCGAAATTCCTCGGGAAAGTGTGGGGAAATATATTTGTCATCCACCATCTTACGGGCTAGTGTGTCCACCGAATACGTGATTATTGGCGGCGGTATTTACGGTACCGGGACGGCGTGGGAACTCGCAACACAAGGCAAAGATGTCGTCCTTCTGGAAGCGGACGAGATTGCGGGTGGTGCCTCAGGGGGTCTCGGAAAACGTGGCGTCCGTGCCAACGGACGAGACCCTCGCGAACTCCCATTGATGTCAATCGCGTACGACCTATGGCCGGCACTATCCGAGGAGATCGGGTACGACACAGGATACGAACGCACTGGTCATCTCCTGGTTTACGAAAAGAAGACGGGAGGAATCCACGGAGGATTTGAGAGCGCAGACGCCCGTCGGCAAGTCCAGTCCGAATTCGGTGTCCCGACCGAACTCCTGAGCGCCGAGAGCGTGCGCGAGATGGAACCACACGCGAGTGACGATGTTGTCGGTGCACTCTACTGTCCGAACGACGGTGTGGTAGATCACACCTCCGCTACGCTCGGATTAGCGCGTGGGGCTCGTGACCACGGCACAATAATCCACGAGAACTCCCCAGTGACCGGGTTCGAGCGTGAGGGTGATCAAGTCACGTCAGTCGTGACAGCAAACGATACGTTCGAAGTAGAGGAGGCTGTTCTGTTACTCTCGAACACCCACGTCCCGGAACTACTCGAATCCGAACTCGGGATCAGACTCCCTGTCTGGACTATGCTCCCGCAGGTCATCGCAACCGAGCCAATGGCTGAGGTTCCCGTCAACCATCTAATTGGACACGATCACCGGCGGTTGGCACTCAAAGAAATACCGGACGATCGGGTGATGATCTCCGGCGGTTGGCGTGGAGAGCTGGACGAAACAACTGGAGAAGGTGTGACCGTTCCGGAGCGCGTCCGTGGGAATGTGGATGACGCGCAAAGCCTCTATCCTGCTCTCGAGGATGTTGGCGTCGAGAGAGCAGACGCGAGTCGACGCGAGTCTGTTACTGTCGACCAGGTTCCGATTATCGATACGTTTTCGACTGCAACAAATGTTATCGCGGCAACAGGCTGGAGCGGGCACGGCTTCGCAATTTCACTCGCTGTCAATCAGCTCGTTGCACAGTGGGCGGTGGAGAACACGCGCCCGGACCTCCTTGCCCCGTTCAGTGCGGATCGATTCGCAGCCAACGGCACGCTGCAGTCATCATCATATCTTAGTTGAAGTAGATTAACCGGTGTACAGAATGTCCCAGTACCGTGTGCTGACACGCGATGAAAAACCGCGACACAGACTGATAATAAAATAAAAGAGGCCGTAGAAACCACGTACGACTGTGACTCGGTGTATCATTGTTGGTGGCGGGATTGCAGGTGCAAGCATCGCCTACCATATCGGTCAGCGAACGGACGAGGAGGTAGTTCTCTTCGAGCGTCAATCGACTGCCTCGGAGACGACTTATAAATCCGTTGCACAGTATGGGTTCTACGGTGACCGGACCCAGTACCGAATGAAACAGTACGGCATGCGACTGTACAACGAATTCTTCGCGGATCAGATGGGGAACCCGCGGTATCAGTATGCCGGACTTCTCATTGCGGCCACCGATCAGTCGAATGCGGACCAACTCAAGGCTGTCGTTGAAACCGAAGGGAAAGAGTCGGTCGGGAAGATTGGCGAGGGGTTCGAGCGCGATTTATTAGAGTACATTCCCGGACCGGAATTGAAAGAGACGTTACTTCTTCCCCCGGTCGAGACCGAACACATCGAGGGTGCGCTATACCGTCCGAAAGTTGGCTATATGAGTCGACCGCACGAGTTGGCCTACGAGTTCTTACAGCGAGCAAAGAAACACGGCGTCACCGTCAGAGAGGGGACACCAGTCACCGAAATACTGACCCAGAATGAGAGAGTCACGGGGGTCGCCACCGAGAGCGAGACACTCGAATCGGAAGAGGTGATCTGTGCTGCTGGACCCTGGAACGTCGAGATAGCCGAATCTGTTGGCGTTGAGATACCCGTACGACACACGCTTGCACCAGTCCTGCAGCTCCAGCCGAGCGCACCTGTTGAATACGATCTCCCAGTTCTTTCTCATTACGAGTCCCCATACACGTTCCATCGTCGGTCCGCCCAAGAGCTACTCATCGGGTACAATCCGAAACCCGGTTACGAAGGTGCGTCGCAATTGGACCCAGACACGACGGACGAGGAAGTCCCGCCAGACATCCGAAACGAGGGGACCGATCTGCTATCCCGGTTCATTCCCAGTTGGATGGACGCCGATATCGTAGACGAGTGGGTCGGCGTCCGTTCACAGACTCCGGACGGAAATCCGGTAGTGGGCTGGACGGAACTGGAAGGGTTTTCGATTGCTGCCTTTCATACCTCTGGTATCCAACTCTCGCCCGCTGTCGGGAAAATGATCGCAACACAGATCCTCGACCGGGAACCGGGCAAATACTACACCGACCTCTCCATTTCGCGGTTCGATGGATACGACGATCACTATCGGTAAATAGGCTGTCGGCGTCACTTTGATACCGGTCCGGACTGCTGTATTGACCAGCAGAACCGTGCGACTGCGTGTGGTCGATCCGAAGATACGTATAACAGTCCGTCTCATACTGTCGGCTATAACTACGTGAAGATATTCCCCAGTCCGGGGTGTCGATACTGCTCACGCGCTTATAGCCGACAGTATCAGGCGACTGTCTACGGGGGCTGTCGTTGCCGGCTGCGCTCAGGAGCACCCGATTCACCGATCGGATGATCTATCAGTGAAAGATAAAAAAGCGTTATACTGCGGTGCCGTTCATTCTTTCCTATGCGAATTGGCATCATCGGCGGTGGTATCTACGGAACTGCCATCGCGTACTTCCTCTGTGCGCTGGGCGATGAGAATGTTATCCTCTTCGATCAGCAGGAGATCGGCGGTGAGTCAACCAGTCGGTCAGCAGGAATCATCCGTCACCACTACGCGCGACAGGGCCACGTCAAACTGGCAAAACGAGGGCGGGAGATAATCGCTGAATTTGAAGAGTACGTCGGACAAAGCGGTGGATTCCACGCAAACGGATATCTCAGTCTTGCCAACAGCGAAAAAAAAGAAGTGTTTCGCGAGACTGTCGAAACGGTTCAAGAAACCGGCGTAGATGTCACGTTTGTCGATCCTGACCAACTGAGTAATTACATCGACGGTATCGACAACTCGAATATTGCTGCAGCGGCACTTGATCGCGAAGCTGGTTTCGCCGACCCGTATTTGGTTGCGACCGGGTTCGCACGGGCCGCAAAAAAAATGGGCGCTGACCTCCACCCGAGGACAGAAGTGACCAATATCGAGACGGAAGGAAACTCACCGGTGGCAGTTGAGACCACGAATGGCCGCGAACCGGTCGACTTCTTGATTAACGCTGCCGGGCCGTGGGGAGATGTAATCGGACAGATGGTCGGCCTGAACATTCCGTTGACCTGGCATGAGTCAAAGGTCGTGGTGCTATCCGGAGACACGCCCTACAACGTCGATGTGCCTACACTCTCCGATAATCCACAGCGAATGTACCTGAAACCGGAACCGGGGGATACGTTCTTGATCGGCGGTATCGAACGTCCCCACGTTGAACGTGAACAGGGACTCGAGGGAGTCACAACCGCGTACCTGAAGAAGGCCCAACAGGCAGTATCCCACCGTTTGCCCCACTACGAAAGTGCAGACGTCGTAGATTCGTGGTCCGGTGTCATCACTGCGACGCCTGACTGGTACCAGATTGTGGGTGTTCCTGAAGGCTACGAGAATTTCTACAATGCTGTGGGCGGAAGTGGGCACGGATTCAAAGAGGCTGCAGGGTTCGCTGAGTCAATCGCTCAGGAGATTCTGGGAGAAACACCCGACTGTGACCTCACACCGTATCGGTACGAGCGGTTCGAACAGGGTGACCGCCTCGACGATCGTGAAAGAGCGCACAGAGAGAACCGGTAGGCCGGTTCCGTCTCCGACACACGTGTCACTATATCAAACGGTGGCCCACAGCACCGCAGGACAGTAGAACGACAGTCAAAGTATGAGCAGTTATTATTCTTCTCTGATAAAACGGATTAATCAGGTCGCCGCGGAACTCTGGACCGATGGGAAAGGATGGATTCTGCTGTTCGTGGCTGCGGGGTGGTTCCTCTCTATCGGGAGTCGGCTAATGTATCCCGCACTTGTTCCGCAACTGCGTGCGGCGTACGGGATGGATCTGACCACGGCAGGTTTCCTCCTCACTGTACTCTGGTTCACTTACGCACTCGGACAGTTTCCAGGCGGGATCTTGGGGGATCGTATCGGGGAGGGCCGGGTTTTGTTTCTCAGCACTGCTGTATCGATGTCTACTGTTGTCGTCGTGGTTTTCTCTCCGAGTTTGGCCGGGGTGTTTATTGCCACAGCTCTGTTCGGAGCGAGTAACGCTCTGTACGGCCCCATCCGGTTTACGATACTTTCGGATGTCTACTCGAAACGCGACGGAACAGCAATCGGGCTGACGATAGCGTCTGGCAACGCCGGGAATGCACTGTTGCCGTTCCTTGCCGGCACCATTGCTGCGGTATATACATGGCGAGTCGGCCTCGGGTTCGTAGTCCCGCTCTTTTTTCTCGTCGCGCTCGGACTATTCCGAGTTGTCCCGTCACAAACTGCAGAAACAGAACGCTCGGTTGGCCTGTCGTCGATTACCTCGTTTGCCGGACTGGTAAGCGACCTACGGACTGGTCCAATCTTGCTTCTCCTGGCGATTCAGATACTTGCTGCGTTTGTCTGGACCGGGTTTACGAGTTTCTATCCGACATATCTCGTAACTGCAAAGGGAATCTCTCCCAAGTTAGCCTCCTTACTGTTTGGCGGATTCTTCGTCATGGGGCTGATAATCACGCCCCTGGCAGGGGCTTGTCTCGATCAATTTGGTATCAAGCGGACACTGCCAGTGGTCTTCGGGATTATGAGCCTCGGTATGCTACTGTTTCCGTTGGCAGAGAGCTTCGAGGCGATTGTGGGGGTGACGCTGCTGACGAGTAGCCTGCTTGGGTATGGAGCCCTCACGCTGCCCTACATAACGGAATTGATCCCCGACCACATCAAGGGGTTCGGAGTGGGAGGCATCCGAACAGTTTACATGTTGACCTCTGCGCCAGCACCAGTGCTTGTTGGGTTTTTAGCGGATAACAGTCTCTTCGACATGGCCTTTGTTTTATTCGCTGTGATTACAGTCGTTGCGCTTGCACTCGTCTTTTTTATTCCGGGGGAATAACAGAAACTGTCGTCAGAGGGTTTCGTTTTTGTTCGAGACTTCCGGATCGAGAGCGTCACGGAGCGCGTCGCCGAGCAGATTGAAGCCGAGGATTGTGAAGCCGAGCGCGAGACTCGGCCACAACATATACCAGATCGAATCCGCGATTGTCGTCCGGGCTTGTGCTATCATGAAACCCCAGTCCGGATTCGGTGGCTGTGTACCGAGCCCGAGAAAGGAGAGCGATGTCCCGATGAGAATGCCGAATCCGATGCGAATGGACGCCTCGACGATGATCTCTGGAGTTACGCTCGGAAGGATTTCAACAAAGGCGATGTAGAGACTGGACTCACCTCTCGCCTCCGCGGCAGTGACGTACTCCTCGTTCTTTATCGAGAGTGTACTGCTCCTCGTGATTCGTGCCAAACGCGGAATAAATACGATTCCAATCGCTATCACCGCATTCACCAATCCAGGCCCGAGCGCGACGACGATGATTAGCGCCAGCAGTAGCCCGGGGATGCTCAGGAGTATATCCATGAACCGCATGGTGAGTTCATCAATCCAACCTCCACTGTATCCCGACAGGATGCCGATCGGAACGCCAAAGAGAAGTCCAAGAGCGGTTGAGGCTATGCCTAGCGCGACGCTCGTACGACCGCCAAAGAGCACCCGGGAGAAGAGGTCACGACCGAAATTATCGGTTCCGAGAACGTATTCCCCACCTGGATCTGCAAAGCTGTCCTGTGGGGCCGTCTGTGTCGGATCATGTGTAGCAATAACTGGGGCGAATAGACTTCCGAGCAACAACGGGACAAGTAACAGTAGACTAACACGACCTTTGTGCGTAGATAGCAAGGCCCGAAATGCCGCCGCAATCTTTCGTAGAACCGACTCGTCGAACTTTTCCGGTTCGGTTTGGGTTTCGCCTGCCATTGATCAATTCTCACCGTATTCTATCCGCGGATCAAGATATGTGTATACGATGTCTGCACCGAAATTCGCAAACGTGTAGACAACTGCGATAATCATGACCGACGCCTGAATAACGGGAAGATCCCGCGCCTGGATCGCCTGCACAACGAGTCGTCCTAAACCGGGGAAAGAGAAAACCTCCTCAACGATCACGATACTTCCCATCAAGTATCCTACATCCAAAGCCAGGAGTGTAATGGTCGGTAACAGTCCGTTCCGGAGTCCGTGTTTGAACAGCACAAGATGTTCACGCATCCCCTTCAGGCGCGCAGTCCGGACGTAGTCAGACTGTAACACTTCTACCATCTCAGATCTTGTGAGCCGAACAACGTGGGCAATCAGGACGAACGTCAGAGTTACAGCGGGTAACATGAGGTTTTTGATCCACGGGATGATCCCCTCACCAATCGGAGTGTATCCACCAGACGGGAAGATATTGAAGACCGGACCAGCGAACAGTGTAAGCAACAGTATGCCAGTAACGAACTCGGGGAAACTGATTCCCAGGTACGATGCCCCACTGATAGCCACATCGGAGAGCGTGTCACGCCTGACTGCCGCGAGAACGCCAAGGGAGATGCCAACGACGGTAACCAGAGCGAGAGTGAGAGACGCAAGAATCCCTGATCGTATCACTCGCGGAGCGATTACTTCGGTCACAGCCTGGTTGTTCTCAAAACTCTCTCCCCAGTCCCCGACAACAAAATCGGTGATCCAGTCGAAATACTGTATATACCACGGCTGATTCAATCCCAATCGCTGTTCAACGGCTTGTACGCTCTCTTCGGTCGCAAACTTCCCCAAGATCATCGTCGCGGCGTCACCTGGCAACAACTGTGTGATGCTGAATACAATAAACGAGATTCCAAAGAGAGTGGCTACAATGTAACCCAGTCGCTTGATGAAGTACTGCTTGAACTCCGCCATACAGGTCCATGTACTCTGCAGTTGTATAAATATTTAGCCTACAGTGTGGTTGCGCATTATTCCGCCACACTGGAGTGGTGTCTCGCAACGACTCGTCTCATCTCGTTCTCAACGATCAAAAGCGATTCATCGACACTGACACCTGGTTTCGCGAGGACGTATGAGGGATCAGAGGCGAGTGCCACGTGTGCACTACAGCGAGCTGAGAGATCCGTCTCGTTTGCCGAGCCACCGAGAAACGCATCCACACCGGTCCCCTCACAGTATAACACTGCCTCCATACTTTTGTGAATCTCACCGATGTCCGGCATTTTCACCTGCACAAGATCGACAGCCTCGGCGTCGGCAAACGCGCGAACGTCCGCGAGCGTGTTACACCACTCGTCGGCCGCAATCTCGATCGAGAGATTCTGTTCAGCCAGGCGGCCCCGGAGACGTGACATCGATCGAAGTTGGGATTCGCGGTTTTCCCTGTGAATCGGTGCTTCGACGGTCAACGGGTACGGTGAGGCGGCCGCCTGCAGTTTTTCAAGATACGCAAGGAGTTGTTCCATTTCGGTGGAAGGGTTATGAACTTGCCCCAGTTGCCCGTAGACATCGAGATGGATTCGCGGCGAGTACCCCTCGTCCCCGACGCGACTGACGCGGTCGGAAAGCCAGCGCGTGTACTGTAACAGTTCTCCCCCTTCCTCCCCAATCTCGTCTCTGTTGTGAAATGAACCGTGTGGGAGAACGTCCGCTCCCTTGAGGATCATTTTGTCGGCGTTCTCGTAATGATTGGCTCCGGACTGTGCATACAGGGGGACTGGCTCATCTGCAACGACCGTCCCATACGCGTCAGCAAGTACACCTGCTTTGGTGGTTTTTGTTGCGATAGCAGCAGCGTCAAGAAGCGCCTGTGAAACCCCGTACCGTACAGCAGTATGTAGACGTTCTCCAGCCGCTGTTTCAAACTCCTCTAACAGGACGAGGTTGTCCTCAAAAGCCGCTGCTGGTCGACCCTGCAACACCGACGCGAGTTCGTCCTCAATAGCTGGGATGTGATCGCTCGGATCAAACAGGGGATCTCGTCCGGCGACGCCGGAAAAGACGACGGCCACGCAGTCGCCCTTCGCAGTTCTACCGTTTGAAAGCTTCAGTAAGACGCAGATCGATTCCCCTGGCTCCTGAATCCGCTGGAATCCCTCAGTGACCGGCTCTCCCTCGTATAGAAACCCATCCCGACCCGGCTCTTTTCGGATTGCGACCTGGTCGTGGAAGTAATAGCCGGACAATCCTGGGACGGCCTCAATATGCTCAATCGCGACCATCAGACGAGTTGTATCTACGTCACGTATGAGAGTGTAGCATAAAAAATTGTTCCGCAGACGCAGCAGGTGAGAAAGTGTGTCCAGCACAACCGCAACGCTACAGGACGTAGCTTCAGCAAAAGACCTCCTGGATGTCGCGGTTACGGAGACGGTTCCGCTGTTTGATACAGACTGCTGTGCGTTAGTGCCGGATTGACCGCACGACAGCATGCGTCCCACCGGGACACGCATACACAATCGGTGCGAGTCCTACTTGCCAGTAATGATATAGATTTTGTCATACTGTCGACCACGGGCGCGTGAGCAGGATCAGGCGTCCCGGAGTACGAATATCTCTACGAAGATGTGTCCGAAATCATCAGCCTCTCAGACCCCGAACAGACCAAACTCTCGATCGTCAACAAGGGCGTCTCGGACTGCGTAAACGAGGTCTGTGACTGTCTTGCAATTATAATTAGTGTTCTAATATTTATCGATACTTATATTTTTATTGTCTTATAGAGACTCGAGGCTTCGGTCGGAACGCTCCGACTTGGGGCATGTATCGAGTGCCGTGTCGAACAGCGCTCTCTGATACTGTTTAGTGTGACTGTTTACCGGTGCCTCGCCACTTTGGGGTGGTGAGAGACCGGCAATGACTCACACTAAACACTGTGAGCCAGGGTTGAGCCGACACCGAAGTTGAGACCACTATCAGCAACCTCTCACAGGTCGACTCAAATTTCACCCGTCCACGCGAGCACCGCTATTCAACAGAGCAGTATCATACTCTCAGCCAGCAATACGTGAGGGTAGAACCTGTGTACTGAGGTAACGACTCTGGAGAACGTTTCGACCGACCACCTCCGACAGGTGCTGGCGGAGGTTGACGACGCGGCCGCAACAGAGCGGCTCATGACTGCAACGGTCACGTATTTCGATTGGACTCGACTGACTCAGAATTCGTCGAGAAGTTCCTCTAACATCGGTCGAAGCTTGTACTTGCGGTACTGCTCGTCTCGGAGTGTTCCGACGTAGTCGCGCCACGCGTCGAGTGCACCGGCAGCCTGTGCCGCCTTCCCGGCGTATCGCGGCCACTGGACGGCATGTCGATACCGCTCGGATTCACCCTGTTCGATGATCGGTTCGGCTTGGTCTACGCAGACCTCAGTCGTCCGTTCTAGACGGTCGTTACACACGGCCTCGACGACCTGCTGACGGTGTAGTGCCCCGACTCCGCCGCGATAGCGAGTGCTTCGTCGACCACGTCTTCAGCCAGGAAAAGTTCGGCATACTCGCGGGCGGTTTTTCGACCCGGACTTCGTCGCTGGAGGTATTCCAGTAGCTCCTCGCGGATCTGTGACCGCTCATCGCCGGTGACCGCTCTGGCCGCCCGGTACATTTCCACTGGGGAGTCGGCTCTGGACGCGGCGACTGCCGCTTCCCGTGCCGTCTCATCGTCGCCGTGAGCACTCGCCACCTCGCGCAGCCATTCGGCCAACACCGCGTTTCGCGTTCCGTTCAGCGTGAGGCCGTGACGGCCGGCCTCGATTGCGGCAGTCGGCCGGTCAGCCTCGCGGAGCACTTGCGGGCGGATCTGTAGCCCCTCGCACGTGGAATGGCTTAGACTCATCTCGTTGTTCATACTGTCGGCTATAACTTCGTGAGCGATTCCGCCACGATGGGGTGGCGAAACTGCTCACGCGATTATAGCCGATAGTATCAGACGAGGACTTGTATTCGGATAGCGCAGTGTCGACAGCATGTACTGGCGCTCGTTCGTCTCGGTACTCTCAATCACAGCAACACACCCGGTTATTCCCAACCGGCTCAACCCCGCCCACCCACCGGCGATCCCATCTGAGGGCAGCGTTGTGTTCTGGTATCATTTTTATTCGGCAATCGAGCGCGAACGGTCGATGAGCACCGAAGAAGCGCGTGAACAGGCAGTTAACGAACCCAATCTCACGAATCTTGCTGACAACGAAGCTGTCCACCGCCTGAAGTTGGCGAACGAACGTGTCTACAATAGCTCCGGTATGCCAGAACGGTGGCACGGCGTCTCAGAAGAGTTCGAAGAAAACCTCTCTCGTGGTGCTTCAAAGATGTAGGAGAGTATGAACAAAGGCGATCAACTGGAAGCCGGGATTCCTCCAGTGGGTCACGAGTTGTTTCTACCAGTATTCGCATATTTTATAGAAAGGAGGCACAACCCAAGACGACGTCGTCTTGGGCTTTAGAAACTGTGCGAGAGCCAAGGGCCGG
>CAZUVE010000003.1:0-44217 GCA_964623735.1 uncultured Halobacteriales archaeon | reverse complement strand
AGCCCGGGGTAGACAATCGCCAGCAACACCGCTAGCCAGGGCCGCTTGCGCCGCGGTCGCTCTGACGCGCCGTCACTCACGATTGGTAGGTGCGTTCGCGTGTCGTCTAAAAGGTTCCGTCACCCAGTCGCTCACTCCGACCGGAGCCGCTCGATCAGGTCCGCGAGCGTTGCGAGGTCGTACTGCCCCGGCGCGGTCGCCTCGGCGGGGTCGACTGGCGCGTATCCGATCCGGGAGCCGTACAGCGGCGCGACCGCGCGGGAGTGGCGGCCGGCCTCGCCCATCGCCATCGTGGCCACGCGGCGCCCGTCACAGGTTGCCTCCCGCGTCGCGGTCAGCAGCGCGAGCACGTCCCCGGGCGAGTCAGCGGTCACCGCGAGCTTCCCGACGTCGCCGCGGCCGGCAGCGTCCGAGAGCACCGACCGCATCCGGTCCAGCCCCGGTGTTCCCGTGAAGTCGTGGCTCGAGACGACGACCGTCACGCCGCGCTCGCGGGCCTGTTCGACCACGCGCTCGGCGTCGCCCCCCCGGAGTGCGTCGAGTTCGACGTCGACGGCCCCGACCTGCGGGTGTCCGGCCGCTGCCCCCAGCGCGTCCAGCCTGTCGGGACCCGCCGGGGCTTCCCCTCCTTCCCGACCGACGCGGTTGGTTGCTATCAGCGGCAACTCCCCGTCGTACGTGTCGAGTCGGGCGAGCGGATCCGCCGCGAGATCCATCCGGAACTCGACGGCGTCGGCCAGTCCTCGGGCGGCCGGTTCGTCGCTCAGGTCTGCCGTCGCCGCCGCGAGGACGAACTCCTCGAAGTCCATGGCCGGGGTACCGGCCGCCGCGACAAAAGCCTACCTCACGCCACCGGGATGTCCTGCTCGGCCTCGAGGAGTTCGTGGTAGCGGTTGCGGATTGTCACCTCGGAGATGTCGGCCACCTCGCTGACCGCCGCCTGCGTGGTCTTCTCGTTGGTCAGGAGGGCGGCGGCGTAGACGGCGGCGGCCGCGAGGCCGACCGGCGACTTCCCGGAGTGGACGCCCTGTTCTTTGGCGTTCGCGAGAAGCTGGCGGGCCCGGCGCTCGGACTCCTCCGAGAGACCGAGGTCGGAGACGAACCGGGGGACGTAGCTCTCCGGGTCGGCCGGCTTCACCTCGAGGCCGAGTTCGCGGACGACGTACCGGTACGTGCGTGCGATCTCGCTCTTTTCCACCCGGGAGACGTCGGTGATCTCGTCGAGCGAACGCGGAACGCCGGCCTGCCGGGCAGCAGCGTACACCGACGCCGTCGAGACACCCTCGATCGACCGGCCCGGCAGGAGGTTCTCGTCGAGCGCCCGCCGGTAGATGACCGAGGCAGTCTCGCGGACGTTCTCGGGCAGACCCAGCGCGGAGGCCATCCGGTCGATCTCGCCCAGGGCCTGTTTGAGGTTGCGCTCCTTGGAGTCCCGGGTCCTGAAGCGTTCGTTCCACTTGCGCAGGCGCTGCATCTTCTTGCGCTGTTTCGCGCCGAGGGCGTTCCCGTAGGCGTCCTTGTCGCGCCAGTCGATGTTCGTCGAGAGCCCCTTGTCGTGCATCATGTTCGTCGTCGGGGCGCCGACGCGGGACTTCTCGTCTTTCTCCTGGGAGTCGAAGGCCCGCCACTCGGGGCCGCGGTCGACCGAGTCCTCCTCGACGACGAGTCCGCAGTCGTCGCAGACTGTCTCGCCGTGCTCGTCGTCGGCGACGAGTCGGCCGCCACACTCGGGACACGCGTGCGTGGCCGAGTCTTTCTCCTCTGTCTGTGCTTTCTCCGCGGTACGCGTTCGTGTGTTTGAGTCGCTCATTGTGAGACTGGAGGTGCCGGGCAGGAGTCACCTGGAAAATTCCCGGGGATCTGTTTGACAACACATTCATCGTCCGAAAATTACTTAAACCTTCTGGTGTCACGTCGTGTGACCGGCGTCTGACGCCCCGGAACGGCAGTTTTTCATCATCGTTTCCCGGGTATTCAAATACGGGGGAGTGTATCACATAGACTGCTGTGGGTCAGTGCCGGACCGACCGCACGACTGCGTACGGTCGTACCGAGAGACAGGCCCACACGGTCAGTCCTGGGGGTCGGCCTCGACGTCGCGGCTCCGGTCGACGGCGGTGGTCAGCGAAACGTTCAGCCAGGCCATCGAGGCGACGCCGCCGACGACCGTCACGGCGTTCTTGACGGCGTGGTCGACGACAGCGGCCGACAGCGCAGTGACCGGCCCAACCGGCGTCAGGCCCACGACCAGTAGCGTGAACGCACCCTCGTAGAGCCCGATTCCGCCCGGCGAGAGGGGGAGTACCTTCGCGAGGTTGCCCACGCTGACGGCGAAGAAGGCGACTGCGAGCAGCGCGGGCACCGCCAGCCCCACGTCGAACGCGAGCAGGACTACGACGGCAGTCAGGACGTCGAGCGTCCAGACGAGGAGGCTCCCGGCGCCGACCCGAGCGAACGCCGACCCGTCGCGGGCGACCGTCTGGACGTCCCCGGCGAACCGTTCGAGTTTGTCGGCAACGTAGTCGGCGTAGGCGTCGGAACTCAGCCGTCCGACGGCGGCCCTGGCGTAGTTGCGCTCCGAGCGCGCGCTCGCGACGATCGCGGTCACGGCGAGGACGGCCACGAGACCCACCCCGGCGGCGACGACAACCGCGGTCTGTCCGCTCGTGGCCTCCTGGCTGCCGACGGCGGCCCCGAACAGCGCGGCCTGGACGTCGGCGACCGATCCCGTGACGACGAGCCCCAGCAACACGGCTCCCGCCAGCAGCGTGATCGTCAGCAGGTCGAACACACGCTCGATGGCCAGCGACGCGAAGCCCGAGGTGTAGGGGATCCCCCGTCGTGCCTTGATAACGTATGCCCGCACGGCGTCCCCGGCCCGCGCCGGGAACACCAGGTTGCCGGTCTGGCTGATGAACACCGCGCCCGTCAGGAAGCCCCACTGCTCGCGGTAGCCGATTGCGGCGAGGATGTCCCGGTACCGGATCCCCCGCAGGGGCCAGGAGAGCAGGTACACGAGCCCACTCGCGGCAACCAGCGCGGCGTCCGCGCCGGCCATCCGGGCCAGTACCTCCGACGGGTCGAGGTAGACGGTCATCAACAGCACCGCCGCGACGACCAGCAGCGCCCCCGCCCCGAGACTCACCCGCCGCGTCACCCGCGGGCTCACCGACAGCTGCCACCACGTCCGGAGGATCTGGCTGCCCATCCCGAACACGTCCCGGACGATGTCGACCTTCGAGTCGCCCCTGGGCGTCCAGTCGACGGGGAACTCGCGGACGCGGTACCCCGCCCGCTGTGCCCGCACGAGTACCTCGGTGTCCCAGAACCAGTGGTCGTCCTCGACGTCCGCGAGCAACTCCAGCAACACCTCGCGGTCGAACGCTTTGAACCCGCACTGGTGGTCCCGCAGGCCCGACCGCAGAAACAGGCGCACCAGCGTGTTGTACCCGAGGCTCGGAACCCCCCGTTTCGCCGGCCGGTCGGCCTCGCTGCCGGGGAGCCACCGCGAGCCTGTCGCCACGTCGTACTCCCCCGAGCGAACGCTCTCGACGAGCTCCTCGAGGTGGCGCATGTCCGTCGCGAGGTCCGTATCGAAGTAGACCAGCGTCCCCCCCGCGGCCTCGTGGAAGGCGTGTTCGAGCGCCCCGCCGCGGCCCAGGCGCTCCCCGGAGTGGATGTGCCTGACAGTGTCGGACTCGTCTGCGAGTTCGTCCGCAATCTCGGGTGTGCGGTCCTCGCAGCCGTCCTCGGCGACGATCACTTCGTAGGTCCCGTCCGGGAGAAACGCCGCCAGCGTCTCCAGCGTGGTCCCGACGGTGTCTGCCAGCGTGGCCTCCTCGTTGTAGGCGGGCAGGACGACACTGACCTCCACCCGGCTCATTGCCACTCACTTCCGGCAGGGAACAAAAGTACCTTCTGTTAGCCCGGGCGACGCCAACGGTCAGTCTCCGGCCGGCGACACCGAGAGAAACTCGTCGATGTCCGCCTCGCCGACGTCGCTTGCAGACCCGTAGGGGCGATTGACGACAATGTTACCGGCCGTCTGTCGGCCGACGCCCGGGATCGCGGCCAGTTCGTCCATCGACGCCGTGTTGACGTCGAGCGGGTAGGGTACGCCGGTCACCGAGCGGTAGCCGTGGTCGGTGACAGCGGCGTCGATGGTCGTGCCGAGGTCGCGCTCGCCGGGCACCCCGACGAGCAGCGGGTACGTTCCCAGTTGCCGGCCGAAGGTCCTGCCGTCCTCGTGGTACTCGAGGTGGACGTCCTCCAGGACAGTCCCGGGTGGGGCCACCCGCCGGAGCATCGGATTGTCGATCTCCTCGCGGACCTCGCGCTTGTAGCGTTTGAACTGTTTCTTGTGGTCGTGTGCGATCTCTGCGCCGGTGTCGGACATCTCCGTGCCGGCGAAAGCCATCACCTGGCGGATGTTGATCCGCCGGAGGAGGAGACCGGCGTCGTACACCCGCCGGAGGAACTGCTTGTTGCGCTCGAAGGTCTCGGCCCGCTCGCCTTTCAGGCCGTGAACCAGGTTGATACCCGGGAGGAGCTTCGGGAGCCTGTCGGCGGCCGCGTCGCCGTACCGCGGCGCCCCGTCGCGGTCCTCACCCGGTCGCCACCCGGCCTCCTCGTTGACGACCTCCACTGCCCGGAAACACTCCTCGGCGCTCACGTTGAGGTTGTTCTCCTCCTGGACGACCGGGTCCGCGGACTCCAGCCCGAAGGCCGCGGTGTCGCCCGGCGTGTTGTGTTCTGCGATAACGCGGATGCCCTCCCGTGACTTCTCGGGCCACCTGACGATGGTGATCGGGTTCATGTTGTCGAGGTGGAGTGTCCCGAGGTCCGGCACTGCCTCCCGGATCCCCCCGTACAGTTCGCGGAGCGCGTCGGGGTTGGGCGCCTCGCCGTCGCCGCCGTACGCGAGGATGTCGGCCTGCCGGCCCAGCCGGAAGTGCTGGACGCCGTGGCCGGCGAGGGCAGCCACCTCCTCCACCACCGAACCGGGCGACCGGAAGCTCGGATCGGCGCCGTACAGCGGCTCGGTGCAGAACGAACACCGGTAGGGACAGCCCCGGGAGGTCTCCATCTCGCAGATGAGGTAGTCGGGGTGGTTGGGGTGGCCCTCGACGACGAAGGCGCCCTTCTGTGCCCACCGCGCGACCTCGTCGTTGTCGCGCATCCGGTCGCCAAAGCCCTCCAGTCCGCCGTGGACGAGGTCGTAGGCCGCAGCCTCGACGTCCCCCTTCGCGACGAAGTCGTAGTCGAGGTCGTCGCGCTCGGTCTCCGTGGCACCGGCGTTCTCGTCACCGACACCGAAGCGGACGGGCCCGCCCATCAGCGTCGTTCCCTCGGCGGCCCAGGCGAGCCGGCGGACCTCCTCGGGTTCGGCCGGCGTACCGCCGACGTACTTCCCGGGAACGGTCATCCCGCCGACGTATATGAGGAGGTCCGCGGACTCGACGTCACGCCAGCGTCCGCGCTCCTCCCGGAGCGCGTCGATGGTGTGGTATCCGATGGCCTCGCGGGGCACCCCTGCGTCCACGAGCGCGCCGGCGACGTACCGCGGGTACGTGGAGATGTACGGCGGGACGCCGAAGTGGGCCGGCTCGTCGACGTAGCCGTCCACGATGGTCACGTCCAGGCCCGCGGGGTCGGTCATACCCGACGTACCGCCTCGACGCGTAAAACCGTGACTGACCGGCCGCGAGCGGCGTCGAGGGCAGCAGTCGGGGCTTTCAATACGTCTCCCGCCCTACAGTCAGGTATGCCCGCTACCGAGGAAATCAGGTGCACGAGCCAGGGCTGTGAGCTCGATATGTTCGAGAACCACTACACCTACGACGTCGCAGACGACCACTCAATCGGCGACCTCTCGTGTCCGCTCTGTGGGGGGACCGACTGCCTGGAGGAGATCCGGGTATGATCCGGGAACTCGGCGAGGCCATCGGCGATACCGTCGTCGAGTCGGTGGGCCGCGCGGTCGGCCGCACCCAGGAACAGCGGCCGCTGCCGGCCGACCTGCTGGAGAGCGACGACGCCTACCTCGCGGTCTTCGACGCACCGGGAATCGAGCGCGCGGACGTCCAGGTCCGGTTCGAGGACGGCGAGGTACGCGTCCGTCTCGACCGCTTCCGGGAGTTCCACGAGGGCTACGAAATGCGCTTTCCCGGCCGCGGGCTCTCGCTGGACGGCAGCGCCCGCCTCCCCGACGGCGCCACAGTCGATCCCTCGGGAGCGTCGGCGACGCTCGGACAGAACGGGGCGCTCCAGGTCCGCGTTCCGAAGGTCGAACCCGTCGACGTTCCCGACGCGGAGCGGGCCGAATCCGGCGGAGGCGACGAGCACGGGAGCGAGGGCAGCGGGTAGCGGTCAGCCGAGGAAGGGGTCGAGCCCCCGGGCGGGGTAGACGACGACGTGGTCGACACCGGCCCCGCGGAGGCGGTCGACGCGCTCGGAGACGGTTCCGGCGTCGCCGACGAGCGCGTACCGCCGACACCCCTCCAGGAGCGTCTCGCGGGCTGGCCCCGACGCCCGGCTGTCCGTCGGCGCGTCCTCGGGCAGTCCCTCGCGGACGTCGGGACGGCGGCCGGCGTACCCGCCGAGGGCGTCGAGCACCGTGTCGTCGTCGTCAGACAGGACCAGCGGCGCGTACACCGCCACGTCGCCGTCGAACCCGGCGGCACGGAGCGCGCGCACCTCGGGTTCGGTGGCCCCGGAGAGGAGGTCGAACTGGGTGCCGCCCACCGCGAGCGCGACCCGCTCGACGCTCTCGGTGCCGACCCAGGGATCCTCGGCCCGGTCGGCGACCTCCCGGAGGCGGGGCGCGACTGCGCGGCGACACTCCCGGGCGTTCAGGTGTGCCGGGTTGCCGGCGACGACGACCAGACCCACCTCCTCGGGGATGGCCCGGAGCAGGTTGTCTTTGCCGTACGGGTCGTGCCCGTCGGCCCGCACCGGGACGGTGATCCTGACGTCGCGGTCGGCCGCGAGTTCGGCGAGCGTCGACCGGTCCGGGACGTGCTCGCGACCGTCGTAGTCGATGGTCAGCGTCTCCACCGACAGGCCGGTTGCGCGCCGCAGATCCACCTCGGGTGGCTTGAGCGCGACTGCGTCGACGCCTACCTCCTCGAGCGTCGTCCCGGTCAGCACGGTCATCACCAGCAGTTGGGACGAGCGGGGGCAAAAATCCTGTCGTTTGCACCCCGCCTGGCGACTAGACTGGTCGACGGAGTCCCTGATAAATATTCGCCGGGTGGTGACGCGGCGAATGGTATAGAGATGTTCGAAAGCGTTTGCCAGGTCGATCGCATGCCTTCCTGCGGTCGATCCTGTAATGACTTTCGAACATCACTACATCAACCGTTCCGTCGACCAGTATACACGCCCTCCGAACGGGGTGTCGCGGCCGGCCCGGGAACCGCCGGGCGCTCCGGGATCACCGTCCCCCGGGACGGCGCGCTGAAACGACGCGAATTCGCGTTCAGTGTCGTGTGTTATAGGTACGTCCAGCCCCTAAGATGAGATGCCCACGACACCCGTGGCGTGACATCATGTACGAAGACGTCAGCCCTCCCAACACCGACGACGGACGCCGGTACAGGTCCGTCGAGTTCACCGACGGCCTGCTCATTTTCGACCGCGAGGACACTGCCGGCTGGGTCCACTCCGACCTCGCCGTCCCGCTTGCCGACTCGCGGTAGCGACCGATTCCTGACGGTAATACCGGCCACCCTGCCGGATGAATTATGAGCATGGGTAATTATATCTGTCTCCGGGCTCTACTAGAGGATGAGATGGCATCCACCGAGACGCCGGACATCGGCCTGTCCCACCCGACGGTCGTTCCCACGAACTTCGAGCCCGAGGCTGCGAGGTGTCCGTCGTGCGGGCGGCGGCTCTCGGAGCATTAAGAAGCTTCTTGTATCCCACCGCAATAGCCCGCGGTATGGGTCTGTTCGACAGGCTACGCGGCGATGGGAAACCCCGGGTCGCGTTCTTCGGCATCGACGGGGTCCCGTACAGCCTCATCGCCGACCACCCGGGGGAGTTCGAGAACCTGGCGACAATCGAGGACGAAGGGAGCGGGGGAGCGATCGACAGTATCGTCCCGCCGGAGTCGAGCGCCTGCTGGCCGTCGCTGACCACCGGCGTCAACCCCGGCCAGACCGGCGTCTACGGCTTCCAGGACCGCGAGACCGGCTCCTACGACACGTACGTCCCGATGGGGCAGGACGTCCAGGCGACACGCCTCTGGGACCGCGTCCACGGCGCCGGCCGCGCGGCGACGGTACTGAACGTGCCGGTCTCCTTTCCTCCACAGGAGAACGTCCAGCGGATGGTTTCGGGCTTTCTCTCGCCGGGCGTCGACAGGGCCGCCAGGCCCGAGGAGTTGCGCTCGTACCTCGAGGGAATCGACTACCGGATCGACGTCAACGCCAAGCTGGGCCACCACGACGACAAGGAGGAGTTCATCGAGGACGCCCACGAGACGCTGGATACCCGCTACGAGGCCTTCCGACACTACGTCGACCAGGACGACTGGGACCTCTTTTTCGGCGTCTTCATGACGACCGACCGGGTGAACCACTTCCTGTTCGAGCACTACGAGCGTGACGGCGAGTACAGGGAGGAGTTCCTCGAGTTCTACAGGAAAATCGACCGCTATCTGGGGGAGTTGCGGGCGGCACTGGACGACGACGTGACGATGGTCGTCGCCTCGGACCACGGGTTCACCACCCTCGACCACGAGGTCCACCTCAACGAGTGGCTCCGCCGGGAGGGGTGGCTCGGCTTCGAGGACGACGACCACGAGGAACTCGGCGACATCAGCGACGACACGCGCGCCTACTCGCTGATCCCCGGCCGCTTCTACGTCAACCTCGAGGGCCGGGAACCGCGCGGGAGCGTCCCCCGCGAGGAGTACGAGGACGTGCGCGCGGACCTGCGCGCGGAACTCGAATCGCTGGAGGGCCCCGGGGGGGAGCCGGTCGCCGACCGCGTCGAAACAAAGGAGGCCGCCTTCCGGGGGCCCCACGACGAGATCGCGCCCGACCTCACCGTGATCCCCAACCACGGGTTCGACCTGAAGGCCGGATTCAAGAACAGCGACGAGGTGTTCGGCGTCGGGCCGCGCAACGGGATGCACAGCTTCGACAACGCCTGCCTGCTCGTCGACGATCCCGACGTCCGGATCACGGACGCCGACCTCTACGACATCGCGCCGACCATCCTCGACCTGATGGATATCCAGGTCGACCGGACGGCCTTCGACGGCTCCAGTCTGGCCTAGAAGAGGTCCTCGAGCTGTTCGTTCCGGAACGTCTCGACTGGCTGTTTCTGTGACCTGTCCCGTGCGTCCCGGGCGCGGTCCATGAACTCCTGCACACGCTGTGACCGCTCGACGCCTCCCAGCAACACGAGCGCGCCGAGCCGGTCGGTCTCCAGCGGGAAGTCGCCCCCGCGGACCTGGAGCGAGCCGGTCTCGTCCTCGAGCCACTTGCGGGCGCGTTCGACACCCTTGCGAGAGATCTGTCCGGGGGCTCCCGCGACGACGAACAGCGCGGCCTCCGCGTCGACGGCGTCGGGGAGACTCATGCCCGTCAGGAGGGCGCTCCGGGCGAGGCTGGCGATCGTATTGACGTTCGCGCTGGCGTCCTCGCCGGTCTCGGCCGTCGCGTAGCCGAGGCTGGCGATCCCGCCCCCCCGCAGCGTGTTGATGACCTCCGAGGAGTCGACGACACTCTCGGCGACGCCGCCGACGGTCTCGCCGGAGGCGAGCAACAGCCCCACGCGCCGGGCGATCTGCTCGTTTATGCTCTCGAAGCCCTCCTCGACACTCTCGCCGGACTCGCGCCAGGCGTCGTTGTCGATGAGGAGGGCGGCGTCTGACTCGCGGGCGACCGTCTTCAGCGAGCGGCCGGCGTTGGCCTGGTAGATGGCACCCTCGTCGCGTCCGGGGAGGATCCCGAGCACGTAGACCGGGAGGTCGTAGACCTGGCGGAGTTCCTTCGCGAGCGCGGGCGCACCGCCACTGCCGGTCCCCCCGCCCAGCCCCGCCACGAGCACAACCGCCTCGACCTCGGAGGTAATCCGCTCGCCCAGCCGGTCCATGACCTCGGCGGCCTCCTCCTGGATGATCTGTGCGCCGAGTTCGTTGTCCCCGCCGACGCCGTGTCCCTTGACGCGGTCCTGGCCGACGAGCATCGAGTCGATGTCCAGCGCCTGGAGGTCCGGGGCGGCCGTGTTCACTGCGAACGCGTCCTGGACGGCGTCGAAGCCCATCCCGTGGTCGAACTCGACGATGGACTGCGCCACCTTCCCCCCGGCTTGGCCCACACCTATCAGAGCGACTTTCATACGCTGTACGTGGTCATACCCGGTAATGAACGTTGGGCCGGGGTAGACGAGCGAGCAACGCGTCCCGTAGTTTCAAGTACGGGCACCCGGCCATGCCGGGCCATGGAGGGAACACTGGAGGAGCGACTCGCCGCCGTCGAGCGCGCCGTGACCGACGGCGAGCACGACTGCTCGGCGCTCGCCGAGGGGGCCGCGGCAGCCGACCGCGTGGCCGACCTCGAGACAGAACTGGCGGAACTGACCGACAGGGTGGCCGAACTCGAGGCCGCAACGCAGGCCCTCCGGGGGTACGTCGGGAACGTCCGCTCGGTCAACTCCGAGGTCGAACAGCGCGCCGACCTCGCGCTCTCGAAAGCCGAGGCCGCGCGCCGCGCCGTCGACCGGACGGGGTCGCCCGCGGCCGAAACCGACACCGGGAGCCAGGCAACGCAGCCGGCCGCCGGTGCCGACACCGCCGGCGACCGGGACCAACCCCCCGAACGGTGCGATTGCTGCAACCGGCCGCTGGACGACGGGCCCGAGCAGGCACAGTCGTCCCGCCGGGGAACTGACGTGCGGGCGTCGCGGCTCGACGCGCTCGGCGGGGACGGCGACGTCGGCCGGGTCGACGAGCGGGTCGCCGCCGCAGGTGCTCAGACCGACGGCGGCGTCGCCGGCGACGAGGAGCCGGGCGTTCTCGGGCGTGTCAGGGCGCTGCTGTAGATGCTCCGGGTCGTCGTCGCGATCGGACTTGCGACGGCCCTCCTCGGCGTGTCGATGCCCGCGGTCGAGACCGCCCGCGTCGACCACGCCCACGCCCGGACGGACGCCGAGATCGACGGGCTGGCGGCGACGGCCGACCGCCTCTCCGAGCGCAACGATCCGGCCCCGCCGGGCGTCCCTGGAGCGCGCCGGACTCTGACACTGCACATGCCCGGGCCGTCGTGGGCGAGTGCCAGCCTCGACTACCTCCTGCTCCCGGGGCCGTCAACCGATCGTCCCCCCGGGATTGTCCGGTGGCGTATCGACGGCGGCCGGGAGACGACGCGCAGCCTCCCGGTCCCGCTGGTCGGACCCGAGGGCGGCCTCAGGCTCGCCGGCGGGGGAACCCGACGGCTCGTCCTCGAATACGTGCGACGGGACGGGCGGGAGGTCGTGGCCGTCCGGCGGCCCGAACTTAAGTCCGATGGCGGATCCAGGCCGGGCCATGAGATCACTGCGAACGGCTCTCGCCGACCTGTTCCGGGGTGAGGATCGGGGCTGGTGTGACTGCGAGCCGTCGTTCGACGGCGACACGCTGTGCGTCGACGCCTCCGCCTGCGGGGACGGGGGTCGCCTCGAGTGTCGCCCCGACTGCCGTGCGACCGCCGTGGACGCGCTGACAGAACGCGACGCCGACGCGATTGTGGTTCACTCCTCGGGCCGTGAGGCCCGCTACGAGGACGCCGCCTGCGCGCTGCTGGTTGCCGCCGGGCGGTTCGTCGAACAGGTCTGCAGGCGCGACGAACGCCTCGCGGCCCGCGCACACCGGGACCCGCTGGGCGCGGCACACGAGGCGACCGGGCGCGCCGACGCGACCGCCGACGTCGCCGCCGTGACCGGACTGGCCGAACTCGCCTGTCGTGTGCGGGACTACGGGACCGCACTCGCGCCCGCCGTCGGCCTCGCGGTCAGCGACTGGCTGGTCGAGACGGCCCCGCCGCCGGGTGCGCGACTGGTCGGGGCCCGGGACCTCGACACCGGCGGGACCGTCCGCAGGTACGCCCGCGAGGGTGGGCGGGACCGGTACGTGCTGGAACCGCTGGAGCACGGTCTGGACCCCTCGGAGACGGAGCTGATCGCCGCCGCGTACGGACGACTGGCGGCAGGGGACGTTCCGGGCGGCGAGCGAGCGCCCGGCCGGGCCGTCCGTGCAGTCGCGCCCGACGGCACCCCGACGGACTGCCTCTCGCGGATCCTCCGCAAGCACACCAGCGGGTACGGGTTGCTGGCGGACCTCTTTGCCGACCCGGCAGTCTCGGACGTGTTCGTCACGGCGCCGACAAACGAGAACCCTCTCCGGGTCCGCACCGGCGACGGGACGGTGCCGACGAACGTGCGCCCGACCGAGGCCGGCGTCGAGGGACTCGCGTCGCGGTTCCGCCAGGAGAGCGGCCGGGGGTTCTCGCGCGCCGATCCGACGATCGACGCGTCGGTGACAATCGGCGACCGCCGCGTCCGCGTGGCCGGCGTCACCGACCCGGCCAGCGAGGGGACTGCGTTCGCGTTCCGCGCCCACGACCGGGACACCTGGACGCTACCCGCCCTGATCGCGAACGACACGCTCACCGCCGCGGCGGCAGCGCTGCTCTCTCTCGCCGTCGAGCGGGGGCGGAGCCTGTTGATCGCCGGCCCGCGCGGCGCCGGCAAGACCACGCTCCTGGGCGCGCTGCTGTGGGAACTCCCGGCCCCTGTCAGGACGGTCGTCATCGAGGACACGCCGGAACTCCCGGTCGGGCCGCTCCAGGCCGCCGGGCGCGACGTGCAGGCGCTGCGGACTGACTCGAACGGGACGGATCTGGACCCGACGGCAGCGTTACGGACCGCACTCCGGTTCGGCGACGGCGCACTCGTCCTCGGGGAGGTGCGCGGCGAGGAGGCGCGCGCCCTCTACGAGGCGATGCGGGTCGGCGCAAACAGCGAGGCGGTTCTCGGCACTGTCCACGGCGACGGTGCCGAGGCGACGTACGAACGGGTCGTCTCGGACCTGGGTGTCCCGGCCTCGTCGTTCGGCGCCACCGACCTCGTCGTCACAGTCGAGCGGGCGGCGGCGTCCCGGCGGGTCGGGACCGTCGAGGAGGTCGCGGACGGCGAGGATCCGGCGTTCGAACGGCTCTACGGCCGCCCGGGCGGCGGGCTGGAGCCGACAGGACGGATCGACCGCGGAAACAGCCACCTCGTCGCGGCGATGGCTGCGCCGGACGAAACCTACGCTGGTGTGCGCGAGGCGCTGTGCCGGCGCCGGGCACACCTCGCCGACCTCGCTGCAACCGGGCGCACGGGCCCGGAGGCGGTGACCACCGCCACGCTCGAGCGCGACGGATGACTCGTCTGCGCTCCGGGTGGCTCCGCGCGCTCGCCGGACTCTACCCCTGGGAGGTAGAACCCAGCGACGACCTGCAACGCGCGCTGGGGTTTCTCGGCGCCAGGGTCGATCCCGCCACTGTCGTCCGCGCAGGCTACGGCCTCGGGGCTCTCGTCGCGGCCGCCGCGCTGGGGGCGACGGCGCTGTTCGGGTTCGGAGCGCCCGGACTGCTCGTCTCGGTCGCGCTCGCACTCCTCGCGGCCCACCTCGTTCACGAGACGCCGCAGGTAGCCGCCCTGGCACGGCGGACCCGCGCTCTCGGGCGTACACCGGACCTGGTCGCCCGGGCCGTGTTGCGGATGCGCGTCGCCCCATCGCCGGAACGTGCGGCCGTCTTCGCCGCCCGCTCCGGGGACGGCCCACTCGCCGAGAGCCTGCACGGGCACGTCCGCCGCGCGCAGGCCAGCGGCGGGGACGCCCTCGCGAGTTTCGGGGCAGAGTGGGCCGAGTGGTACCCCGAACTGGAGCGGGCGCTCGGGCTGGTCTCCGCCGCCGGCAGTCTCGACCGTCCGGACCGCGAGCGGACACTCGACCGCGCGCTGGCCGTCGTTCTCGAGGGGACGCGCTCGGGGATGCAGTCGTTCGCGGCGGGCATCAACCGGCTGGTGACCGCCCTCTACGCGTTCGGCGTGTTGCTCCCGACGGCGCTCGTCGCGCTGTTGCCCGCCGCCGACGCCGCGGGGATCGGCGTGACGTCGTGGAGTGTCGCCGTGGTCTACGACCTGTTGCTCCCGCTCGGTGTCGTCGCTGCCGGTGTCCGGCTCGTCGCCCGCCGCCCGGTCGCGTTCCCGCCCCCCTCCGTCGACCGCTCGCACCCAGACGTCCCGGACAGGCAGTGGATTGTCCTCGTGGCTGCCGCGGGCTGTGCACTGGCCGGGTGGGTCGTTGCCCGGCGGCTGCTCCCCCCGTGGGCCGGCCCGTTCGCAGCAATCGGGATCGGAGCGGGGGTCGCACTCCGACTGCGCTACCGGCCGGTGGTCGCGGTCTACAGCCGCGTCCGGGACGTCGAGTCGGGACTGACGGACGCCCTCGCGCTGGTCGGCCGGCGGGTGGCGAACGGCGCCGCCGTCGAGTCGGCGGTGCGGACGGCCGCCGCGGACCTCGATGGCGCGATGGGCGAGGTGCTCGACTGCGCGGCGGCACACCAGCGGCAACTGAACACCGGGCCCGCGGCAGCCTTCCTCGGCGACAACGGCGCCCTGTCCGACGTGCCGAGCCCGCGCGTCCGGGGGAGCGTGGCCGTTCTCGGGCTGGCAGCGCGGGAGGGTCAGCCCGCGGGAGCGGCGTTGCTCGCACTCGCCGACCACGTCGACGACCTGCGGCGGGTCGAACGGGAGTCCCGCCGGGACCTGGAGGAGGTCTGCGGGACGCTGCACAGCACGGGGGCGCTGTTCGGGCCGATGGTTGCCGGCGCGACGGTCGCCCTCGCCGACACGCTCGCCGACGGGCCGGCGGCCGCGGGTACGGCGGGGGCCCTCCCGTGGCTGGGTCCCGCCGTCGGCGGGTACGTCCTCGCCTTCGCAGTCGTGCTGCCGGCGCTCGCGACCGCTCTCTCGCGCGGGTTCGACGGCCCGCTGGTCGGCTACCGGGTCGGGCGCGCGCTGCTTCTCGCGACGCCCGTCTACCTCGGTTCGTACCTCGTCGTCTCGGGGATCGCGTGACGGCCGCGATCACTTCCCTCCGCTCCCGGTGCGCACGTTTATGTACGGAGGAGCGGCCAGACCCCCCGTGTTCGACGCACCAATAGACGCCTGGTACGCCTGGCTGGGCATGGGTCTCGTTAGCCTCGCCGTCGCGGGGACGGTCCTCGCGTTTCCGGCCGCGAGCCCCGGCGACACAGGGGCGGTCGCGGACGCGGTCGACGAGGTCGCGGCGAGCGAGTACGACGCCCGCGAGGAGGTGGCTGTCCCTGCCGAGGAGATCAGACTGGGGCCGCTCACCGTCGGGCTCCGGGCCGGCGGCGAGACGGCTCACGCCCGCTTCGAGTACGGCCCCGTAACGCCGGTCCGCGGCGGTGAACTCCGGTCCGTCCTGGCGGGAACGCCTCCCGAAACCGTATTCGCGGACGCCGAGGCGTTCCGCGCGGCAGTCGAGCGCGCGCAGCGCCGGGATCGGACCTGGCGCGACGCGCCGCGGACGCTGCGGGTGCGCCGTGTCTCGTGGGGGGAGGTCGATGCGACGCTCGTCGGATAGGGGCCAGTTCGAGCCCGTTGTCGCGCTCGTGGCGGTCCTCGCGGTCACCGCCGGGCTCGTCACCTACGCGGAGACGCTGTCCGCGGTTCTGCCGGGCGAGCCCGAGCGTACCACCGCGGAGACGGCTCTCGAACGCGTCCACGCGGAACTCCGCGTCGCGGGCGTCGCGTATCCCGGCCGGCTCGATTGCGTTACCGGATCCGCGCCCGACGGATGGCGGATGAACGTGACGCTGCGAACGGCAGAGGGCAGCTGGCAGCGCGGCCCCGACCCGCCCGGGGACGCGCTCCGCGCACAGCGGCGTCTCAGCGTCCGCGCGGCTCCCGGCGACCTCCGGCCGGGCCGGCTCACGGTGGTGCTCTGGCGATGAGGGCCATCAGCAGCGTGGTCGACGTCGCGGTGTTCCTGCTGCTCGTCTCCGCCGCGGTCGCCACGCTGACGCTGGTCCCCGGCAGCGAGCCCGAACCGGTCGTGGTCGACGAGCGGGCGGATCTCCTCGCGTCGTCGACCGCCGACGTCGAGTACACCCTCGAAGGCGCAGACCGGGAGGCGCACGGAACCATCGCGGGGCTGCTGGCCCGGGCGGCCGTCGCGAACGCGTCTATCGACGGCCGGGAACTGTCTGGCGGACACGACCGCTTCGTCGGCGAGGTCGAGGCCGCCACCCGGCAGACGCTCGGCCCGGTGAACCGGACACAGGTGCTCGTCAGCTGGGTTCCCTACCGGGGTGCTCCCGTGCGCGGAACGGTACGCGTCGGCGCCAACCCGCCGGGCGGGCGGGACGTCACGGTCGCGACGCTCTCCGTGCCTGCCCCGACGCCGCCGCGACAGGAGCGCGCAGCAGTCCGTGCCCGCGAGGCCGGGTTCAGCGGCGTCGCGTCGGTTGCGGCACACGCGACGGTCGACACCCTGCTCCCCGAGAGCCGCGCGACGCTCCACTCGGCCCGCCCCTCGCCGGCGGCGACCGTCGCGTCCCGTCGGTTCCGGGCACTCGCCGGTGCGACCGGCACGACAGTCGAGGGGCAGCTCTCGCGCGGGAACGTCTCGGCGGCCAGCGCCCGCGTCGCCGACGGCCTCGCGGACCGGTTCGAGGCCGACATGCGCGAGCGGTTCGACACGCCGGCGGAGGCTGCGGGGGCCGTCCAGGTCGGCACCGTGCGGCTCACGCTCAGGCGGTGGGAGCCGTGAGCGCCAGGGTCCCGTTCGCGCTGCTGGGTGTGGTGTTGCTGGTCGGGAGCGGAACGATCGTCGGCACACTCCAGACGCCGGCAGCGACCGACCCCGACGTCGAACGGGCGATGGACCGCGCGTCCGCCGAAACGCAGAGCGCGCTCCGCGGGGCCACGACGGCGGCCGCCCGTGCCACAGCCCGGGAACCGGTGACTGTCCGGGCGGACACCACCTACGGCCGCGTTCTGAACCGGTCGTCGGCCTTCCGCGACGCGCTCCGGATCCGCCTGTACCTCCGCGCCCGGCAGTCCCTCGGTACGCTCTCGGAGCGCCGCGGATCGGTCCGGATACAGGCGTCGCTGCCGGCTGTGGAGCGCCCGGCCGACCTGCGTACAGCCAAGCGCCGCGTCCGCGTCGAGCGAGCCGGTCCCGGCGGTACCGCCATGCGTGTCCGGATCGAGGGTGTCACACTGACGGCAAGCCGCGGAGGACGGGTCGTCGGCACCCGGACGGTGTCCCCCACACTCGTCGTGGCCACCCCGACGCTGGCGGTCCACGACAGGGTTCGGCGCTTCGAGCGCCGCCTGGACGCGGGGCCGCTCGACCCGGGGCTCGGCCGCCGGCTGACCGCCCGACTGTACCCCGTCGTCTGGGCGCGAGGGTACGCACAGTACGGCGGCGCACCGATCGAGAACGTCCTCGCGAACCGGCACGTCGCCCTGTTCACCAACGGCGCCGTCCTCGGTCTCCAGCGGGACGTCTTCGGGCACAGTGACCCCGTCGGCCGTCGTGCTCTCCAGTACGCAACCGCCGACGCTGCGCTGACGGACCTGCTCGCCGGAACCGACTTCGCCGCGACCGAGAGCCTCCAGCGGGCACACGAGGAGGTCGGGCTGACGCCGGCGCCGACGGACGCACTCGACGCTGCCGGGGGCGTTACCCCCTCGGTCCGACCGAACGAGACCGTCACCGTCGGGGTCGACGACACCGCCGCGCGGGCGTTCGTCGACTCGGAAGCTGTCCTCAACCGTACGCTTCGGGAGACCTACGCGGCGCGCGTCAGGCTGAAACAGCGGGTCCGACACCTCGGCACCCGGCAGGTACGGGAACCGCGGGCTCCGGGCCCGGGGTGGGGAGTCGTCCGATCCCAGACGCGGACCGCCGTGCGCGTCCGGGACCGCGAGCCCGGTCCGCCCCACGCCGCCCGCGGGACCGGTACCCACGTCCTCGGCACTCACGGCCGGACCGTCGTCCGGACGCACACGACGACGTACTGGTGGCGGGGACCCGAGAGGGGAACGACGACGACCACCGGGCGGACAATCGAGCGTTCGGCGGTCACGTTCACGCTCGTGGGAAACCACACGCAGGGTCCGGCGCCGACGCGGCCGGTTGCGCTGGTCCACGAGCAGGGCGGGCCGTTCGACGGCCCCAACCTCGCGGACGTCCGCGAACTGGCCGACGACCGCCTCGTTGCGTCGCGCGGGGGGCTGGACCGGCTGGCCGAGCGCGCAACGGGCGGCACCAGCGTGGCCCGGGCAGCGGTTGTCCGCGGTGAGCGCCCGCCAGGGCTCGAAGCCTGGGTGTACGCGGACCTCGCCGGCCTGCGCGACCGCGTCCGGAACGTCTCCATGACGACAACGCGCGGGCGACTCGCGACCTACCAGTCCAACCCGCCGGCGGTACTCGCGGAGAAACTGCGGGCCCGCCGGGCCGCGCTCGTCGACGTGCCCGGAACGTACCCGAACGTCGCACAGCGGGCGCGGGTCGCGGCCCGGACGGAGTACGTCGACCGGCTCATCGACCTCCTGGACCGGCGGGCACGGGCACGGCGGGCGAACGTCGCGTCGCTCCGGGAACACCTCTCCGACCCAGGCCGGACCGGCGGCCCGATAGAACGGCTCCAGGCTGGCTACGAGCGGCGCGGGCGCCGGGACCTGCCGGGCAGGCTCGGCGGCCTCCGAATGCGTGTCGACGCGGAGCCCGCGTACCTCACCCGGAGTGCGCTCGACCACGAGGCCGTCGATCCGATCGCTGCCGGGACGGAGGAACACCCCCTGGTTGCGCGCAACCGGAACGTCGCCGCGCTGCCGTACGGCGACGCGGTCGACGCGCTCGTCGGGTGGCTCCTCGGCCCGGACACGACGCGGCTCCGGACGGCCGCACAGGTGTTGCGCACGGTCGAACGGACGAACAGCTCCGCCGGCGTCGATCGGTCGGTCCTCGAACGGCAGGTCCGGGCGGGCACTGCACACGGGCTGGCGGCGGCACGGGCCACGCTCGCGGAGTTCGACGTCGGGAACAGGGCGAGCCGTCGGGCAGCCGTCTCGGACGCGACCTCGCGCTGGGAGACCCCGGCAGCCCGCGCGCTCGCGGTGACGAACGGATCGGCGGTCGACGCAATCCACGCGGCGGCCCTCGACCGGTGGTCCGAGGACCTCTCGGACCGCTCGCGTGACCTGCTCGCGTTCCGGCTCCGGGACGCTGTCCACGAGGCCACGACAGCCAGTGCAGCGAGACCGGCGGAACCGGCGGTCAACGGTACGACGCGTGACGTCCGTGTGGAACTGCGCGAGCGCCTCGCGAGCAAAGCCGGGGACGCGCTGTCGAACGCCACCGCGGAGGCCATCGGAGGGTCGCTGGCCCGGCTCCCTGCCGGGCTGCCGGTCGCCCCGGCGCCGGGATTCTGGTACGCGACACTCAACGTCTGGCGGGTCGAGGTCGCCGGTTCGTTCGCACGCTTCACCGTGCGGGTTCCCCGCGGGACGCCCGACAGGCCCGGCGCACAGCTCCACTACGTCCGCGAAACCGCGGTCGTCCGGCTCGACGTCGACGGCGACGGGGCAACCGAACGGATCGGCACCACGACGCGCGTCTCGTTCCGGACCGGGACTGAGGTCGCAATCGCGGTTCCGCCGGGGCCACAGGGCGTCGGCGACGTCGACGGCGAGACCAACGAGACGTCCCCGGGGTGGCCGGATCCCGGCCCCTCGCGCTCCGGAGCGGATTCGAAGTGACACTATCTTGTACCCCGCTCTCGTACGAGGCGTATGCTCAGGGGCGAGTTTCCGTCGGCCGGCGAGGCGACGCGTGGAGAGTTGCGGGCGGCGTACGACGACCTGCTCGCCGAGACCGTCGAACAGGCCGGAGTCGAGGCGGTCGCGGACGGGACCGGCTTGGGGGAGGAGATACTCCGCGACCTGCTCGACGGCAGGTCGCCGGGCCTGTCGCTCGAGGAGACCGCCGCGGTTCTCGCGACCGACCCGGACAGGCCGGACGCCGAAACCCTCCTCGCGGAGGCCCGCGACATCCTCCTGATGGGGATGTCCGCCGCGGTCCTCGACGTCGAGGCGGTCGCAGCCGGCGTCGGGCGCGAACTGGAGCCCAAGGAGATCCAGCAAAAAGTCGAGGGCCGACACCCGATGACACTCGACGAGTACGCGCTCCTGCACTCGCACATCGAGGGGGAGAAGTGGTAGCCATGCGTGTCGTGATCCTCGGCTGTGGCTACGTGGGGCTGGAACTCGGCCGCCAGCTCGCGCCCGACCACGAGGTCGTTGGCGTCCGGCGCTCCGACGACGGAATCGCGGCAATCGAAGACGCGGGATTCGACGCCGTCCAGGCCGACGTGACCGATCCTGGCGCGCTCGCGGCCGTCCCCGACGCAGACGCCGTCGTCTTCGCGGCGAGTTCCGGCGGTCGCGGCGCCAGGGCGGCACACGAGGTGTACGTCGAGGGCCAGCGAACAGCGATCGACCACTTCGGTTCGCTCGAGTCGCCGCCAGACCGCTACGTCTACACCTCGAGCACCGGTGTCTACGGCGACCACGGGGGTGACTGGGTCGACGAGGCGACGCCGGTCGAGCCGACGACCGACAAGACCGAGGTCCTCGCCGAGGCAGAGCGAATCGCCCTGGAACAGCCCGGCGAACACGGCTTCGATGGGACGGTCGCCAGGCTGGCTGGTCTGTACGGCCCCGGCCGCTACCGGCTGGAGCGGTACCTGGACGGCCCGGTCACGGAGGGCTACCTGAACATGGTCCGCCGGGAGGACGCGGCAGGTGCGGTCCGGCACCTCCTGGCGGCAGACGCGGCCCGCGGCGAGGTTGTGCTGGTCGTCGACGACGAACCCGCCGACAGGTGGGTGTTCGCAGACTGGCTCGCCGAGCAGTGCGGGGTCGATCCCCCACCCAAGCGGACGAAAGACGAACGCCTGGCAGAGGAGAATCTCTCGGAAGCCGCGCGGCGACGCGTTCTGACGAGCAAGCGGTGTTCGAACGACAGACTCCGGGGGCTGGGCTACGAGTTTTCGTACCCGACCTACCGGGAGGGATACGGGGCGGCGATCGAGGAGTATCGAGAGAACCGCAAGACAGCGCGGGAATGAGTCGGGAGTGACAGGGCAATCGGCGAGGGGGAACGTATTTTTGTCTCGGGAACAACCGACCGATACTATGAACGCTGGCGGCGGTAGAAGCCTCCAGCTCGACGGGGTTCGGCCGCTCCTAGAGGAGCCGATACTCCTGATCGCGGCCGGGGCAGCAGCAGTCGTCGTGTTCGTGGTTGTCTGGCTCGCCGTCCGACGGATCGGGCAGTCGCCGGGCGGGCGGTTGCAGGCGGTGCTCTCGCGCTACGACGAGATCACGGTGTTGATGCATCCCAATCCCGACCCCGACGCGATGTCAGCCGCGCTCGCGGTCGATTTGCTGGCCGAGAGTGTCGGGACGGGGACGACACTGCAGTACCCCGGTCAGATCCGCCACCAGGAGAACCGCGCGTTCGAGACGGTGCTGGACATGGACATCGAGCGCGTCGAGACGAGCGCAGAACTCGCCGGGGACACGGTCGTCCTCGTCGACCACAACGAACCGCGCGGGTTCTCCGGTGCCGAAGCTATCGACCCGGTGGCGGTCGTCGACCACCATCCGGGCGGCGGGACGGGCACCGAGTTCACCGACGTCCGGCGGGACACCGGCGCCTGTGCCAGCATCTTCGCCGAGTACTTCCGCGAACTGGGCTGGGACCCCGTTGCCCCCAGCGCGGTTGACGCCGTCGAGAACGGGACCGACGTACTCGAACCGCGGATCTCGACGGGGCTGGTCTACGGCATCCAGTCGGACACGAAGTCGCTGACGAAGGGCTGTTCGACCGCCGAGTTCGAAGCCGCAGAGTACCTCTACCCGGGCGTCGACCAGGACCGGCTGGACCGCATCGCCAACCCCCAGGTCGACGCCGAGGTGCTGGACGTGAAGGCGGCCGCAATCACCAAACGCGAGGTCCGAAACGCCTTCGCGGTCAGCGACGTCGGCACGGTCTCGAACGTCGACGCAATCCCGCAGGCCGCGGACGAACTCCTCCGGCTGGAGGGGATCACGGCGGTCGTGGTCCTCGGCGACCGGGAGGGGACAATCCACCTCTCGGGGCGGTCCCGCGACGACCGCGTCCACATGGGCAAGATCCTGCGTGCGGTCGTCGAGGAGATTCCCATGGCCGGCGCCGGCGGCCACGCACGGATGGGCGGCGGACAGGTGTCGGTCGACCACATGGAGGGGCTCGGCCCCGGCAGCGGGACAACCCGCGAACAACTCAGGGATCGCCTGTTCGAGGCGATGAGCGGCAACATCTAGACTCTCTCGACGCGGGTTGCTGTCCGTCAGTGCCGGCTCCGCCGCACGACGACGTGCGGTCGTTCCGGGACACGGGGACAGCAATCCGTATGAGTCACCGCGCCCAAACTATACCATGGCAACCCGCGAGGCGACCTGGGAGTACCGCGACCGCTTCGGCGACGGGTTCGCCCGGACGTACTTCCGGGCCTTCGCCGACCGCGTGGTCTCGAGTATCGGGCTGGGCACATACCTCGGGGAACCGACAGACGAGGCCGACGAGTCCTACCGCCGGGCGGTCGTCGCGGCACTCGAGTCCGGCGTCAACGTCCTCGACACCGCGATCAACTACCGCCACCAGCGCAGCGAGCGCGTCGTCGGGGAGGCGCTGGAGGCGGCCGATGTCGACCGCGAGGCGGTTCTCGTCGCCACCAAGGGCGGGTTCGTCCCCTTCGACGGCGAGCGGCCGGCCGACCCCGGCCGGCACGTCCGCGAGGAGTACGTCGACGCTGGGCCCGTCGACCCCGGCGACCTCGTGCTCGGGCGGCACTGCCTCGAGCCGGCGTTCGTCGACGACCAGCTCGACCGCTCGCTGTCGAACCTCGGCCTCGAGACGGTCGATCTCTACTACGTTCACAACCCCGAGACACAACTCGAGGCGCGCTCGCGGGAGGAGGTCTACGGGGTCCTGGAGGCGGCCTTCGCCCGGCTGGAGGAACGGGCGGCTGCAGGGGACATCCGCCACTACGGCGTCGCGACCTGGGACGCCTTCCGCGTGCCCGTCGACCACGAGAAGTATCTCTCGCTTCCGGAGGTCGTCGAGCGAGCCCGCGCCGCTTCCGACGCCGCGGGCACTGCCTCGACACACCTGCGGGCGATCCAGCTTCCGTTCAACGTGTTCATGGCCGACGCGTTCACCGTCGAGTCCCACGAGGGTGCCGACGGCCCGCAGAGCGCGCTCTGGTTCGCAAACGACGCGGGCCTGAGTGCCTTCACCAGCGCGTCGATCATGCAGGGGCAACTCGCCCGGGAGATGCCCGCCCGGGTGGAGGCGCGCCTCGACGGGGAGACGCGGGCACAGCGCGCGATCAACTTCGCCCGGAGCGGGCCGAGCGTGACCTGCTCGCTGGTCGGGATGGGATCGCGCGAACACGTCGAGGAGAACGTCGCCGCGGGGACACACGAGCCTCTCGGCGCGGAGGCCTTCGACGCCGTCTTCGAGTGATCCGGACTGACGGGTGCGAGCCCGTTCGCAGTTCTGTCCTCGCGGGATCGAATACCGCGCAGTCAGGGATTCTCGGGCCGAAAGCCCGCGAGTTTCGTCGTCGGACGGCACCCAGAGCGGGCCGTACCGCAGGCCGCCGGGCCTCCCCCGCCCGGAAAGCCGCGCCGGTCTCGGCCCAGCGGCGGCCGCTCTCGCCGGATCGGCCTCCAGCCGTGGAGCGAAACTATACAAGCCCATCGACCGAACACTCCGCCACGATGCAGTCGGACCCGTTCGCTGTCGACGAGGCGACTGCGATGGTGAACGATGTCATCGACCGGATTACCGAGGCCGTTATCGCCGATCAGTACTTTCTGGAGACTGTCCTCGCGGGGGTGCTCGCCCGCCAGCACGTCCTCCTCGAAGACGTGCCCGGGACGGGCAAGACACTGACTGCGCGGGTACTCGCGCAGGCACTCGGCCTGAAGTTCAACCGGATCCAGTTCACGCCGGACCTCCTCCCGAGCGACATCACTGGCTCGAACATCTACAACGAGCACGAGAAGACGTTCGAGTTCAGCGAGGGACCCGTGTTTGCCAACCTCGTCCTCGCGGACGAGATCAACCGGGCACCACCCAAGACCCAGGCTGCGTTGCTCGAGGCGATGGAGGAAAAGCAGGTCACAATCGACGGGGCAACCCACGCCCTCCCGGACCCGTTTTTCGTGGTTGCGACGCAGAACCCGATCGAACAGGAGGGGACGTTCGAACTCCCGGAGGCCCAGCGCGACCGGTTCATCGTCAAGACCTCGATGGGGTATCCGGAACGCGCGGGCGAACTCGAACTCGTCGACCGACGGTCGAACCGTCGCACGCACGTCCCCGACGTCGATCCCGCCGTCTCGAAGGCCGACGTCCGGCGCCTCCAGCAGACGCCAGAGACCGTTCGCACGGACGAGTCGGTTCGCGAGTATCTGGTCGACCTGGCCCGCGCGACCCGCGAGGACTCCCGGGTCGAGACAGGCGTGTCCCCGCGCGGGATCCAGCGACTGTTCGAGGCCGCACGTGCCCGCGCCCTCATCGCGGGCCGGGAGTACGTCGCACCGGACGACGTCAAGCAGGTCGCCCGGCCAGTGATGCACCACCGGATCGTGCTCACCGCCGAGGCGGCGATCCGGGACGTCGCCGGCGCGGACGTCGTGGCGGACGTGCTGGACCGGATCGAAGTGCCCGCCGTCACCCCGTGATCGGCCGGTACGCCACGGGGGTCGGCCAGCACCCGGGCGGTGCCGGACCCGAGTCACCCGCGGAGCAGGGTCGCGAGGAGAATCACGCCGACGAGGGCGGCCAGAAACGCGCTGATCGTCACACTGATGACCGCCGGGGGGTCAGCCACGAGCGTCCGTCTGACGCCGAGCGCGAGACCGAGAGCAACCCCACCCACTGCGGCGCTCCCGATGCCGTGTGCCACCTCGACCGACAGCGACGAACCCGACCGGCCGGTGACCTCGGCGATTCCGACGCCGTGCTCCCCGATGTCCCAGCAGACGATCCCCACGACAGTTCCGAGAAACAGCGTCCGGGCCGGGGCTCCGCCGAGGGCGTGGACGACCGATCCGGCGACGAGTCCCAGACTGGCCAGGGACGCTGCCGGCGACCGCCTCGGGAGCACACCGAACACACCGAGAAACGGCACGAGCACGAGTGTCACGACGAGGAGACCGAGTGCGGCGAGGACGCCCCCGAGCACGGTCGGGGCGGCGCCGACCTGTGCAGTGACGGGACGGAGACCCTCCTGTGCCGCCGGTGGCAGGCGCTCGAGGGTCTGTCCGAGCAGTGCCGGGGCGAGAAGGGCACCCCCGCCTGCGAGGACGGTGCCCACACACACCGGTAGCACCCAGCCGAGTGACCGCCCCTGTGTGAGCCCCGCGAGCCACTGGACCGTCCTGATCCCGCCGATCACGGTCGCCGCGAGAACAGAGAGGCCGACGAGCACGATCCGCAGCGGGCCGGATCCCGTGACGGCGAACAGTGTACGAGCGAGGGGGGTCGGTGCCGCCCCGAGTACGCGACCGAGTGTACCGAGTGCGGCGAGTGAACCGACCGTGACCACGAGACCGAGGCCCGTCAGAACGACGGTCTCGAGCGCGTCCGTCACCCGGTCGACGGTCGCGTCGACCGCCGACTGACGCTCCCGCGACGCCAGTTCACCAAGCGGCGCCGTCCGGAGCGCGATTCCGAGCAGGCCCGCTGCGACCGTCAGGAGTACGCTGAATCCGACGATGGCGGCGGTAGCGGTCCGCGGCGCGACGAGCAGGCGACGGACGGTCTCGACCGGATCGGCCAGCGTGGCCGCCACGGCCGCGTACGTCTCGACGTGGAGAACCACGAGCAGGCCCGTTACCGCGACCAGCGGGACGGCGGTCAGCACGACGCGCTTCGACGTCCGGAGGACGACGCCCCCGCCGAGCCCGTTCGTCCAGAGGGCCGCGAGCCCGAACCCGACGCCGACGAGAGCGACGACCAGCACTCCCTGCCACACCCGGACTGTCGCGAGGCTGATCCCCGTCGGCGTTCCCGCGACCCCGACGCCGAGCGCACCGGCCAGCGCGATGGCCACGACCGGCGCCAGCGCGCTCCCGACGAGCGTCCAGACGACCCCATCTCGCTCGACTGTCCCCGTCAGTATCCCGACCAGGACGCCGGCGAGGGTGGCGATGGCCGCGATCCAGGTCGGCACCGGTCGACTGAGGACGCCCAGCCCGAGTACGCCAGTGGCTGTGACCAGCAGTGCGCTTGCCAGCGGGGGCCGCGGCGGGGACTCCGACCGGCCGGCGGTGTCATCGTGTGTGGCAGTGCTCGGCTCGTCGCCCATCGCGGGCCGGGGAGTGGCGCTCATCGCTCTCCCCGGAGGCCTGTCGCGAGTGCGGTCCGGAGTGCAAGCGGCAGCGGCGTCGTCCAGTGCCAGTCGGTCACGGGGACGCCGGCGTTGCGGACGCGCGCGAGCGTCACCTCGCGGTCGACACGCCTGAGGCGCTGTCCGGGCGACGCCTCGCCCGTCACGTCGGGTGCGAGGACAGTCACCGGGTGTTGGTAGGTCTGCAGTCGGTCGATCAGCTGGCGTGGATACGTGTCGAGGAATGGTGTCACGAACAGCACTTGCGCGTCCGGCGCGAGCAACGACAGCACCCGCCGACTGACGCGTTCGCCGCCGTCGGCCGCCTTTCCTGTCCCGGCCGAGGCCGCCGTGGCGGCCGCTCGCGGTTCGTCCGGGTGGCCCGCCGACTCGGGTCGACGGGTCGTGACAGCGTCGTAGATACGCTGTGCGCGTGCGTCGAACTCCCGGCGACCGGCCGGAGACACCCACGCTGGCGTCACCCCTCGATCCGGGTCGGGGACACCGAGCGCGGCGAGTTCGATCTCGTGGCCGGCGTGTTGGAGCGCCGTCACTGCTCTGGCTGCGGCGTACGCTGCGAGTTCCGCAGCCGTCGGATGGCTGTCGGCTGGCGCCACGTACGTCGGCTCCCGTGCGTCGACGAGGACGACGACCCGGGCGGCCCTGTACTCGCGATACTGCACCGTGGTGAGTTCGCGCGTCTTCGCAAGCCGACGCCAGTCGACGCGCCGCATCGGGTCGTCGGGGTGGTACTCCCGGGTGGAGTGAAACTCGAGGCCGGGTCCGCCCGTCTCCGTCGGGAGCGGGCCCGTGTACTGTGTGGTCCGCTCGCTCACGGGGACGTCTTCGATCGCCAGCGTACACTCGATGTCCGAGGCGCCGTCTGGGTCGATCCGCGAGGCGTCCGTGACGCTCGCCGCCAGGCTCCACGTCCGGAGGGTCACCGGGTCGAACTCGTGTGTGCCGCGCCTGGCGACGACCGTGTACTCCAGTGTGACCGCGTCGCCGGCGCCGACCAGCACCGCCGTGGACGGCGCGCCCCCAGTGACAGCAAGCTCCTCCGGCACGCCGTCGGCGAGTCGCAGGTCCGGGAGGGCGGTCTCGCCGGTGTTCTCGACGACGACCCGCACCGTGACCTCCTCGCCGGGGAACGGCGCCTCCGTCGACAGATCGCGGCGGATCGCGAGGCGGTCGGTCGGCGGTGCCGTGGTGAGCGCGCTGTACGCGACGAAGACGACGGGGATGACCGCGGCGACGAACATGGTGGGTGTGCCGAACACGAGGCCGACCGCGACGAACAGCGGCACCGAACCGCCGACAGCAGCCCAGCGGCTGCGACGCTCCATCAGTCACGTCCCTCCGGGTCCGCGGGTGAGTCGTCTGCGGTGTCGGCCGAACCTGCAGCAGTACGGCCCCGGTCCGGCGCGCCCTGTCGTGCGTGGAGTGCGTCGATCGTCCGGCGAACACGGCGTTCGAACGCTGCCGCGGGATACAGCCAGGCAGAGACCCGGTTCAGAAACGGCATGTGGGGCGCGTCCGCGCCACCGAGAAAGGCCGCAACCACGTCGTCGTCGGTCCACGCCCCGGTTGCGACGCGCTCCTCGGCCTCCTCGCGCGACCGGCCCTCCACGGCAACCATCGCGTCGACGGCGGTGCTGTGGATCTCGTCGCGGACTGCCTCCGTGTCGGCGGTCCGGCGTGGGTCGTCGATCGCCGCCCGTGTCGACGCGACGCGTGCGTCGAATCGGCCCCCGACGACGGCTCCGTCCGCGGCCGTGTCCGCGGACGCGTCAATCGCTTCCTCCCCGGTCGGAGGCCCGCTCCGGGCCGCGATGATCTTCCCGAACGTTGCGAGTCCCGCACACGCCGCACCGACGAGCATCAGCGTCCGGGGCTCGAACGCTGTCAGTGCTGCTTCGACGGCTGGCTGTACCGACTGGAGGAGCGCGTCGGGGGCCAGATAGAGCGCAGTGGCCGTGCCCGTGGCGACCACGCCGAGGAAGGCCAACACGCCGCGATCGGAGACGGGGAGCGGGGGTCTCACCGGCGCTCACCGTCGTTCGGCGCGCCCGCCCCCTCGGTTGCCGGTGTCTCGGCCTCCTGCTGTGCTCGGAGCTGTTCGAGCGCTTCCTTCACCCGCGCGATCCGTGCCTCGGCGGGCGTGACCCGGCCGTAGGCCGTGTCGCGGAAGGCGTCTGTCACCGTGCGGACCGGGCGCTCGGGAAAGCCGGCCGACACCGCATGGCGGGCGATCTCCCCCGGTGTGCGCGTTCGGACCCGTGGCGGACGGACCAGGCGGACGAACTCGGCCCAGGCACGCCGGATGTCGAACGGCGTCCCCTCGCTGTCGGTCGCGGGCGGCGTGGCCCCGTCCCTGCCCCCGGTTTCGGCGTCGGTCTGTCCCTCACGTGTCGGGAGGAGCGCCCACACCAGCCCGAGCAGCCGGGCGAGTGTCGACGCGACGGCCGAACCGATCGTCGCCGGGGAGAGTACGGCGAGCCACGCGCGGAGACGCTTCCGTGGCCGGGTCGTCCGGGCCACCCGTCTGATCGCCTCGACAACGCCCAGCACGGCGGCCACGAGGACGGCGATGGCGTTCGACAGCGTGTGCCCGACGCGCTGGAGCGCGCGCCCGACGTACTGGGCGACGGCTCTGGGAGTGACGCCGCACCGGTAGAGGATCCCTCCGACAGCGAGCACACCGGCACAGAGCACCCCGACGAGGGCAGCGAGGTTCCAGTAGAGGCCGGTGAAGCGCTCGGTCGCCGTCTGGCCGTACGCTGTCGCCGCGACGGTCGCCGTGTCGGCAACCGGCAACTGGAGGGCGAGCGTTCCGTTGGCGTCGGTTCGGCCGACCCGCTGTCCGTCGAGTGTAACCGGAACGTCCTCCGCCGGCGTTCCCCCGAACGTGACGGTGGCGCTCACCTCCTGGCCGGGGTAGGAGACGAAGCCATCGACAGTCGTGTTCAGGCGCACCTCGCCGATGGAGCGGGTTGTCGTGCCCGTGATGGCTCCCCGCTCGACCCGTATCGTCACGTTCGTCCCGGGATCGCCGCGGATCGGAAGCGCGAGCGAGCCGTCGGCGTCGGTCGTCCCGACCTGCTGTCCGTCGACGGCCACGACCGCGTCGCGCATCGGGACGTCAGCGACTGTCGCCCGCACGGTCACCCGCTGGCCCGACACGAGCGGCCCGTCGAACGCGAAGGAGACGGTGCTCGGCAGCGTGTAGTTTGCCGAGGCAGTGTCGTTCTGCGAGACGTTCTCGGCCTGCTGGGGCTGTCCGACAGCCCCGAGCGACGCCGGCGCGGTCCGGAGGCGGTACTGTCGGGTCTGCGGGTCCTTCCGGTCGATCCCGACACCGGGTGTGCCGGCACCTGCCACAGCCCCCACGCTTCGGGCGGTCGCCGACGCGTTGCCGGGCGCTCGTGCCGTGACGTTGAGTTCCGTGACGTACGGGATGGTCGTCGTCACGTTCCCGTCCGCGGTTGTCGTCCCGACGAGGTCGTCGCCGACAAACACGCGCGCCCCTGTCACCGGTTCGCGACCCCTGGTGACGGTGACGGTGACAGGCACCCCCGGTCTCGGCGTACGGTTGAGCCGGACCTCGAGTGTCGGGGTCTCCGGCTGCTGTGTGGGCGTCTGTCGGTTCGTCTCCCGGGCGCGCTTGTCGGCGGCCCGCCGTGCGTCCCCGGGCGTGGGGTCGAACCGTACCCATCCGACGTCGGCGAAGTACACCTCAACCCAGGCGTGTGCCTCGGTCTCCCGCACGACGTACGTGCCGGCGTCGGTCTGCTCGCCGGGCGCGAAGCCGACGACGTACCGGGCCGGGACCCCCTCCGACCGGAGCATCACCGCCATCGCGCTGGCGAAGTACTGGCAGTATCCCCGCTCCATCTCGAAGAGAAAGCCGTCGACGGTGTGCCCGGACTGCGGACGGGTGACGTTCAGCGAGTACGACTTGGTCGACTCGAGCCACGCCTCGATGGCCCTCGCCTTCCCGTACGGTGTTGTCGTGTCAGCCGTGATCCGGTCGGTGAGCCGGGCAACGCGGTCGGGCGTTCCGGACGGGAGCTGGGTGTAGGTCGTCTCGATCGACTCGGGGTAGTCCTGGGGGGTGTCTGCGAGTGTCGCGGGGTCGCGGACGGGTTGCTGGCTCTCCACTGTATACTCCGATCCGGCCGGGACTGGCTGCTCTGTCTGGAGACCGCCGGTCTCGCTGGCGTATACGGTCGCCCCGGGGCCCTCGTAGCCGGCGGGTTCCCAGGCTGCCGGCAGCGCGGTCGCTCGGGCCTCGAGTTCGATCCGCTGTCGAACGACGTCGGCGGCACGGGTGACGCCTCCCGAGACGGAGCTCTGCCCGCTGTAGCGCTCCAGGGACGGCGCACGCTCCCAGCCGGTGCCCGTGTACGTCGTGTACGCGTCCTGTCGCCAGTACATGCCCCGCGGTGCGTGCGCGGTGAACAGGACGGATCCGTTCTGATTCCGGTACAGCCGGCCGCTGATGGGCTGTGTCGCGTCCGTGGCGAGGCCGGCGGTCCGGCCGTTCTGCCCGCGCTCTGCCTGCTCCGTTGCGGCTCGGGTCCCCGCAGCCTCGGCGCCCGTCTCACCGTCGGTTTCCCCGGATCCGTCAGATCCCGACGCCGGCATCGGCAACCCCGCGCCGTCACCCCCGCCGAGCGGCGCGGCTCCGGAAATCGGGGGAAAGAGCACGTACCCGAGGAGGAGGGCAACGACGACAGCAACAGCGAGCAGCGCCTGGCCCGGGTCGCGCCCGGCAAACAGCGCGGACCCGTCGGCGTCGTCTTTCACCCCCCTGCCCCCCGCTCCCGCTCGACGCTGTCCCCCGCTGTGACGACGCGGACCCGACTGTCTTGGACTGTGTGGCGCTTCCGCGGCCAGGCTGGCGACCCTCTCCCTCCCCGGCCGGACGCCACCATGATAGGGAATTACTCGGTCCCAACCGAATAATATCTTTCGGGGTTGTCTGGTTCCAGCAGGACGCCCTCGGATTCGAGCGCGTCCACGTCGGGCCGCTGGAGGGTGTCGGGGGCCGTCCCGGGCTCGTACTGTTGGCTACACCGTGCCGACAGTATCACCCGACTTCCTTCCACTCTCGACCGCACTCCGGACAGACGCGGCGTTTCCCGATCTCGTCGGGGTCGTTCCGCGTGTCCAGTTCCTCCCCGCACCGGACACACGTCAGGCGCTGGTACGTGTCCTTCTCCAAGTCACCCGCCCGCAGTCCCTTCCTGACTGACTTCATACGCCAGCGTATGCCACGGAGTGGCAAAAACCTCCTGCCCGGGCGGATCGCGCCCCTTTTTCGGATCGAACCTCTACTCGTGATAGATGGAGTACGTCCAGGAGGGGGTCGCGACGCTGCACGACTTCGGCGGTGCCGCGCCGGAGGCGCCGACCGACAGCACGACGGTCGTCGTGCCGATGACGGACTGCGACTACGCGACCCTCGCCGCCGAGCGGGTGTTGTGCGGCCTCGAGCGGGTCGACCCCGAACGGGTGGTCGTCGCGCTCAGGGCCGGCCCGGGGGCCGTCGGCGACGTCGTCGACTGGATCGACAGGTTCGACCTCCGCGGGGAGGTGCTGTGGTGCACTGCACCCGGGATCGAGTCCCGCCTCGCCGCTGCCGGCCTCGACGGGGACGCCGGCAAGGGCCGGGACGTCTGGCTCGCGCTCGGGCTCGCTGCCGACTCGGAGTACGTTGTCGTCCACGACGCCGACGCGACGAGCTACGACGACGGGCTGGTCCCCCGGCTTCTGTTCCCGCTCGCCGCGGGGTACGACTTCGCGAAGGGATACTACGCCCGCGTCGAGGACGGCCGGCTGTACGGCCGGCTGTTCCGGTTGTTCTTCGCGCCGCTGGTGGACGCACTGGCCGAACACCACGACGACCCGCTGCTGGACTACCTGGGGGCGTTCCGCTACGCGCTCGCCGGCGAGTTCGCCGCCACGGGCGCGCTCGTCCGCCGGCTGCGCGTCCAGCGAGGCTGGGGACTCGAGGTCGGCACGCTCGGCGAGGCCTACCCCGTTACCGGCTTCGAGAGGAGCGCACAGGTCGACCTCGGCGTCCACGAGCACGACCACCGGTCGGTGGGCGGGCCCGAGGGGCTCGGCGACATGTCCCGGGCCGTCGGCGACGCACTCTTTCACGCGCTCGACGACGCGGGCGTCTCCCCGGACTACGAGACACTCCCGGCACGGTACCGCGAGCGCGCGCTGGCGCTTGTCGACCAGTACGCCGCCGACGCCGCGTTCAACGGCTTCGACTACGATTCCGTCGCCGAGCGCGAGCAGGTCGACACCTACGCCGGCGCCGTCGAACCGCCCGGCGAGGACCGCCGGCTGCCGGCCTGGCGTGACGCCCCCGTCGACCCGACGGAGATCCGGTCGCTGTCGCGCGAGGGCGTCGCCGCGGCGTCCGGCCGCCGACAGTGACTGGTGTGACTCTGTCGAAGACTCGCAACACCTCTGTGAGACGGACGACCCCGATCGGCCGTTCAGAACTGACTCGCGTCCGTACGGAGCCCGCCAGCCGACGGTCTGAAGGTCGTCGGGGACGCTGTCCCGGCATGGACCCGACGCCGGACGAACTCGCGGGCGTGGTAGACCTGTTCGGGGCGCTCACCCGGGCGGAACTGCGCCGGGGACTGGCCGAACTCGCGTTCAAGCGCGGCGAGGAGTACGATCCCGGACGGTTCGCCGACGCAGTCGAGGGGGCGCTCCAGTCGTACCACCTGGTCGCGGTCCGGGCCGGCGACGCCGGGGTGGCCGGCGTGGCCGACGACAGGGTCGTGGTCGTGGGTCCGGTCGCGTTCCCGGCCCTCCCCGGGAGGGCGTCCGACCTCCCGCACATTCTCGACGTGCCCGACCGGGACCCGGACCACGAGGCCGCGGCGGCCGCGGCCGCGACCCGGTTCCGGCAGGACGCGGCGACTGCAATCGACGGCGGCGACGGGGAGCGCGTCCGGACGCTACTCGACGTCAGCTACGAACTGGAGGCGTGGGGCGGGCTCGACCTGTCGACGACGCGCGAGCGGATGGACGACGCACTCGCCCGGTAACCGACAGAATAAGAGTCCCGGGGTCCCATCCAGCAGGTATGGATCTGTCCGGGGTCGACCGGCACGAACCGACGGGGGTGACCGATCAGGAGCGGGAGGCCGCCGTGGTTGTGCCGGTCGTCGAGGATCCGGACCCGCAGTTGCTGTTCACGAAGCGCGCCGACCACCTCCCGGACCACCCCGGCCAGATGAGCTTCCCCGGGGGCGGCCGGGAACCCGCCGACGCGAGCCTGTGGGAGACCGCCCTCCGGGAGTCCGACGAGGAGGTCGGCCTGGACCGCGCCGAGGTCGACAGGGCCGGTCGCCTGGACGACATCCGCACGGTGACGCGGTACTCGGTGCGCCCGTTCGTGGCGCGGGTCCCCGACAGGACCTACGAGCCGTGTGACGAGGAAGTCGCCGAGATTGCCGTCCTCGGGCTGTCGGACCTGACCGACCTCGACAACTACGACAGCGAGCGCCGCGACCACCCGTACTACGGGGAGATCCGCCTGCACTTTTTCCGCGTGGCAGGGTACACAGTCTGGGGAGCGACCGCGCGCATCCTCGCGCAGTTTCTCGAACTCGCGACCGACTGGGAGGTCCCGCCCGAACCCGACCGCGTGGTCGACGCCGACGCCGACTACCCGGTGTGATACGGCCGTGGGTCAGTCCCGGACCGACCCGACGGCACGGTCGTACCGGTAGACGGGTACAAGAGTCCGTCCGAGCGGGCCGCGTACCGGCTAGGTTGGGGACGACAAGACGGGCCGTCCCTCACCCGAACTGCTCCTCGTACAGCTCCTGTGCGTGTTCGATAGCGTCCATCGCCGCCGCCTTGTCTTCCCAGCCCAGGGTTTCGACCTCTTTGCCCTCCTCCAGGTTCTTGTAGGTGTCGAAGAACTCGTCGATCTCGTCGCGGAGCTGCCGGGGGATGTCCCCGAGGTCCTGGAAGTGGTCGTAGCGCGGGTCCTCGGTGGGGACGGCGATGACCTTGTCGTCCTGTTCGCCGTCGTCGTCCATCTTCATGAGCGCGACCGGTCGGGCCTCGACGACACACCCGGGGAAGGTCGCGTCCTCGACCAGCACGAGCACGTCGAACGGATCCTCGTCGTCGTAGTACGACTGTGGTATGAACCCGTAGTCCGAGGGGTAGTGGACGTTACTGTGGAGCACCCGGTCGAGCACGACCCCGGGCACCGACTTGTCGTACTCGTACTTGTTGCGTTCGCCTTTCAGACACTCCACGACCGCGTAGATCTCCTCGGGCGGGTTCGGTCCGGTCTCGAGGTCTTCCCAGAGATTCGCCATCACGTCACGGTGTGCGAGGGGATCAAAAACTACTTTCGGTCTGCCCGCCCAACGTGGACAGAGGCACGGCTGGCCCGGACACTGCCACGCGGGAAACACGTGGTATTTGCTACATTTAGACCCATCCCTGTCGAAAAATCGGCACAGAACGCGTGTACGTACCGTACGGTTTTGCCAAAGGTTAAATACATCAACTCCCTGGTTTCTCGTATGTCAGAGGCACAGACAGTTTCCGACACGCCGGGTATCGCCCGAGAACTGACCGCGTTCCAGCAGAACATCCTGACGATTCTCGCCGAGGAGCCCCGCTACGGGCTCGCAATCAAGCGGGAACTCGAGACGTACTACGACGACGACGTCAACCACGGCCGGCTGTACCCCAACCTCGACGACCTCGTCGAGATGGGGCTGGTCGAGAAGAGCGAACTCGACAAGCGAACCAACCAGTACGCCCTGACCGACGAGGGCTACGAGGCGCTGCTCGACCAGTTCGCGTGGTCGTTCGACAAGCTCATCACCGACGAGGATCGTTCCGCGGACCTCGAGGACCTCATCGACCGGCACCAGTAGCGTCCCGCTCGTGTGAGGTCTCGACGACGAGTCGCACCGACTCATCGACGACCGCCTTCTGGTCGTCGGACGGAAACGCGTTCCGCGGAAAGTACTCCTCGCGGAACTCCGCCCGTTCTCCGGGAGCGAGACTCCCGATGGGCTTTGCGTAGTGGTTGCTGGCGAACGCCGCCAGCGACCGCGCGTTCGCGCCGTGGACCTCGCCGTGGGCCGCCGCCACGGCCTCGGCGACCTCCCGGTTGTGTTCGGCGACGACCTCCCACTCCTCGGCCTCGCCCGGGCCCTCGAGTGGGCACTCGATCCCGCGGCCCGTATCCTCGATCCGCTCGGGCCGGACAGTGCCGTCGACGACCCACTCGGCGGGGTAGAGGACGAGCGTGTCCCGTTCGTCCTCGCGGACGCGCGCTCTGTACCCGTGCTCTTCGAGGAGGTCGGCCCTGGCCTCGCGGTAGGCCGCGGCTTCGCTGTCGTCGACGGTCTCGCGGGCCAGCCGTGTCAGCCGCTCGGCCTCCTCGACGACCTCCTCGGGGGCCCCTCTCCCGCCCCCGTCGTCGGAATCCGTCGGGTCGGCGGGTGGCTCAGTCCCGGGCATCGTCGAGTGCCTCGTTCGCGCGCTGGTCCGCGCGGTCGTTTATCTCCCGTGGTACGTGCGAGAGCGACCACTCCCCGAAGGAATCGAGCAGTTCGCGGACCCGCACGCGGTACTCCCGGAGGCCCGGGTCGGTGACGCTGTACTCCCCCCGGACCTGCCTGACGATCAGTTCGGAGTCGCCCCGGACCTCGACCTCGTCGAAGCCGTAGTCGGCGGCGACTTCCAGAGCCCGGACCAGCGCCTCGTACTCCGCGCGGTTGTTGGTCGCCTCGCCGATCCGCTCGCCCCCCTCGGCGACGATTCCGTCACTCGTGACGATCACCCACCCGACGGCGGCCGGCCCGGGATTGCCCCGCGACGCGCCGTCGAAGTACACGTGAGCACGACCGTCACTGTCCCGGAGGAGCGCCTCGAGGCGCCCGGTGTCACTTCCCTGCACGACCACCTTCTGGTCGTAGGCCACGGCAGTCGCACCCTCGTAGCGTACTCGCCACCGCTCGTGTTCGGTGTTGCCCGGTTCGACATCGACGCCCGCAGCGGTCAGGCGCTCGCGCGCTTCCCCCGGGTCACACTCCATGACCGGCATCGGGATTTACCTCACTGTTCCACCCTCATATATTTTCATCCTGACAGGGGTCGACGGGCGCGCGTGGCGGCCACGTCTTGCGGTTTTCCGGCCTTCCGTCGGGATCGATAGAACAGAAGCCAAAAGATTTTTGTCCAAGGGTTTAAGTTCGTCCCTCCTACTACTAAAAAAGTGCGATGACACGGTCCAGCCGCCAGCGGGAGCGGGAGCGCGAGTCCGAAACTGACCCGGACGAACGGGAGGATGTTCGTGACTGTCCGGAGTGTGGATCCGAAAACCTGATAAAGAGCTCTGACCGGGGAGAACTGATCTGTGACGACTGTGGCCTCGTTGTCGAGGAGGGGAATATCGACCCGGGGCCGGAGTGGCGTGCGTTCAACCACCAGGAGCGCCAGGAGAAATCACGCGTCGGCGCGCCGACCACCCAGACGATGCACGACAAGGGGCTGACGACCACCATCGACTGGAAGGACAAGGACGCCTACGGGCGGTCTATCTCTTCGAAAAAGCGCAGCCAGATGCACCGCCTGCGGAAGTGGCAGGAGCGCATCCGGACCAAAGACGCCGGCGAGCGCAACCTGCAGTTCGCGCTCTCGGAGATCGACCGGATGGCCTCCGCGCTCGGGGTCCCGCGGTCGGTCCGGGAGGTCGCCAGCGTCATCTACCGGCGCGCGCTCAAGGAGGACCTCATCCGGGGCCGCTCGATCGAGGGCGTGGCGACCAGTGCCCTCTACGCGGCCTGTCGGAAGGAGGGGATCCCCCGCAGCCTCGAGGAGATCTCCGACGTCTCACGGGTCGAGCGCAAAGAGATCGGCCGGACCTACCGGTACATCTCCCAGGAACTCGGTCTCGAGATGGAGCCTGTCGATCCCAAAAAGTACGTCCCGCGGTTTTGTTCCGAACTCGAACTCTCCGAGGAAGTACAGACCAAGGCCAACGAAATAATCGAGACGACCGCCGAGGAGGGCCTGCTCTCGGGCAAGTCCCCCACCGGCTACGCCGCGGCCGCGATCTACGCTGCGTCGTTGCTCTGCAACGAGAAGAAAACCCAGCGCGAGGTCGCCGACGTCGCGCAGGTCACCGAAGTCACCATCCGCAACCGCTACCAGGAACAGATCGAGGCGATGGGCATCCACAGCTAGCGCTTCCGAGTTGTTCCTGTCTTCGATATACGCGACCACCCCGGAGTGTTCTCTGACCAGTCACTATCAGTCAGATTGATACGGGGCACCGATCAAGGGTCGGACAGATGCGGCTCGACGAGTTCATCGAGGGGTTCGAACGCGACACCGCGGCGGAGCGGCGTCGCCTCGCCCGTCAGAAGTCCTACGCCATCACCGACCACCTCGAGGACGTCGAGCGCCAGTTCGAGCAGGTTCTCCAGGGGGACTCGCTGTTCGGCTCCTCGGCACCGGAGATCTTCGTCGGGCGGTCGAACTACCCAGACGTCGCGACAGGCCTGCTCTCGCCGATGGACCGGGAGGCCGACCCGACCGAGTACGCCACCAGCGGCGAGTGGTACCACCGCGGGTTCGACATCGACGACGTGCTCGGGCGCCGGGCCGGCCTGCTCAACTCCACGCGCTCCTCGACGGTGAGCGTCGAGGACGTCTGGGACGGGTTCGTCGGCGTCCAGCGCGAGGTCGCGATCGCCGACCACCCGGTCGACGTGGAGGTCGGCCTCGACGGGTCGCCCGATCTGGACCTGTCGCTGGACGACATCCGGACGCCCACCGGACCGCGCGTCCGCGCGCGACAGGCGGACCTCGCCGAGAACCCCCACGTCCCCCGGCCCGTCGAGAAGACACTCGAGGACGACGACTGGCAGGCCGAGGGGGCGATGACCTACCTCTACCGCCGCGGGTTCGACGTCTACGACGTCAACACCATCCTCTCGGCGGGCGCGCTCGGCCGGGGCCGGGACCGCCGTCTCGTCCCGACGCGGTGGTCGATCACGGCTGTCGACGACACCGTCAGCCGGTACCTCCGGGGGACACTCCGGAACGCCGCCAGCGTCGACGAGGTGGAGGTCTGGTACAACGAGTACATGGGTAACGACTACTGGGTGGTTCTCGCCCCGGGCAACTGGGAGTTCGAACTCGTCGAACTCAAGGCACCGGGGAGTGTCTGGAACCCCGACCCCGGGGGCGACTACTACCTCGCCGCCGACAGCGAGACCTACGAGGGGCGGGCCGCGTACGTCGAGGAGACGTCGGGTGCCTACTACGCCTCCCGCCTGGCTGTTCTGGAACACCTCCAGGAGCGGGACAGACAGGCCACCTGCCTGGTCATCCGCCACGCCAGCGAGTCCTACTGGGCACCGGTCGGCGTCTGGCAGATCCGCGAGGGGATCAGACACGCCTTCGAGAGCGAACCCGCTACCGCCGAGACGTTCCACGGCGCGATCCGGCAGCTAGAGGCGGCGCTCCCCGTCTCGCTGAAGGCGCTCCGGCGGAAGTCCGAACTCGTCGCGGGCGTCCAGTCGCAACTGACGGACTTCTGACCGGACCGTCGCCGATATCCGTCCCCGGTTCCGGCACCCCCGCGCTGGGTCGTGGCACGGAAACCACAACAGGTTACACTGTCGGCTGTACCAACGTAGAGATACTCCCTGCCCCGTGGTGCCGACAGTGCCCGCGCGCTTCTGGCCGACGGTATCAGCATAGTGAGTCAGTGCCGGCTCGAACGACTGCGCGGGATCGTCCCGGCAAACCGTTACAGCAGTCCGTATCAGCCGTCGACGGCGTGTTCGGACCCGCCCGACGTCGAGAACCCGGCGTACAGACAGCCCTCGCGGACGGGTTCGACGCCCTCCCCGTTGCCCACCGCGAGGACGACCTGCTCCCCGCCGACGTCGCCGGGATCGATCGCCGAGGGACCGACCGGGAGCGTCACGACTCCTCTGCGGTCGGGACCGGGCCGTCCCCGATGGTGTCCCCGACGGCGTCGAGGAACTCCTGGCGGGTGGCGAAGTACGGCTGGTCGACGTCCGCGAGAACGTCCGCGAGTTCGCGCGGGCCGTCGGGCGTCCGGACGACGGTGTCGCCCTCGCGGGCCGCGATCTCGCTCTTTTCGATGCCCCACATGAGTCGCGCGGCGACCCGGGCAACCGGCGCGCCCTCGACGGGCGCACCCTTCGCCAGCGGGACTGCGGGTTCGTTCTCACTCTCGTCGTCGGCCATGTTCTGGCGTTCTCCGCCGCAGTGATTAGTGCTTTCGGTACCGTCGGCCACCCCGGTCCGCTCCGCGGATCCGGTGTCGGCGTCTGACGCGCGTCTGACGGGTAGTTTTGTGGACGTCATGCGTACCCGGTCGCATGACCAGCCTGTCCGACGTGTACGAGGGAGGGGTCGGGACCGCCACGAACCCGCGACGGCGGTTCCTGGGTGCGGGGCTGTTCGCGGTCGGGGCGGCGATGGTCGTCGGCGCCATCCCCATCGCAACGACGGACCTGCCCGCGAGAATCGGCCTCGGGGTGTACGAGGCGCGGGAACTCGCCGGCGTCCTCGCGGGCCTGGGCCTGCCCGCGGTCTTCGTGGGAATCTTCGCGGTCCTCCCGGCAGGACGGGTCACCCGCGCCGCGGCCGCGATCGGTGCCAGCGTCGCCGTCCTCGGCGTGGCGGTTTTCACGGCCGCGTACCCGTACAACTGGATCTCGAACGACCCGACGCTCGCCGTTGCGACGGCGATCATCTACTCTGCGGGGACGCTCGTGACGTTCTGGTGTCTGTTCGTCGGCCTCGCCACGTTCAAACGCCGGAACGATCCGGGGGGATCGGCCCGGATCGAGATCACCGACGAGGGGACGCTCCGCGTGATCGCCGACGAGACCAGTCACATCCCGGACTTCGGGAGCGTCGGCATGTTCGGGGGCGGCCCCGACGGCGACGCCGACACCCAGACCGGGAGCCAGTCCGACGCAGGGAACACGATCGTCGCCGAACCCGACAGCGGCCACGCGACCTCCGGCGGATCGAGCACCGGTACGCCGGCGAGTGACGGGGCGGGCGGCGTCCGGTCCGCCGAGAGCCAGTCGGCGCTCGACCGCCGGGGTCGCCCCGACGAGTACTGTGGCAACTGCACGCACTTCGAGTACGTCCGCGCGAACGACGAACTGGCGCCCTACTGCGGGTTCCACGACGAACTGCTCGAGGACATGGAGGCCTGCAAGCAGTGGGAGTTCAACGGCTGAACCCGCGGCGTTTAAATCCCCGCGGGAGCTATCGAATCGACATGGAGTTTTGCGACGAGTGCGGCTCGATAATGAAAACCGAGGGTGACGTGTGGATCTGCGGGAGTTGCGGGCACGAACAGCGACGGGACAGCGCGAGCGAGGAGGCTATGGTGACGACGCAGGGCCAGGAAGAGACGGAGATTGTCGACATGAGCGAAGCCGAGGATCGGGCCCGCCCGACGACCCGCGCGGAGTGTCCGGACTGTGACAACGACCAGGCCTACTACTACATGCAACAGATCCGGGCGGCCGACGAGAGCGAGACGCGGTTTTTCGTCTGTACCGAGTGCGACCACAAGTGGCGCGAGGACGACCACTGACGCGTCCGGCCAGATGGCCCCCGCGTTCCCCGACGTCACGGCGGATCTCGAGGGATGGCGGCTCGCCGACGAGTCCATCGAGACGCTGTTCCAGATACCGGGTGCGCGGGTACGCGGCGCGACGCGGCGCTTCGAGGACGAACGCACCCGCACGGCGGTGTGCGAGGCGACCGGCGGCAGACTGGATCGGGAGTGGCGGTTCGTCGCCGCCACCAGGCTGGGCTTCGAGCCGTCGCTCCCGCCCGGCACGGGCCCGATGGTGATGCCGCTCGTCAGGCGCGAGGCACGCGACGCGTTCGCCGGGCGCCTGTCCGAGCGGGGCCTCGCGAACGTGCGACAGCGCAGCGAGCAGCGGATCCGCGTCCGTGACGACACGCGGGCCCGGCTGACGCGCTACGCGGCCGACGATCACGTGGACGGCACCGTCCCCGTCGCCGGCTGGGTCGGCGTCTGGCACAGCGACGACGTATTCGTCGTCACCGGCGGACATCCCGACTGCCGGCTCGCGGACGCACTGGGGCTCGTGGACCCGCCCGACGCCGCCGGACAGACGGCGGCGGAGCACCGCGAGGAGTTCCTCGAGGCGTTGCGGTCGGTCCGCTAGCCGTCCCCGGCGAGGCGGACCACGTTCTCGCGGCCGATGCGGATCTTCTCGACAGTTCCCTCCTCGGCCATCGAGGAGACCACGCGGGACGTCTTCGACTTCGACCAGTCGACGGCTTCCACGATGTCTGCCTGTCGCATCTGTCCGCCGTTGGATTCGAGGAGTCGCTGGACCCGCTCCTCGTCCGTGATCGGATCCTCGAGTCCGGCCGCTTCCTCCTGGGGTGGCTCCGACTCCGCGGGAGAGTCGGGCCGGCGCCGCCGGTAGACGAAAGCCCCGCCCCCGGCGAGCACCGCCGCGGCTCCGAGAAGCGCCAGCACGAAGAGGAGACGACTGCCGGTCCCGCGGGCGCTCTCGCTTCTCCCTTCGCCGCCCGCGCCGGTCGGGGGCGGCTGTGTCGCCGTCCCGCCGTCGGACGGTTCCGGCGCAAGCACCACGCGGGGGCGGTTGTCGGGGAAGTCGCGTTCCCCCAGCCACCGGACAGTACCGTTCCCGGTGTCCGTCGGGTCGGGGCTGACGCGCCGGACCGTCCACGAGGGGGGCGCGGAGACTGCGAGGGTGTCTTCCTCGGCGACGAAGAACCCGCCCTCGAAGACGTCGCCGACCACGAGCGTGTCACCGTCCTGTCGTGCGAACCCGGTCCACGCGAACCGGTAGGTGACGACACCCCACCTTCGCGGGACGGTCTGGACGCTCGTCGAGGCGGAGAAGTTCGTGGCAGCCATCTCCCGGCCGGTCGCGTTGGCCGCCGTCGCGACTGTCCCGCGGATGCGCGACCGGAACGGACTGAGATACCGCGTTCTGTTCTCCCGGAACCGGTCCTGAAACGCCTCGAAGTCCGCGACGTCGTCGTCGGTGGCCAGTCGCGTCCGGATCCGGACGGTCCACGTGGCCGACCCGTTGGGATGGACCTGTACGCGCGTGACCGTGTGGTCCGTGTCGGGCGTGGCCTGTGCCGCTCCGGGCCCGGCGAGCGCGGCGCCCGCCACCAGGACGAGGGCGAGAACGACACCCGAGACCGCCTGCCTCCGTCTCATCCAGTTCGAGAGAGGCAACACGGGGGGATAAAAGCCAGCAACAGTTCTCGACTGTTGCAGCCCGCAGCGACGCGAACCGCCTGCGCCACGGAGACACGGTTCTCACGTCCGATACCGGCCGCTTTCGACCCGAAACGATCTGCAACGGTCGGGACGATCAGGTCGATTTATACGATTGTTCGGCCTACGGGGATACATGCGATCCGACCGGACGCTGGCCGTCGCAATCCTGGTGGTCGTCGCCGGGGTGGCAGTCGTCGCCGCTGCCGACACTGCCGCGGGCAGTCACTCGACAGACGGGACGACGAACGGGGCGGAGGTGAGGGTCGGGGCCGGACAGCAACTGTCGATGATCATCTCGACAACGGAAGACGATGTCCAGACCAACGTCGAGAACACCGGCGTCGCGGTACGTACCGAGCGCGGCGAGAGCGAGGCGACCGCCGAGGCCCTCGAGGAACATCTCGGGGAGCTTCGCGACCGGGCCGCGGAGATCCGGAACGACTACACGGAGGCGACAGAGGCGTACCGTGACGGCGACATCTCCCGGGAGGAGTACGCCCGCCGGGTCGCTCTTCTCAATGCCCGGGCGAAGAACGTCGAGCGGAGCCTCGAGACGCTCCGCCAGCGCTCGGTGGACGTCCAGTCCCGTGCAGTGGTGAACGCCTCGGCGGTCGAGGAGGTCACCGAACAGCTCGACGAGGTTTCGGGCACCGGGCCGGACGCGCTGCTCGCACGGTTCGTCGGCGAGCGGACCGGCGAACTCGAGATCCGTGTCAACGGCGGCCTCAGGATCGAGGCCGAGAGCGAGAACGGCGAACGCTCGCGGGAACTCCGCCGGCCGGACGACGGGAACTCCTCTCTCGTCGTCTCACAGTCGGACGCGCTCTCGACTGCCCGGGACGCCCTCTCGGCCGAGGACAACTGGACGCTGACCCGCGCCAGCGTCCACGGAGGGTCCGGGTACTACCGCTTCGAGTTCCGCCTCGACGCCACAGGCGAAACCGGTGAGGCCAGGGTCCGTATCGACGGGTCCAGTGGCGACGTCCTCCGCGTCGAGGAGGAGGTCGAACCGGTCGACCCCGGGGACCGCGACGAGGCAGACGGCGAGCCGACGCTGGTGGTCGTCGAGGGAACGCCGGCGCCGAATGCGACCGTGACGCTCGGCGTCCGGGTCGACGGCGAACCGGTCGAGAACGCGACCGTGACCCGGGACGGCGTGGTCGTCGGACAGACTGACGCCGACGGACACGTCGAGGTCACGATCCCCGGCGGCGAATCCGAGTTCGAGACTGTGGTGAGCGACGCGGACGCCGAACTCGAGTTCGAGTTCGAAGAACCTGAAGAGGAGGACGAGGAAGACGAGGAGACCGAAGA
>CAZUVE010000002.1:0-49004 GCA_964623735.1 uncultured Halobacteriales archaeon | reverse complement strand
TTGCCGACGTCGCAAACCAGTACTACGTCCCCGTGGCGATGCACAACGTCGCCTCTCCCGTGGCCACGATGGCCGGCGCCCACGTCGGTGCCGCCGTCCCCAACGCCCTCGCCGTCGAGTTCCACTCCTACGAACTCGGCTGGTGGGAGGACCTCGTCGAGGAGGACGTCATCGAGGACGGCCACATCGAGGTCCCCGAACGGCCGGGGCTGGGGGTCACGCTCGATCTCGACGTGGTCGCCGAGCACGTGGTCGAGGGCGAGACGCTGTTCGACCCGTCGTAGCCCGGGGGGCGCCACTCCGGGACTGGTGGCGTTCGTGGCCCGACTCCTGTGCCAGCCCGTTCGCGAGGCCGCAGTTTCCTCCGAAAGCGAGCGGTCACAGGCCGGGCAGCGTCTCTGGGGGCCGCGGCCCGTCCGGACCAGTTGTCGACCCGTCGCGGGCCGATCAGTCCGCGGAGGGTTCGGGAGGGACGTCGGCGTCCTCGGGTTCGACGGGGAGGCCGGACCGTTCGGTCCGCGGCAGGGCGTCGCGGAAGCGGTCGAGTACGCGAGAGGCCTCGGGGCACTCGGCGGGGCCGAACGCGCGGACGACCGCCAGCGCGCGTCTGGCACGGGTCTGGCGCCACGACTCCTCGCGGTGTTCGTATGTGCGGATGCCCCGCAGGAAGTCGATCTTCCGGAACTCCGGCCAGTAGGGGGCCGTGAAGTAGACGGCGGCCTCGTTACCGTTGGCCTGCCAGGGCAGGAAGTTCGAGGTGCGCTCGTCGCCGCCGGTGCGGACGATGAGGTCGACGTCGCGTGTCGGTCCCTCGTAGAGAGCGTCGTCGACGGTCGCGCTGTCGATCCCCGCCGGATCGAGGTCGCCGCGGTCGACCCGGCGGGCGATATCGCGGGTCGCGTCGAGCAGTTCCCGGCGGCCGCCGTACGCGAGCGCGACGTTGAGGTGCAGGCGGTCGTACTCGCCGGTCTGCCGGTGGGCGTACGCGACGGCGTCCCGGACACGCTCGGGCAGGCGGTCGAGGTGGCCGATAGCACGGATGCACACCTCGGCCTCGTGGACGCGGTCGGCGTCGGCGAACTCCCGGAGTTTCGCCGCGATCAGGTCGAACAGTTCCTCGCGTTCGTCGCGGGGCCGGGCGAAGTTCTCCGTCGAGAACGTGTACAGGGTGACCTCCTCGACGCCGAGAGTGTCACACCACTCGAGCAGGGCTTCGGTCGTCTCGGCGCCCGCGCGGTGGCCCTCGGTGGGGTTGGCCCCCTGCCGGTCGGCGTACCGGCGGTTGCCGTCCATGATGACGGCCACGTGCGAGGGGGTCTCGGAGAGTTCGGATTCGAGGACGCGCTCGTAGACGCGAGTGCCGACGCGGCGGAGTCGGCCCAACATTACCCGGAGAGACACGGGGGTGTATCAAGTGTCTTGTGTTCGGGTGTGGTCCGTTCCGGAATCACCTGAAGAGACCCGCAGGGTTTTAATGTGGTCGCTACCACTGGTTACGTGCAATGGCGAAAGGTACGGTCGACTTCTTCAAGGAGTCAGGCGGTTACGGGTTTATCGAGACCGACGACGCGGACGAGGACGTCTTCTTCCACATGGAGGACATCGGCGGCCCGGACCTCGAGGAGGGCCAGGAGGTCGAGTTCGACATCGTCACAGCGGAGAAGGGCCCCCGGGCCGAGAACCTCAAGCGACTGTAAGTGGCCTGAGCCGACGATTCTCGCGTCCCTCGACGGCCGACCCGCGGGAATGGTGCTACCGGCGATCGGTGACGGACCGGACCCCGGTCGATCGCAATCCCGGCGAACGGCGCCTCCGCCGGCGGTTTTCCGGCGGCAGACGCGTCCACGGCGCGAACTCCCGACAGTGTTTAATAGGATGCTTTCGTAGACCGACACGTAATGTCGGAAGTCTGCTCGACGTGCGGGCTGCCTGAGGAGCTTTGCGTCTGTGAGGACGTTGCCAAGGACTCCCAGGAGATCAGCATCCGCATCGACGAGCGCCGCTACGGTAAGGAGGTAACGATCATCGAAGGGTTCGACCCGAGCGAGGTCGACATGGACAGCCTGTCCTCGGACCTCAAATCCAAGTTCGCGTGTGGGGGGACCGTCGACGACGGGCAGATCGAACTCCAGGGCAACCACACCGGCCGCGTCGAGGATTTCCTCCGCGAGAAGGGCTTCAACGTCGCCTGACCGCCGCCTTGTGCCGCGCCGCCACGCCGCACAGCCACGGCTAGAAGAATCCCAGGAGGTCGTCCCGGCCGGCGTCGTGGAGGTGTCCGCGGACGGCGTCGTTCAGCGCCGCCACGTTCCCGCGCTTCGCGCTGATCGGCGCGATTGTCTCCTGCCACTGCTGCCAGGGCGGCACCAGCCCCAGCCTGTCACAGATTGCGTCCAGTCGGCCGTCCCGGTCGTCGACCTTGTCCATCTTGTTGACCGCCACGACGGGCGCCACCCCCACGTCGCGGAGGAAGTGAAACAGTTCCACGTCGTGGGGCACCTCGTCGGGCCCGGAGTGGCGGTCGATGATGTCGACGGCAGCTTTCCCGTCGAGGACGAGCACCCCGACCAGAACCTGGTCGGCGTACGCCTCGACGTACCGGACCACGCCGGTCTTGATCTCCTCGCGGACCTCTCCGGGGACCCCCTCCATGAACCCGAACCCCGGGAGGTCGGTGACCACGAAGCTCTCGCTGGCCCAGTCGTAGTGGTTGGGTTCGCGGGTCACGCCCGGCCGGCGACCGGCCTCGAAGTCGTGGCCGGTCACCTCCCGCATCAGCGTGGACTTGCCGACGTTCGACCGCCCGACGAGGACGACCTCCGCGTCCCGATCCGGCCGCGTCCCGAACATGTCACAGGGTACGTCCTCGAGGGCGATAAGCCTGGTCAGTCCTGCCCGCCGAGGTGCCGGTCGAGGTAGGCGTGTGCCTCCCGCCGGACCGGTTCGAGGTCCGGGTCGACGGCGGTGGTCCGCTGGAAGAACGCCCCGGCGATCATCGTCTGGAGCGACGTCGCGACGTGTCCGACCTCGTCTCGGGGCGTGTCGTCGACCGCCTCCCGGACCAGGTTCGCCAGGTGCTCTCTCAGCTGTTCGTCGACCTCGGTGATCCGCTCCCGGTACGCCGGGTCGTGGACCGCCTGTGAGCGCACGATCATGAACGCGTCCGTGATAGCCTCGGCACGCTCCGGATCGCGCTCCGACGATACCTGCCCCGCCCCGAGGGTGGCCCTGTCGACCAGCTCCCGGAGCTGTTCCTCGGGGTCCCTGTCGGTTCGCTGGAGCATCTCCGTCTCGAACAGCTCCAGGACGAACTCGAGAAACGAAAACAGCAGGTCGTCTTTGTCCGAGTAGTGGTGGTAGATGGAGGCCTTCTGTAACCCCACCTCGTCGGCGATCCGCTTGATCGAGAGGCCCGCGTAGCCGTGTTCCTGGAGCACGACGAAGACGGCCTGCATGACCCGTCTGCGCGCGTCGTCGGGCTCGTCTCCGAACAGCTCCGTGTCGTTCATCCTGTGTCCCGACTGCGTGGCGCGTACGCTTGAGAATACCGGAACAGTCTGTCCCGCCGCGCCCGACACCGGGGGCGTATCACAACGCTTAGGCGTGACCCGAACGTTCGTTAGGTGTATATGCAACAGAGATCGAAGGCGGCCATTCGAGGACTGGTTGTCGGCGCATTTCTCCTCGGTCTGGCCCTCTCGGCCGCCGTCGTCGCCGCGGACGAGATCGTCGTCGGACAGACGGAACTGGTCGCGAGTTCGCCGGACGGGGACTTCCAGCCCCAGTCGAGTCAGACGCTCACGGTCACGATCACGAACGACGCCGAGGTGCAGCGAGGGGGCCCGGCCTCGTACGAACAGGAGGTCAAGAACGCGCGCAACATCCGGGTGGAGGTCCTCGATGACGAGATCGACGCCCCGATCAGCGTCGAGGCGGGGACACAGACAATCGGGAGTCTCCCCGGCGGCGGCGAGACGCAACTGCGGTTCCCGCTCGAGGTGGGCGACGTCGAACCCGGCACCTACCGCGTCCCCGTCCGGGTCGAGTACACGAACACGCGGGCAATCTCCTACGACCCCTCCTCGCCGGCAGACGTCGAGCGGCAGAACAGGGACGTCGACGAGACGAAGTTCGTCACGATCACCGTCGCCGACGAGCCGCGGTTCGGGATTGTCTCGGAGGAGACCAACCGGATCTTCGCCGGCGACACCGGCGAGTTCGGATTCACGATCCGGAACGTCGGGACCGAACGCGCGACCGACGCGACCGTCTCGCTGTCGACGAACACGCCGGGCGTCTTCTTCGGGAAGCAGAGTAGCGCGTCGCCGGACTCCTCGGTGTACGTCCCCGCCCTGGACGTCAACGAGACCGCGTCGTTCTCGGTCAACGTGGGCGCACAGGACGACGTCTCGCCGGGAACCTACCCGATACTCGCGACCGTCGAGTACGAGGACGAGAACGGGATCACCGGCCAGTCCGACACCCTCCGTGCCGGGCTCCGCGTCCGCCCCGAGCGGTCGTTTTCGCTGCGGAACGTGACCACGAGTGACTTCCGGGTCGACGAGCCGGAGGCGACGATACGGGCCGAACTGGTCAACGAGGGTCCCGCCCCGGCACAGAACGTCGTCGCCCGGCTCGAACCGACCGGTGGCGTCACCGTCACGAACGGCGAGACGGCCGTCGACGACCTCGCCGTCGGCGAGGCCAAGTCGGTGTCGTTCACTGTCAGCATTCCGGAGGAGGCCGACCCCGGATCGCGCTCGTTCGCCGTCGACGTCGAGTACGAGAACGCGGACGGCGACGTCCGAAGCCTCTCGACGCCGCTCCGGCAGTCACTCGCGGTCGAATCCGAGCGCGACCGGTTCGAGGTCGTGGGCTCGAACACCTCGGTCACGCCGGGCGGGAGCGAGACGCTGACCGTCACGCTTCGCTACCAGGGCGACGAGCCGGTCTCGAACGTGAACGCGAAGCTGTTCACCAGCGACCCGCTCTCTTCGCCCGACGACGGTGCGTTCCTCGGGACGGTCGAACCCGGCGAGACGATCACCGCGCAGTTCACCGTCAGCGCTTCCGGCGACGCGATCGCAAAGCAGTACGACAGCGCGGTCGAGGTACGCTACGAGGAGTCCGACGGCGACACGCGGTTCAGCGGGACACTCTCGGTCGGCGTGCCCGTCTCCGAGGCCGAGTCCGGCGGCTTCCCGACGCTGCCGGCAGCCGCTGTCGCGCTCCTCGTCCTGGGTGGGGCCGGTACAGTCATCTACCGGCGGATATAGACAGCCCGAGATGATCGACCTTCGCAAGATATTCGCGACTGTCGGGCGGGCGGTACAGGCGCACCCGGTCCTGACGCTCGTGCTCGCACTGGCGCTGTTCGGCGTCGCTATCGGCGGAGCCACGCAGATCCAGAGCGTCACCGGCAACGAGGCGTTCGTCAGCGAGAACCCCACACTCGAGGCGTTCGGCGAGGCGTTCGACCGCAGCACCGTCGCCACGCTGGTGCGGGGGAGCGTGACCGACCCGGCGACGATGCGGGCCATCGACCGGTACGACCGGCGACTCTCCGCTGTCGACGACGTCGAGCGGGTCGCCAGCCCGGCCGACGCTGTCCGCCAGGAGTACGGCCGGATCCCCGATTCGGAGGCGAAGATAGCCAGGGTCGTCGACGACTCCGAGTCGGCCGTCGTGACGACCGTCATCGAGCCCGGTCTCACCCAGGAGGAGACCAGGCCCGTCTACACCGACGCCGTCGACGCCAAGGAGTGGGCGCGGTTCCCCAGCGGCGTGAGTGTCGTCATCACCGGGGAGGCGGCGTTCTCGGCACAGCTCTCCGAACTCATCCAGTCGACCACACAGCGGCTGCTCGGGCTGGCGGTCGGGCTGATGATCGTCGCGCTCTTTTTCCTGTTCCGGGGCGTCCCGCTTCGGCTGTTGCCCATCGTCGCGGTGTTCACGGGCGTCGTCTACACGTTCGGAGCGATCGGGTACGCCGGCGTCCCCAACTCCACGCTGACGAGTTCGGTGTTCCCGATCCTGATCGGGCTGGGGATCGACTACTCCGTGCAGTTCCACCAGCGCTACACCGAGGAACTCGAGACCCGGCCGCCCAGGGAGGCGCTCCCGCTCGCGCTCGGAGGGATCGGCCCGCCGGTGTTGCTCGCGATGCTCGCGGCGGCGCTCGGGTTCGGGGCGACCTGGGCCTCGACCCGCGGGACGCCGGCGTTCGTCTGGTTCGCACAGACGTCCATCTTCGGGGTGATGCTCACCTTCCTCGCCGCCATCATCGTCCTGATACCGATTCTCACGCTGTACGCGCGCTGGCGCGGCTCCGGGTCCGGGTCCGCCACGGAACGAAGCGAGGCGGGCGACGCTAGCGGCCCGGATCCCGAGCGGATCGGCCGCCTCGGGCGGACGCTCGGGCGGACGACGCGGTTCCTCGCGTCACACCCTTTCGCCGTGTTGAGCGTGGCCATCGTCCTGGCCGCGGGCGGGTTCGCCGTCGGCTCGGACCTGGGGACGCTGGCCGACCCCGAGGAGTTCGTCCCGCAGGATCTCCCGGCGTACGTCGATCTCCAGGAGTTCCGGTCGGTCACTGGCGGGGGCTCTGACGTCCGGTACGACGTCCTCGTCAGCGGCTCGGAGCTGCGCCACCCGGAGGTGTTACGCTGGATGGACCGCTACGAGTCGGTCGCCGTCGGGAAGCCGCTGATAACCGGGATGGAGACGCCGGCAACGCTCGTCAAGCGGTACAACGGCGGCACGATCCCGGAGACCAGAGCCGGCGTCGAACGGGCTCTGGAGCGTGCCCCCGAGGAGGAGGTGGCCCGCTTCTACAACGACGGGTACGCCCACATCACAGTCTTCGGGGCCCGGAATATGAACACCCAGCAGTCCCTGAGTTTCCTCGACAACGCCGACGCCGCGCTCGCGCTGAGCAGGCCGCCGCCCGGCGTCGAGGCGGAACTCACCGGGACGGCGGCGGTGTCGACGCCGGCAATCGTCGCACAGATCGAACAGCGCAACGTCACCACGGGCCTCGGCGTGGCGTTCGTGTTCGGGCTGTTGCTGGTGTACTACCGGAACCTCCTCAGGGCGGTCGCCCCGCTCGTCCCGATGGTGTTCGTCATCGGCTGGCAGAACCTCTACATGGCGGCGCTGTCGATCCCGGTCTCGCCGTTGGGTGCCGGGCTGGGCGCGCTCACCGTCGGCATCGGGGCCGAGTACACCATCATCGTGATGGAGCGGTACTTCGAGGAGGTCGGCAGGAGCGGCGTCTCGCGGCTGGACGCTGTCGAGACTGCGGGTGCGCGGGTCGGCAAGGCCATCACCGTCTCCGGACTGACCACGGTGTTTGGCTTCTCCGCGCTGACCCTCTCGCCGTTCCCGATCACTGCCGACTTCGGGTCGCTGACCGTCGGTGTCATATTCCTGACACTGGTCGCCGCCCTCACGACGCTGCCGCCGACGCTGATCGTGCTGGGGCGGCTCAGCGACGCACTGGAGTCGCTGCTCGGAGTCGGCGAACCGGCCGACGTCACGCCACAACCAAACGATGATTGACACTGTCCTCGTCCCGTTCGACGGGACCGAACACGCGGAATCGGCCGTCGAATACGTCGGTGCTGTGTTCCCGGACCGGGCCGTGGTCCTCCTGACGGTGATCGACCCCGTCGACGGGTTCGCGGCCTACGACGGCCCGGACGGCGGCAACTGGCGGGAACAGGCACGGACCCGCGCCGAGGAACTGCTCGGGACACAGCGGTCGACACTGCCCGCGGACACGGCAGTCGAGACGGTCGTCACTGTCGGGAACCCGCCAGAGGCCATCGCCGAGGCGGTCGAGACACACGACGCCGACCAGATCGTCATCGGCAGCCACGGCCGGTCGGGTATCCGCCGCGTCCTGGTCGGGAGCGTGGCGGAGCACGTGGCCCGGTCCGTGTCCGTTCCCACGACCATCGTGTGACCTCGCTGCCCCACCCGGTCCGGTCGGGGGTTCGTGCCACCGGCCCCGAACGCTTTTTCCGGCGCCCGCCGAGACAGTCGACGTGCGACTCGTTCAGGTCACCATCCCTTCGGGCAAGCGCGAGGCGGCCCTGAACACCCTCGACGACGAGGGCGTCGACTACGTTGTCACGGACGAAACAAGCGGCCGGGAGTACGCCGCAATCGCGTACGTTCCGCTGCCGAAAGCCGCCGTCGAGCCGGTGCTCGCCGCGCTTCGGGAGGTCGGACTCGGCGACGGGGCGGTCACCGTCGTCGTCGAGGCCAACACCGTCGTCTCCCGGCGGTTCGAACAGCTCCAGGAGCGGTACGCCGAGGAGGAGGACGAGGACCGCATCGCCCGCGAGGAACTCACGACGGCGGCGTCGGACCTCGCTCCCGCAACGCGGACCTACGTCGTCATGACGGTCGTCAGCGCGCTCATCGCCACGGCGGGGCTCCTGCTGGACTCGCCGGCCGTCGTCGTCGGGTCGATGGTCATCGCGCCGCTGGTCGGGCCGGCGATGGCCGCGAGTGTCGGGACCGTCGTCAACGACCGGGACCTGTTCGCCCGGGGGGTCCGACTGCAGGTGGTCGGCCTGTCGCTGGCGGTCGCCACGGCGGCCGGGTTCGCCCTGTTCGTCAGGTACACGAACCTCATCCCGCCGCTGTCCGACGTCACGACCGTCCCGGAGATACGGGAGCGTGTCGCGCCCGACTTCCTCTCGCTGGTTGTCGCGCTGGGTGCCGGCGCCGCCGGCGTCGTCAGCCTCACCTCCGGCGTCTCGACGGCGCTCGTGGGTGTCATGATCGCCGTGGCGCTCATCCCGCCGGCAGCCACCGTCGGCGTCGGGCTCGCGTGGGGGGCGCCGCTCGTGACGCTGGGCTCGAGCGTGCTCATGCTGGTGAACGTCCTCTCGATCAACCTCGCCGCGCTGGTCGTGCTGTGGTACAGCGGGTACCGCCCCGAACACTGGTTCCGCACGGGCGACGCCCGGAGTGCGACCCTCGAGCGGGTCGCGGTCCTCGCGGCCGCCATCGTCGTCCTCTCGGTGTTTCTCGGCGGGGTTACCTACGACTCGTACACCACCGCGACGACCGCCGAGGATATCCGGGCAGACGCCGCCGGGGTCGTCGCGGCGGCCGACGCCGACGTCGGGTACGACATCGAACTGCTGGACGTGCGGGTCGAACACTCGAACACGGTTCTGTTCCGCCGGCCCCGGGCCGTGGTCGTGACCGTCGGCGTCCCGCCCGACGAGACGCTCTCCGGCCTCGCGGCCCGGATCGACGCGCGCGTCGACGCGACCGCCGGCCGTGACGTCCACACGCAGGTCCGGTACGTTCCGACCGAAACTGCGTGACCGGGGAGCGGGTCGCCCGCCTGGTTGTCGGCCGCCTCGAGAACCCGCTTGTCTCCCCCGGGAATCCGCTGTGCCACCCGGGACGCCTCGACGAGCGGACCCGGCGGGCGGTCGAGCCCAACGGCGGCGCGTCAGAGGCCGCGCGACGCCCGTTCCGTCCTGCGACAAGGTGACTGGAATCGTAAGGGTTGGGTACGTGGGGTCCGACGTGCGGACGCATGAGCAGAGACGACAGCGGAACGCCGTACGCGCCACACGGGGCTGCGGAGACCGAGGCGATGCTCGAAGCAGTCGGGGTCGACGACGAGGCCGACCTGTTCGACATCCCGGATTCCGTTGCCTTCGACAGCACGTTCGGCATCGACGCCCGGAGCGAGCAGGCCGTCCGGCAGGAGGTCCGCCGGACACTCTCGCGGACCGACGACCTCGTGGAGTTCCTCGGCCGGGGGCACTACGACCACTACGTCCCCTCGCTGGTCGACCACCTGGCCGACCGCCAGGAGTTTCTCACCTCCTACACGCAGTACCAGCCCGAAATCGCACAGGGCTTTCTGCAGGCGCTGTTCGAGTACCAGTCGATGCTGGTCGAACTCACCGGCCTCGGGGTGGCGAACTGCTCGGTCTACGACGCGGCGACCGCGCTGGGCGAGGCTGCCACCCTGTCGTCCCGCGTCCGATCGACCGACGGTACGCGCGTGCTCGTCCCCGACCTCCTCCGCGAGGAGAAACACGGGGTTCTCGACAACTACGCGAGCGGCGCGAACCTGACCGTCGACACCTACCCCGTCGACGACGCCAACGTCGACGTCGAGGCGCTCGCGCGCACAATCGACGACGAGACCGTGATGGTCTACGCAGAGTCCCCCACGGTACGGGGAACCATCGAGGAGAACCTCGGCGCGGTCGGTGACCTCGCCGGGGACCACGACGCGCTGTTCTGTCTCGGTTCGGATCCGGTCGCGCTGGCGCTGCTGGAGCGGCCGGCCGACGTCGGCGCGGACGTGGTGGTCGGCGACGCCGCGTCGCTGGGCCTGGGGACCGCCTACGGCATGGGCATGGGGCTGTTCGTCACGCGGGAGGACTTCCTCAGGCAGGTGCCCGGCCGCCTGGTCGGCGTCTCCGAGGACGCCACCGACCGCCGGGCGTACACGCTCACCCTCCAGACCCGCGAACAGCACATCCGCCGCGAGCGGGCGACGAGCAACATCTGCACCAACCAGGCGTGGGTCGCGCTCCGGGCCGCCATCCACGCCGCCGTCCTCGGTCCGGACGGGCTGGTCGATCTCGCCGAGGAGTGTGTCCGCCACGCCCGCGACGTCGCCGACCGCCTCGACGCGGTCCCGGGTGTCCGGGCGCCCGTCCACGACCGCCACCACTTCCGGGAGTTCGTCGCTGGCGTCGACAAGCCTGCCCCCGCCGTCGCGAGCGCCCTCGCCGAGGAGGGCTACGCGGTCCACACGGTCGACGACCACCGCCTGCAGGTCTGCGTGACCGAGACGAACGCCGGCGCCGTCGACGGCCTGGTCGCCGCCGTCGAGGAGGTGGCAGTATGAAGTACGATCAGGCCCGGTGGGCCGAGGAGGACCACTACGAGCCGCTGCTCTCGGAGAAGGACACGACCGACGTGGCAATCGAGGACTCGCCGCTGCCCGAGGACCTCACGCGGGACTCCCTGGAGTTGCCGGCCCTCGAGGAGCCCGAACTGGCCCGCCACTACACGCGCCTCTCGCAGATGAACTACGGCGTCGAGAGCGGCCCCTTCCCGCTGGGGTCGTGTACGATGAAGTACAACCCGCCGTTCACCGAGGACATCGCGGCCCGGCCGGAGGCTGGGGTCCACCCCGACCGCGGTGACGACCACCTCCAGGGCGTGCTCGCGGCGATGGCCCAGTTGCAGGACTACCTGGCCCGCGTCGGCGGGATGGACGCCGTCACGCTCCAGCCCCCGGCGGGCGCGGCCGGCGAGTTGACTGGCGTACTGGTCGCGAAGGCCTACCACGAACACCGCGGCGAGGACCGCGCGGAGGTGGTCATCCCGGACAGCGCCCACGGGACGAACTTCGCGAGCGCGGCGCTGGCGGGCTTCGAGGTGGTCGAACTCCCCAGCGGCGAGGACGGCCGCGTCGACTCCGAGACCCTGGAGGCGGCGGTGGGTGCAGACACCGCGGCACTCATGTTGACCAACCCCAACACGCTGGGGCTGTTCGAGCGCGAGATCGAGGAGATCGCCGAGATCGTCCACGACGCCGGCGGCCTGCTGTACTACGACGGCGCGAACCTCAACGCCCTGCTGGGCCGGGCCCGTCCTGGCGACATGGGCTTCGACATCATGCACTACAACGTCCACAAGACGTTCGCGACGCCCCACGGCGGCGGTGGGCCCGGCGCCGGACCGGTCGGGGTCGTCAGAGACCTCGCGCCGTTCCTGCCCGCGCCGCGCGTACGCGAGCGTGACGAGGCGTCGGACGGAGCGAGCAGTGGTACCGCGGGCCGCGACGGGGCCGGCTACGAGCGGTTCGACCCCGAACACACCATCGGCAAGGTCCACGGATTCGAGGGCAACTGGCTGGTGCTGGTGAAGGCGCTGGCGTACATCGCCCGCCTCGGCGACGAGGGACTGGCCGACGCCAGTGCGAAGGCCGTCCTCAACGCGAACTACCTCGCCGAGCAGGTGTCGTACGAGGTGCCGTTCGGCCCGTTCCACCACGAGTTCGTCGCGAGCGCCGGCGACCAGGACGCCGCGGACGTGGCAAAGCGGATGCTCGACCACGGCGTCCACCCGCCGACGACGAAGTGGCCCGAGACCGTCGACGAGGCGCTGATGACCGAGCCCACGGAGGTCGAGACCAAGCGCTCGCTGGACCACCTCGCGGCAGCGTTCGACGCGGTCGCCGGCGAGGACGGGACGGCGCCGGCGGAGGCGCCACAGCGGACGGCCGCCCGCCGTATCGACCAGGTCGGTGCCGCGCGGAACCCGCGGCTGTCCTGGCAGGCCCTCGACGGGTCCTGACTACGACCGGTCGCCGACACCCTTCCGGACGAACGCGGCCAGGCCCGTCCCCTCGGCGTCGGCGAGTGTCACGATCTGTCGACGTCAGCCCGCGAAACGACCGTCAACGTGACGTGGTCACGAAAACAATCACAAATCACTACGAGGAACGCCTCGGTCAGGCCGTGCCCGTGTCGACGGCCCCGTCGATGCGGACGAACCCGAACCCGCACTCGGTGCACTGCCACTTCTGTTTGGTCCCGAGGCGGAGTGTCGTGCTCGCAGTCTTCCAGAAGGTCCGCAGTTCGCCACACTCGGGACACTCCTGTTCCAGTTCCAGAGTCACAACCTATTGTTCGAGTGGTTTCGTATTGAAGCTGGTGGTTCGCGTCGCCGGCCGCCGCGCCCGTACACTGTACTGCCGTTTATCAGCCCGTGAACAGTATCGACTCCCCGTGAGGTCGAATACCGCGTCGGTACAGCCGGCAGTATTAATTATCTCAGAGCACGGAGATCCGGTATGTCCCGAAAAACTACGCGGTGTGACAACTGTGGCTACCGGGTCCGGTGGAACCCGGAGACCCGCGAGGGACCGATTGTCTTCTTCGAGGAGGGGCTCTGTCCGAGCTGTGGCCGGTCCTTCGAGGACCGCGCGCCGGTCTCGGCCCGCCGCGGGAAGAAACGCCGGTAGCCCCGCGGGGCCGACGGCGGGAACGGTAGCCCTTTGTCGGGCCGGGCAGACAGAGCCGGTATGCAGACAGTCATCCTCGCGGCGGGCGAGGGCACACGGATGCGGCCGCTGACTGGCGCGACGCCCAAGCCGATGCTCCCGGTCGCGGACCGGCCGCTGGTCGCCCACACTGCCGACGCCGCCGTCTGGGCAGGCGTCGACGAACTGATCCTCGTGGTCGGGTACCACGGCGAACAGGTCCGGTCGTACTTCGGCGACGAGTACCGGGGTGTCCCGGTCACCTACGCCGTCCAGGAGGCGCAACTCGGTACCGCCCACGCCGTCCGGGCAGCCCGAGACGCGCTCGAGGGGCAGTTCGCGGTGCTGAACGGCGACGACCTCTACGATCCCGGGGGTCTCGCCGCGCTGCTCTCTGGGGGACCGGCCGTCGGGACACACCGGGTGGAGGATCCGCAGGCATACGGTGTCTTCGAGTGCGACGGCGACGAGGTGACGGGAATCGTCGAGAAACCCGTCGACCCGCCCTCGGACCGCGTCAACGTCGGCGCGTACGTCTTCCCCGCCGCGGCCCGCGAGTGGCTCGACGTCCCGGAGAGCGAGCGCGGCGAGCACGAACTCACCGACGTTCTGGCGCGGGTCATCGACCGGGAAACAGTCCGGACGGTCCCGGTCGACCGGTGGCTGGGGGTCGGCCGGCCCTGGGAACTGCTGGCGGCCAACGAGTGGAAACTGGCCGAACTCGAACGGAACCTCGCGGGCGACGTGGCGGCCGACGCCGACCTCCGCGGGACGGTCGTCGTCGAGTCTGGCGCCACGATCGAACCCGGAGTGGTGATCGAGGGTCCCGTCCTCGTCCGGTCGGGGGCGTCGGTCGGCCCGAACGCCTACGTCCGGGGTGCGACGCTGCTCGGCGAGGACGTCCACGTCGGGCAGAGTGTCGAACTGAAAAACAGCGTCGTCCGCCGGGGGACGAACGTTCCGCACCTCTCCTACGTCGGCGACAGCGTACTGGGCCAGGAGGCGAACCTCGGCGCGGGCACGACGGTTGCGAACCTCAGACACGACGGCGAACCTGTCCGCCTGACCGTCAAAGGCGAGCGCGTCTCCACCGGCCGCCGGAAGTTCGGCGTCGTCGTCGGCGACGGCGTCGAGACCGGGATCGACACGACGCTGAACGCCGGCCTGACGCTCTCGACGGGCGCACGGACCGATCCCGGCGAGACCGTGCGCCGCGACCGCTGAACGTCGTGACCGAACACCGCGAGCGTTACGCCCCGATATATGCTGTTAAGTAGGGCCGCTACGAGAGTGTGGACGAGATGGTCGATCCGACCTCCGACCTCGGGGAGGACGTCTCCGAGGAGGACGCCCCGACGTGTGCGACCTGTGGCACGGCCATCGTCGACAGCCCGCACCACCGCGTTATCACCTGGATCGAGGACAGCCAGGTCCGGTCCGCACACTTCTGTGACGACGACTGCCGGATGGACTGGAACGACTGACAGTGTTATTATTTGAGTCAGAAAAAATTAATAATATTTACCACTTGATACCCAATTCTAAACAGTTGAATTAATAAACTGCCCGCTCGTAGCCACAGACATGAACAGCGGTGACCGGTCGGGATCGAGCGACCGGACCGGGGAGTCCGCCAGCGCCGAGAGGGAGACCGCAACCCGGCGGTTCGACGTTCCGGCGATGGACTGCCCGTCGTGTGCCGACACGGTCGAGGGTGCCCTCGGTCGCGTGGCCGGAGTTGCGGCCGTCGAGACGCGACCGGCAGCGGGACGGGTGGACGTCCGGTACGATCCCGCCGGGACCGACGAGACGGCACTGGCCGCCGCTATCGAGGCCGCGGGCTACGAGGTGGCCGACGACGAGACCGGGGCGGGAATCGGGCGCGGGAGCGTCTGGAGGAGTCCGCGCGCCCTGAAAACGTTGACGAGCGGGCTCTTCCTTGCGGCAGGACTGGTTGTCGCGTTCCTCGCGCCGGCGGCGAACGCCCCCGTCGGCGTCCTGCTGGGGACGCCCCACTCCGTGGCCGATATTCTCTTTCTCGCGGGGATCGCCGTCGGCGGCGAGGTCATCCTCCGGGGCGGGTACCACTCCGCGCGCGCCCGGTCGCTGGACATGGACTTCCTGATGAGCGCGGCCATCGTCGGGGCGGTCACGGCGAGTCTCGTCTTCGCCGAACCGCTCTACCTGGAGGGGGCGACGCTGGCTTTTCTCGTCAACCTCGCCGAGTTGCTCGAGAGCCACTCCATGGACAGGGCGCGGACGTCGCTGCGGGAACTGATGGATCTCTCGCCCGACGAGGCGACGGTCCGCCGGGACGGCGAGGAGGTCACCGTCCCGGTCGAAGAGGTCGACGTCGGGGACGTGGTGCTGGTGCGGCCCGGCGAGAAGACACCCGTCGACGGGATCGTCGTGGCGGGCGAGAGCGCGGTCGACCAGGCGCCGGTGACCGGCGAGAGTGTCCCCGTCGACAAGACGCCCGGCGACGAGGTCTTCGCCGGAACCATCAACGAGGCGGGCTACCTCGAGGTCGAGGCGACCGCCCCCGCCGGCGAGGACACCCTCTCGCGGATTATCGACCTCGTCGAGGACGTCGAGCGCGAACCGACCGAGCGCGAGCAGTTCGTCGACCGCTTCGCGGACCGGTACACGCCGCTGGTCGTCGGCGCCGCAGTCCTGACGGCGGCCGTCCCGCCGTTCGTTTTCGGCGGTGCCTGGCACGTGTGGTTTCTCCGCGGGCTGACGCTGCTGGTGTTGGCCTGCCCCTGCGCGTTCGTGATCAGCACACCCGTCTCCGTGGTGTCGGGCGTGACGAGCGCGGCGAAACGCGGCGTCCTCGTGAAAGGCGGCAGTCACCTGGAGGCGATGGGCGGGGTCGAGGCTGTGGCGCTGGACAAGACCGGGACGCTGACGACTGGCGAACTCGCCGTTACGGACGTCGTCCCGCTCAACGACAACACCGAGGAGGACGTCCTGCAGTGTGCCCGGGGACTCGAGAGCCGGAGCGAGCACCCCATCGGCGAGGCAATCGTCGACCGCGCGGAGGCCACAGCAGTCGGGGACCGCGACATCGAGGACTTCGAGAGCATCGCCGGCAAGGGCGTCCGCGCGACGCTCGACGGGCGGCGCCACTACGCGGGCAAGCCCGCGCTGTTCGAGGGGCTGGGGTTCGACCTCTCGCACGTCCACGCGGCGACTGACGGCGGCACTGTCACGGCCCGCTCCCGGCAACTCTGCGAGCGCAACGGCTGTCTCGACCTCCTGGAGGACGTCGTCCCGGCCCTCCAGCGCGAGGGCAAGACGGTCGTCCTCGTGGGGACCGACGAGGAGCTGGAGGGGGTCATCGCGGTGGCCGACTCCGTCCGCCCCGGGGCGCGGGACGCGGTCGAACGGCTCCGCGGGCTGGGCGTCGAGGACGTCGTGATGCTGACGGGCGACAACGAGCGGACTGCCCGCGCCGTCGCCGAACAGGTGGGCGTCGACGACGTCCGTGCCGGACTGCTCCCCGACGGGAAGGTAGAGGCCGTCCGGGACCTCGAAACGGAGCACGACGGGGTGGCGATGGTCGGGGACGGTGTCAACGACGCGCCCGCGCTCGCGACAGCGACAGTCGGTGTCGCGATGGGCGCGGCCGGGACCGACACTGCCCTCGAGACGGCCGACGTCGCCCTGCTGGGCGACGACCTCTCGAAACTCCCCTACCTGCGGACCCTCGCTGCGCGCGCGACGTCGGTCATCCGGCAGAACGTCTGGTCGAGCCTCGGCGCGAAGGCCCTGCTCGCACTGCTCGTCCCCTTCGGCTACGTCCCCATCTGGCTGGCGGTGCTGGTCGGGGACGCCGGCATGACTGTCGCCGTCACCGGCAACGCGATGCGCCTCTCGCGGGTCGGTTCCGGGGAGTAAGCGGGAAATCTCGGGGTGATAGGTGTGCCCTGTCGGGGTCGGTGCGGGCGTCCCGGACTGTCCTCGGGACTCGTCCTCCGTACCGCTACTGCGACTGCGGACCGCACGAAAGCCCCCGGCCGCTTTCAGTCCCACCCGGCAGGCCTGCCCTTCCCCGGGTCGCGAGACACTCTTTCCGGTCGGATCTCGCACGCGCCGAGACGCGCTCCCGGCCGGACTGGCGTCTCGTTGGTGTCAGACGGCCCCCGGGAAGTGGAGAAGCGTCGCAAGCTTCTTGTGTCGTGTTAGCAAAGTTGGAGTAACGCCACTTCAACCCGACCCGGCCGACGAGTCGTCGCTGTTCGAGTGTCTCGACTGTCAGAGACGCGTCGATGACCCGGATGGCCGCCGCTGTGAGGAGTGTGGCGGGTACCTCCAGAACATCGGCGTGTCGCGCCACCGGTAACCGCCCCGTCTACCTACCTGTCCACGCCCAGCAGCGTCCGGAGCCGGTCGGTGTCGCCGTCCATCCGGACCAGCAACTCGCGCGCCCGGTCCGCGGCACCGGCGTCGGCGGTCACGTGGACCATCCCCTCGCCGGGTTGCCCGTAGGCGACGCTCGCGCCTGCTGGCGCGAGGACGAGTGCCGGCAGCGCAGCCAGGTCCTCCTCGCCGTCGACGTCGATCAGGGTCGTCCCCTCGCGCCCGACCGCCTCCCGGAGCGCCGAGAGCAGGCCCGCCGTCAGCGCCCCGGGGGGGTTCCCTGCGGTCACACGGCAGTCGAACCCCCGGATGGCCTCGTACACCTCGGGATCGACCGCCGACCGCTCGGTGCGCTCGTCGACGACCGCGACGTCCGGGACGCGCCCGGCCTCCAGCAGGTGGTAGGTGACGACGTCGCCGACCGCGATCAGCGGTTCTCCCGCGGCCGAGAGCAGGTCGGCAGCGTCGGTAAGAACAGGACCCATGGGCTCTTTGAGTTCCGTCCGGAGGAAGTCCGGGAGTTCGACGACGACCTCGGGCACGTCAGCGCACCTTGAGCGCGTACTTGCCGGGTTCGGCGACCTCCATCTCCCGGGCGATCTCGCTGCGTTCGGGGTGGGAGATCACCACGTAGCCGGCCCAGTCCTCGGTCAGCGACGTCGACCCGCAGGCCTCGCAGGACTGTGGCTCCTGTGTCTCCTGGACGCGGTGGCACTCGCGGCAGACGAATCGGTCTGCCATCAGCTCTCACCTTCCGCCCCGGCCTTGCGCCTCTCGCGCTCCTCGCGCAGCCAGCCGTGCTTGCCGAGGCCGACCTGCTTTGCCGTGAGGCCGATCTTCGAATCCCGGGGGTTGCGCTCGTCGACGCTCTTGGTGACGATGCGGGCCCGGACGGCGTCCCCGACTCCCAGCGTACGGTTGGATTCCCGGGACGCGAGCGCCTGTCCCTCCTCGTCGTAGGCGAGGTACTCGTCGGAAATCTGGGAGACGTGCAACAGGCCATCGACGGGACCGATGCCCACGAAAGCACCGAAGCTGACCACCTCGACGACCTCCCCGTCGACGACCTCCTGCATCTGCGGGTCGAAGGTGAGGGCGTCGAACTCCGCCTCGTAGTAGACGCCCGGCTCGTTGGGGAGAACGGCTCCGTCCCCGATGTCGTGGACCTCGATAACGGAGACGACGGAACCGACGTCCTCGTCGACCCGCCCTTCGAGTTTGTCCTGGAGCAACCGCTTGACGAGCCCGGGGGTCACGTCCGCCAGGTGCTCCGGCGGTACCTCGACTGTATCGCGCAATCTGACCCGTTTATACATTGATACCGAGTTTGTTCTGGCCCCGTAAACGTATTACTGAAACGTCTGCGCTGCGCAGCCGTCCCCGCAGGGGCCGGTCGTTCGTCACGACGTGTGTCACGTCGCCTGTCCGTGCCAGTTCGACCACTGCGTCGTCGGCGTATTCCGCGTCCGTCGCCCGCAGTTCGCACCGACCGGAGAGATCGAGGCCCACGCTCGCGGCCCGCGATTCCTCGCTCGCGGCCGTTCCGTCGCCGGTCGCGAGTTTCTCGAGTTCCGCGACGACGGCGGCTGGCACGACGAGGGTCGGCGAGTCGAGCAGCCGGTCGAGTTCCTCGAAGACGCGGACGTCACACTCGACGGGCATCATGAGCGCGTTGGTGTCGAGGACGACAGCACTCATCCGCGCAACGTTCCGTAGCCGATGAGTCGCCAGCGGGCCCCGACCCGGCGGTTGATCGCGATCTCAACGCCGGCCTCGGCACACACTGGCCGTTTCAGCGCCACCTCGCACTCGCCGCCCCTTGCGCTCGTGACCGACCCGACCGTGGTCGCGGTTCCGATGGTGAGCATCAGCGGCTCTCCGGTCGAGATCTCCTCGACTTCGCCGCCGTCCTCGCCGACGATGCGGTCGAGTAACTCGACGTCCATCGTGAACCGGTCGTGAACCGGCGGGAGCGTCCCCGGGGGGCCGGCGACCTGGCCCGCGAGGGCGTCGCCCTTGGCAATCGCGGGGTCGAGTCCGGTCCCGACGCCCAGCAACCCGCCGGGCGTGGCCTCGTCGACGGGCTCGCCGCCGGCCTGCAGCGACCGCACCGAGGTCTCGACGGAACGCCACTCGGTCTGCCCGCCCTCCTCGACTTGGCGGCCGGGCCGCAACTCGAGGTCGTCGTCGACGGCCAGCTGACCCTGGACGAGCGACCCGCCGAGGACGCCCCCAACCAGGTCCTCCCAGGTCGTCCCCGGGCGGTTGATGTCGAACGAGCGGGCGACGAGCATCCGCGGGTCGGCCGCCGGATCGCGGTCGGGGGTGGGTATCTCCTCCTCGACGGCCTCGATGAGGAGGTCCATGTTCACGCCCTGTTGTGCGCTGATCGGAACGATCGGCGCCCCCTCGGCGACGGTGCCCGCGACGAACTCCTGGATACCCTCGTAGCTCTCGCGGGCCTGCCCGCGGTCGACCAGGTCGATCTTGTTCTGGGCGATCACGATGTTGTCGATGCCGATGATGTCGAGGGCCATCAGGTGTTCCTCGGTCTGTGCCTGTGGTACGGGCTCGCTCGCCGAGACCACGAGGACGGCGCCGTCCATGATGGCCGCGCCGGAGAGCATCGTCGCCATCAGTGTCTCGTGGCCCGGCGCGTCGACGAACGACACTGTCCGGAGCGGTTCGCTTTCCGACCCGTCGGGACACTCCTCCTCGACGGTGTACCGTTCCGGCGCGTCGAGCGACGGACACTCCCGGAAGGTCGCGTCGGCGTATCCCAGGCGGATCGAGATCCCGCGTTTCATCTCCTCGCTGTGCTGGTCGGTCCACTGGCCGCTGAGGGCCTGGACCAGCGTCGTCTTCCCGTGGTCCACGTGGCCGACGAGCCCGATGTTCACCTCCGGTTGGTTGTTGGCGGTCATCGCGACAGTAATCCTGGTAAGGTTTCGCCTCCTGGCGCTGATAAACCTACTGTTTCGAATGTGATCCCGGTGACGGACCGCGCGATAGATGACTGGAGAGTGTCGACCCCCGAGGTGTCGAGTCTCCCCACGGAGCTGTCTCCGGCAGCACGAGGCTGTCACCGTTCCCGTCCAGGGACACGACTGGGCGCACCGTCCGACCCGTTCGCGCCCCAGCTCTTAACTTTGATAATTTTCGTATTTGAGAGAGAACACAATACACACGGTCGAGAGCGGTTCCTGTCTGTCGGAAACAGCCGTTTTGACGCCGATTGTTGCTCTTCTGTAGTTACCAGGGACCAACGGACGAAAGAAATATTTGTGCGAATGAACTACTCTTATCGTAGAGGATAATGAAAGAGTCCGTCCGTCAACGTCTCATCGGATTGTCCGTCGTACCGGTCGCGGGCGTCGTATTCGTCGGTCCGGCCGCCGCACAGACGACCGCGGGTGAGGGAGCGGGGCTGTTCGTTGCGACCAGCGAGATTGCACAGGTACTGCTGTCGATCATGGCCGTCTCCTTCGTCGTTCTGGCCGCCCGGGCCTACGGCGGCGAGATCGGCAAGGCGCTGTTGGTTGTCGGTGGTGGTGTCATCATCTTCGCGACCTGGCAGCTGCTCGCCGGGGCGGCCCAGTTGTTGCGCCTCCAGCAACCGCCCGCAGGCGCCAGTAGCTTCATCAACCTCATGGTCACGATCCTCCTGCTGGCGGGGTTCTACATGCTCTACGAGACGACGCGCGGACACCTCTCCGGGAACGGATGAGTTACGAGCACCTGGCCGGTCGCCTCATCGAAACCCAACGCTCCCTGCTGGGCCAGCGTGCAGTCGATATCGCACAGTCAGTCGACGGACTCTCGGTCACCGACGACGGCACTGTCGCCGACGTCGCCGACGAGGACCGCGAGGTACTCGCGGCGCTGGTCGACGAGTACACGGCGGTTCTCGGACAGCCGGCGGAGTCGCGGTTCCAGGCGGCTCTCTCCGAGTTCGAGGACGAAGTAGTCCTCCCGGAGAACCTCGGTGGCCCTGCAGACCCGCCTGCGGCTGACGGCGACGGGACCGAGGAGGCCACTGGAGCGGCCGACACGGACACCGACGAAGTCGTGGGCGGCCAGCAACTGGTCCGGCCGGCGGCAACAGTCGAAACCGTCGTCGAATACTCGACCCCGCCACACACGGACCTGACCGAGGAGATCGACGCGACAGACGACCTGGCGTCGGTGTATGTCGTCGCCGAGGACGGGAACGGCTGCGAGTGGCGCCTGCCGGTCGAAGACGCGATCCTGAACGCGGTCACGAGTGTCACCGACCTCTCTGTCGGAGAGGTCGACGCCCTCCAGGAGTACGTCGACACCGGTGTCTTCGAGGCCGATCCGGGGGACGCTGGAACGGACGCTGTCTCTCTCGAAATCGAGGGACACCGCGTCGAACTCCAACCCCACGGCGACGTCCACATTGCTTGAGACGGGTTGCTGTAAGTCATGGAATCGGTTGTAAGCCAGTTCCGAATCGACCGCACGACAGTGTACGGTCGTACTGGTACACAGTTACGACAATCCGTACGAGACTGGCGGGCGTCTGCGGCCTGGCACTGTTTTGACCCTCGGAATGTCTCTGGATAGCACATTTAACGAGTCATTGAACCTGCCACTGGTTCGTGTAACGACCCAATTAAAAAGAGGGTGGAAGCACAGTACAACAAATAGTGTCCACCGGGTGGGTGGTTCGAAGCTGGCCCGGGCAAGGGCGCAAAAGAGTGAGACCGAATGCACGAGGACTCAATCGACTGGCAGGAGGATAGCACCGGAGCCGGCCTGCCTGCCGGGCCGGACAGGGTGACCCAGCCGAGGTGTCGGTGTCGTGATTGACGACCTGACGCGGTTGCTCGGGCTGCTCGACGAATTCGACGACGAGGACTTCGAGTTCGACGTGGAGATGAGCGCGAACGCCGGTCCGCTCCGATCCGGCGGTGGCCGTCAGCCGGGTCACGGACGGTCCGGGCGTGACAAGTTCGAAGCGAAACGGAGAGTAAAGAAGGTCAACAGGCTGTTGAAGAAACTGGAACGAAACGACGACATCGACGTCGAGGACCTGTTCGATCCGGAGACCCCGAACGTTCGTCTCGTCGAGACTGACGCGGGCTGCCGGGTCGTCGTTGACGAGGCTGGTGCCGACCTCGACTGGGAAGGCGACGAAGTCGTCATCACTGTCGGGGGCCACGAGGTCCGCCGCGCGCTCGACAGCGAACCGGAGTCGATCGAACGGACCGAGAAACTGGGCACGACAGTGTTCGACATCACGCTGTAGTTCGTCGTCACGGGGAGGTGGTGGAGTGTGGTGTCGGATCCCGAAATGACGGACGGCAATCCGTGTCACCCTGTCGTGCAGCGTCTTCCCGGCCCCGGTGACCCCCTTGATTTATAACTGCCTGGCATGAATCGAAGCAGAGACATGTCCGTCGTCGAGACACTCCTCAGCAATCCGGTGGTCACCTCGGCTCTGGCGGCGCTGTTTCTCGTTCTGGTCTACGTCCTCCGTGGCGTCCCACTCTGGCTCGCGCGCGCTCTCGAGCACTTTCGGCGGCCGCTCTGGCAGTGGCTCCACCCGCTGTTCGCTCGATTCGACCGGCCGCTGCTCCGTGACAAAACCGGGAGTGACGACGCAATCGCGACGTGTGACACGTCGGTCCGGGCGGTCGCCCGCGCACTGTGGCGGGCCGACTACCGGTGGAACCCGCTCTCGACGAAAAAGTACCGCCGCACCACCGGCTCGCGCCAGTGGACAGCACTGTCGCTCGTGTATCGCGAGACCCTGCGTGCCGAGCAGCAACACCACGTGTATCTCTTCGGCGGGTCGGGCGAGGTCGACGTGTACGGCCACCGCGAGGCCTCGGTCACAGACCCCGGCGATCACGAGGGCGGCGACGAGATGGTATCCGGCGATCCCGCAGGGCGGGTACGCGACGCGCTTGCGGACGCGGATATCCCGCACACCGACTCTGGCGAGTCTGCGGGCGGGTAGCCGCCCCGCGAGTTTGCCGGCGTGACGTGCTGACGACCGCCCAATCCCCGGCTCACACGGACCGCTGTCCCTGTGTCCCGGGACGGCCGACGACCCCGTGGCCGATCCGGCACTGCCACACAGCGATCACTATGACGGCGAGCCGTACGACGGCACTCCGCGTCAGGGCGTCGAGGCGGCGGGCCGGCGGGACGCTTTTGCCCGTTCGAGCCGTTCCGCAACCGTGCGCGAGTTCGGGTTCGAGTTGTCCCTGTGTGCCTCGCTGGAACGGGAGCGGGAGGCGGTCGTGAGCCGCCAACTCGGGGCCGGGATCCACGGGCGGCGCGTGATCGACACCGTCCTCGTGACGCCGGGGCCGGACTTCGACGCCCGGGCGGCAATCACGGCCGGGACCATCCCGGGGGCGGCGATCGGGAGCGACGTCGGGCCGGGCCAGGTACGCCGTCCCGGGGAGGCCTTCGACTGCCCTCCCGAGCACGCCGCCAGAACCGTCGAGCGGGCCGTCGACCTCGGCTTCTTCGAGCGCGAGCGCCGCGACGGCCACACGTACGTCCGCCAGACCGTCCGGTATCCCGAGGACTGGTTCGATTGTCTCGTGGGCGTCGAGAACAAGCCCGACCTCGGCCGTCCGGGCGCCCTCGAGACGCAGCTGCTGACGGACGTCAACCTCGCAGTCCTCGACGAGGTGGTACTGGCCACGGCCTCGCACGTCACCGGCGCACACCTCAACAGGATCCCCGACCCGGTAGGCGTCTGGGAGTTCGACCCGGAGACCGGCGAGCGTGACGTCGTCCGCGCACCCGACCGACTGCCGGCCGACGGCTACGGCGTCGAGATCCGGGACCGCCGGCCCGCCCGGACCCGGATCGCGGTCGTCACCCCCGGGGAGAAGACCCGTGCCCGCCGCCGCCTCGCGGAGCGCGCCTACGGGAAGGGCTGGCGCACCTACGACCTGCCGGCATGTGGCCGCGTCGAACCCGACGCCGACGGCCTGCCGTACTGTCCGTGGAAGGGACGGACAATCAGACCGGCGACCGACTGCGGGCCGGCCTGTGGCGGGCACGACCCCGCGGACCCGCCCAACCTGGACTGCGAAAGCCTGCGCGCCCGGCGGACGCCCTGGGAGCCCGACCCTGCGGGGCGACAGCGCAGGCAGGCGGGCCTCGACCGCTACTCGTAGCCGCCGGAATCGGAGGGGACCGCACCGGCAACGCACACCGCCACAGCCACGGGCACGAGCACTACCCCCGCGGGGAGGTGGTGTCGTCGGACGGGACGCCCGGAGGAGGCCACGGGTCGTGTACGCGCGGAGTCCACAGACCGATCGCGTTACAGCGTGAACTCCTCGCCGTCGACACCGATCGGATCGGCGAAGGCCCGGTCCGGGGGAGGGAAGTGAGAGGCGTGGACCAGCCGCGTCCGGTCGGCGTCGAGGTCGTCGGCCAGCGCCAGCGCGCCCTCGAAGGTCATGTGTTTCGTCCCGAACGTGCGCGGGACGCCGTCGTCGTCGTGGTGTTTGCCGCCGCGGGAGTGGCGTTCGCAGAAGCCGGCGTGGACGAGGCCGTCCGCGAGCAACAGGTCCGGGTCGGCCAGAGCGGCCCGCGACTCCCCGGGAACGTCGTAGGTCGTGTCGCCGGAGACGGAGAGTTTCGCGCCCGTCTCCGGGTCCTCGACGACGACCCCGTAGCAGGCCAGCGGCGGGTGGTCGACGGGCACCAGCCGTACCGCGAGACCGGCGGCGGTGAACTGTTCCAGGGGCCGGTGGCCGCGGACGTCCAGCGCGTCGAGGTAGTCGTACTGCCGGCGGACGGTCTCTGCGACGCTCTCGCCGGTCGCGGGATCGGTCTCGGCGGCCGCGTGGACCGGGAACTCGCGGGTCAGCCGGAAGACGTTCCCGAGCCCGTGGAGGTGGTCGAAGTGGATGTGCGTGACGAGGCCGACGTCGGGCACCGGCAGGTCCTCGCGGAGCAACTGGTACCGGAAGTCCGGGCTCGCGTCCACCAGCAGCGCCTCCCCGGTGCGGTCGTTGCGGACGTGGACAGAGAAGCGCGTACGCTCGAGGCCCCGCGCCCGCGCCGCAACGCAGGTGTCGCAGTCACAGCCGACTGTCGGCGTTCCCGTCGTATCGCCCGTTCCCAGGAGCGTAACTCTCACGGCCTTCTCTCGGGACTCGACGGTCTTAATTAGACGTCTTCCAGCCGGCGGGGGAGGCGTTCGTCGGCGGTTCCCTCGGGGTCACTGACCGTCACCCCGCTGGTGATGATGGCCTGGAGACCCTCCTCGGCGTGACCGACGCTCATCTCCCGGAACCCCGCGTAGACGCCGCCGACGCCGGTCACCTCCTCGACGAACAGGGCAAGGGGACCCAGGAACCCCGAGATGAACCCCAGAACGAAAAGCAGGATCGCCAGGGTCACGAGTGCCGGGACGACGAACAGTACTCCCCGGAGAACGTAGCCTTTCATACGGATTGCTGTAACTGTGTCCCGGTACGAACGCAGTCGTGCGGTGGATCCGGTAGTGACTTACAGCAATCCGTATCAGTCGTGAGCGTGGTCGTGGCCGTCCGAGAAGTCGCTGCCGCCGGCGACGAGGGCGTCGTGGTCACCCTCGATCATATCCAGGTTCTTCAGCGTGTCGCGTTCCTCGAAGTCCTCGACAGCCGCGACGAGGTCGCCCTGGGTGAGTGTCGTCCGCTCCTCAGTGAGCGCGTTGAGCACCGCTTCCCGGAGGACGAGTCGGAGGTCGCTGCCGGTCAGCCCCTCGGTGAGTTCCGCGATTTCCTTCGGATCGAAGTCGACGATCTCCATCTCCTGGGTCACGATATGGAGGATGTCGGCGCGCATCGCCCGGTCGGGTTTGGGGAAGTTGACGATCTCGTCGAACCGCCGCCAGGCGGCCGCGTCGAGCTGGTGGGGATGGTTGGTGGCGCCGATCAACAGCACCTCGTCGTTGATGAGACTTGCCTCGTCGATGTTCTTCAGGAGGGTGTTCACGGCGCGCTTGATCGCGGCGTGTTCGTCGCTGTCGCGGGTCTTGGCGACGAAGTCGAACTCGTCGATGAAGAGGATACAGGGCGCGAGTCGCTTTGCGACCTCGAAGGTCTTCTCGACGTTCTTGGCGGTCTCCCCGAGGTACTGGGAGGTGATCATCGACAGTTTCACCTCGACGACTGGGAGGTCGAGTTTCCGGGCGAGCGCCCGCGCGACCGACGTCTTGCCCGTCCCCGGCGGGCCGACAAAGAGGAGTTTGCCGATCTCCCGGAGGCCGATCGAGGCGAGGTACTGGCGGTGTTCGATGGCCTTGACGATCTTGTGGATCTCGCCTTCCTGTTCGTCCGTGAGGACGATGTCGTCGAGGGTGAGTTCGACCTCCTCGGGGGCCCGCACGTCCACGAGATCGAGCATCTCCTCTTCCTCGTCCTCGTCGAAGTACTCCTCGAGGAGTTCGTCGATGACCGCACGGTCGGCCCGGGCCGGGCGGTTCACCCCGCGGGCCCGGTCGTAGTCGAGGCCCTCGAACTCGTCCTCGAAGTACCCCGCCAGCACGGGGTTGTCCGCCAGCCGGTCGGGGCTGGCCCGGTCGCGGAACCACTCCTCGGCCAGGTCGCGGTCCGTGAACGAGAGGTCCCCGGAGAAGCTGTCCCGGTCTGTGAACATCAGCCCCGAGACGGCCGCCCAGGGGTCCTCGACTCCGGTCGCCTCGGCGGCCGTGTCGACGGTCGCGGGGAGTGGCCGCTCGATCCCCCCGTCAGACCAGAACACCGCCCGGTAGGCGGGCGGCAGGTCGTCGGCGTCGAACTCCCGGTGTTCCGTGTAGACTGCCGCCGTCAGGACGAACTCGACGACGGCACGCTGCGGGTCCGTCTCCAGGTCCGCGTTGCTCATTCCCAACTAAGTTGGTCCGCGACAGTCATAAGTGCCTCGAAGTGGTGTCCCCACCGTCCACTCTTCCTGTTCCTGGGCCCTGGCGGCCACTGCGAGCGCGAGTCTCGCGGGCCGGGACCCACCCTCCGCCGGCCGGCTCACAGCGCCTGGTTGCGCAATCCATCGTAGCTGCCGGTCTCGTCGACGCGCCGGAGGTTCTCCTCGAGGATGTCGGCGACGCGTTCGTAGTAGTGGGGGGTGTCGCCGGCGTTGTGAGGCGTCAGCAGGACGTTCGAGAGCGTCCAGAGGTCGTGGTCCGCGGGCAGGGGTTCGGGGTCAGTGACGTCGAGGACCGCCCCGCGGACCCGGTTGCGCTGGAGCGCCCTCACGAGCGCGTCCGTCTCGACAACCTTCCCGCGGGCGACGTTTACGAGCACGGCCCCGGAGGGCAGTGTGTAGAGGGCTTCCTCGTCGACCAGTCCCTCGGTGGCGTCGGTCAGCGGGCACGCGAGCACCAGGTAATCCGACCGGGCGAACGCGTCGCTTGCGTTCTCGAACCCCAGAACCTCGTCGGTCGGTCCGCCCTTCCCCGGCGTGTAGCGGACGCCGATTGTCTCGACGTCGAACGGGTCGAGACGGTCCACGACCGTCTGCCCGATTGCACCGAGGCCGACGACAGTGACTGTAGCGCCGGTCAGTTCGCGGGTCTGGAACGAGCGGTACTCGCGGCGCTGCTGGCGCTGCCAGGCGCGGTGGAACCCGCGGGTGAACGTGAGCATCCCGCCCAGGACGTACTCGGCGATGTTGGGTCCGTGGACGCCCGACCCGTTCGTGACCGCGACGCCGTGCTCCTCCAGGGCGTCCATGGGGAGGTGGCCGACGCCGGCGTAGATACAGGCGAACAGCCGGAGGTCCCGTGCGTGGTCGAGCAACTCCTCGGAGAGGTACGCGCCGGTGACAACAGGTGCGCACTCGACCAGTTCCCGTGCCTCGGCGGGCGTGTGTGCCAGCCTGATCTCCCGGTCTGGGAGCCGCTCGCGCAACACCTCGACGTACCCCTCGGGGCTTCGGCCGTGGACGCTGTGCCGGAACACGACGACGTCGGGGTCGGTCATAGCTCTGATATTGCGGGCCGCCGTCTTAGTCTTCCTGCCCTCCGGCCCCATTTAATACACTCCGGCTCGTCAATCGCCCATGGCGACGCCAGTCATCGTCGAGGCGGTCAGGACCCCCCTCGGGCAGGAGGACGGCGCCTTCGCGGACGTGCGCGCAGAGGACCTCTCGATCCCGCTGGTCGAGGAGATTCTCGCGCGGACCGGCCTCTCGGGCGTGGACGTCGACGACCTGCTGTGGGGGTGTGCACAGCAGCGAGGCGAGCAGGGCAACAACCTGGCACGGGTGATCGCGCTCCTCTCGGACCTGGGCGAGTCGGTGCCCGCGAGCACGGTCAACCGGTGGTGTGCCTCCTCGGCCGAGGCAGTCGCCCGCGCGGCCGACGCCGTCGCGGCCGGACAGCGCGACTGCCTCCTGGCCGGCGGCGTCGAGTCGATGAGCCGCGTTCCGATGGGCGAGAACTCCCACACTCTCCACCCGCGTCTCGCCGAGCTGTACGACCTCGGCGACCTCCAGATGGGCGTCACCGCCGAGACGGTCGCCGAGGAGTACGGCGTCACCCGCACACGGCAGGACGAGTATGCACTCCGGAGCCACCGCCGGGCGGCCGAGGCGACGGAGTCGGGGCGGTTCGCCGAGGAGATCGTCCCGGTCGAGACCGGCGATGGGGTGGTCGAGACCGACGAGGGCGTCCGCTACGACACCAGCATGGAACAGCTCGCGGCCCTGTCGCCGGCCTTCAGGCCCGACGGGACGGTCACGCCGGGCAACGCCTCCCAGATATCGGACGGCGCGGCCGCCCTCCTCGTGACCAGTCGCGCGTTTGCACGGAGGCGGGGCCTGGACGTGCTCGCCGAGGTGGGTCCACACCACGTCGCCGGCGTGGACCCGACGGTGATGGGGATCGGTCCCGTGCCGGCGGTCCGGGGGCTGTGCGAGCGGACCGGTCGCGACCCCGGCGCGTACGACCTCGTGGAACTGAACGAGGCCTTCGCCAGCCAGTGCGTGTACTGCAAGCGCGAACTCGGCTTCGCGGACGACCGCTACAACGTCAACGGCGGCGCCATCGCTATCGGCCACCCGCTCGGCGCGTCGGGCGCGCGCCTGCCCGTGACGCTCGTTCACGCGATGAACCGCCGCGGCGCCGACCTCGGCCTGGCGACCGAGTGTGTCGGCTTCGGGCAGGGACAGGCAATCGAGTTCCGCCGCTGAGCGCCGAGCCAGTCACAGCGATTGCGGGAGGTCAGTGCCGGATCGACCGAACGACGGCGTACGGTCGTACCGGAACACGGGGACAGCAGCCACGATCAGTTCCCGCGACACATCGCCATCCCGTCGCGGACGGCGTCGGGTTCCCCGAGGAGAGTCAGCCGGTCGCCCCGCTCGACGACGAGGTCGGCGGTGGGGATCATCGTCTCGCCGCCCCGGCTCACCAGTGCGAGCAGACACGCGGCGGGCAACAGCGACCGGACCTCCTCGATGGACTCGTCCACGAAGTCGTCGTTCCTGACCTCGACCTCCTGGACGTCGCCGTCACGGTCGAGGTCGGTCATCCAGTGGGCCAGTGCCGGCCGTTCGATCCGGTTGTCCATGGCCCACGCCGTCGCCATGGGGGAGTCGATCGCCCGGACGCCGAGGTCCTCGAAGGCGTCGACGTTGTCGGGGTTGTTGACCCGGGTGATGACGTCACTGGTGTCGAACGTGGCGTTCGCGAGTTGTGCGACCAGCAGGTTCACGTCGTCGTCGCCGGTCGCGGCGACGATCGTCTTGGCGTTTTCCGCGCCCGCCGACTGCAGGACGTCGGTGTCGGTCCCGTCGCCCGCCTCGACGGCGAACCCCTCGTTCCGTGCGCGCTCTACCGCGTCGGCGTCCTCTTCGACGATGACGACGTTCTCTCCCCGGTCTTCGAGGCGAGTGGTGAGGGCACGCCCCACTGTCCCGCCTCCGACGATGATGACTCGCATGGGTATCACGTCCAGGTACTCCGCGATGTGTCTCGCGAGACCGCCCTGGACAGAGACGGTCACGAGGATCACGAGAAAGACAGTGCCGACGATGATGTCCGCCTGGCTGGCCAGCAGCGCCGCCTGGGCGGCCAGTTCGGTCGCCTCGTTCCCGGTCGCTGCCGCGGCCTCGGCCTCGAGTTCCGCGGCTCTGGCCCGCAGTTCGACCGCGAACAGCGTCGCCACGGACGCCGGGATGATCCCCCGCGGCCCAACCGCACTCATGAAGAGGCGTTCCTCGAGGGTGAACCGGCCACCCACCGTCGAGACAAAGACGAGAAGCGGCCGGATGAGCAACGCGACCGCACCCACGACCACGAGTTTGGGCACGATGAGATCGAGGAGCACGTCCGCCCGGAGCAACGCCGCGAGGGCGATGAACACGAACGAGAGCACGAGCAGCGTGATGTCGCCCTTGAAATCGGTGATCTCCCGTTCGTAGGGGACGTCGGCGTTACCGAGCAGGACGCCCGCAGTCGCCGCCGCGGCGACGCCGGACTCGGCCAGTTGCGCGTCGGCGACGGCGAAGGCCACGAGCGCCCCGGCGAGGGTGAGCAGCCTGGCGTTCTGCGGGGCATTGCCCGGCGAGAGGTCGACGTACTGGAGCAGGTAGTAGACGACGCCCGCGACCACGATCCCGACGAGCACTCCGGTTCCCAGCCGAGCGGTGAAGTCGGCGAACAGCCCCGTGTCTGCCGCCTGCGGGTCCACGACCTCGAAGAACACGACCGCGAGGATGGCGGCAGAGACGTCGTTGACGATACCCTCAGTCTCGAGGGCCGCTGCGACCCGATCCCGGACGGGAACGACCCGCAGGATCGGCGTGACGACCGTGGGTCCGGTCGCGACGAGGAGCGCGCCGATCAACAGAGCGAGCGCCCAGTCCACACCGAGCGCGAACCGGGTGACCACGGCCGTCCCGACGAGTGCAATGGCAGCCCCGAGAGTGACCAGCCGAAACGTCGCTGCGGGGGCCTCCCGGACCCGGTCGATCTTCAGGTGGAAGGCGCCCTCGAAGACGATAATCGCGACGGCTAGCCCCACAATCGCGGGCAGCGCGTCGCCGAAAGCCTCGGGTGTCACCAGACCAGCGCCCTCGGGACCGAGCGCGATGCCGGCGGCCAGATAGAAGATGATGCTCGGGACCTCGAACCTGCTCGCGAGAATCTGCGCGACAACCCCCAGCGCGATGATACCGGCGGTGAGCAGTATTAGCCCGGTCGTTGCCACGGCTAGTTCACCGGCAGCGAGTTCACCGTCGGGCGGTATAAATCCGGGACTTTTCACTCCAGATCCGGGGAACTGCTGTCGCTCCCCACTGGATATATCCCACAGCACGACGACGTCCCGGTATGCAACACACTGTCTCGATCGGGACGATGATCGTCGCGCTCGCGGGGTTTCTCGTCGTGCTGGTCGTTGTTGGCCTGCTCATGTTGCTCCTCTAGTACGGATTACCGTACCCCTGTACCGGTACGACCGTCGTCGTGAGGTCGATCCGGAACCCACGGACAGCAATCCGTACGACGATCCGGGCCGGATAACACACCGAAAGCGTTTGGCCGGCGCGACCCGAACGGAGTGTATGTTCACTGGCATCGTCGAGGAGACCGGCGAGGTACTGGCCGTCGAGGAAGACGACGAGGGGCGGCGGTTGCGCGTCGGGACGACCTTCGAACTACGGGAGGGCCAGAGCGTCAGCGTCAGCGGCGCCTGCCTGACCGTCGAGGAACACGGCGACGGCTGGTTCTCGCTGTTTCTCGCAGAGGAGACACTCGACCGGACGTACCTCGGGGCTCTCGAGGCCGGCGACGCGGTCAACCTCGAGCGCGCGCTGCCGGCGGACGGCCGCCTCGACGGACACTTCGTCCAGGGTCACGTCGACGCGACGGGCGAAGTCCTGGCGGTCGAGCGCGTGGGCGAGGACTGGCAGTACACGTTCTCGCTCCCCGAAAGCCAGGGACGGTACGTCGTGGAGAAGGGCTCGATCGCGGTCGACGGGACCAGTCTCACTGTCGCCGACCGCGACGTGGAGACGTTTCGCGTCGCGATCATCCCCGAAACCTACGAACTGACGACGCTCTCGGAGAAGGCGGTCGGCGACCCCGTCCACCTGGAGGTCGACGTCATCGCGAAATACGTCGAGAGCCTCGTCGAGACGCGGGCCGTCGAGGAGATCGTGCGCGGCGTCGAAGAGTGACCGAACGGATACTCGTGCGTTCGGCCGCCAACCGCGTCACCGGCTACCCCACGCCGAACCCTCCTGCAGACCAGGATCACCGAGGAGTCGGTCCCGTGCCTCGACAGGTCACCTCCGGCGAAGACGTTCGGCCCACCTGTGTCGGAGACTCTCGCGTGGTTGTGTCCGTCAGGACCAGGCGTGTCCGGTGTGGCACACCACAGCCGGTTTTTCCGGCGGTCAGTCCTGTATCAGCGACCGGATTCGCGCCTCGTGTTCGGCGAAGGCCTCGTCGGTCCGGTGGCGGGGCCGCTCGAGATCGACGTCGACAATCTCGTGAACACGGCCGGGACTCCCGGTGAGGACGACAACCCGGTCGGCCAGCGTCACGGCTTCGTCGACATCGTGGGTGACAAAGAGCACCGTCTTGCCGGTCTCGGTCCAGATCCTGAGGAGTTCGTCGTGCAGCATATCCCGCGTCTGTGCGTCGACACTGCCGAACGGCTCGTCCATCAGCAGTATCTCGGGGTCAACCGCGAGCGCCCTCGCGATCCCGACTCGCTGTTTCATCCCGCCGGAGAGTTCGTTGGGGTAGGCGTCGGCGAATCCGTCCAGACCGACCAGTTCGATCATCTCCGTCGCACGCTCCTGGCGCCTCGTCTTCGCCAGATCGCGCTGTTCGAGCCCGAACGTGACGTTCCCCAGTACCGTCCGCCAGGGGAACAGTCCGTACTCCTGGAACACCATCCCTCTGTCCGTTCCCGGCCCCTCGACAGGTTCGCCGTTCAGCCAGACGGTTCCGCCGGAGGGAGCCTCCAGCCCTGCGATGATCCGGAACAGTGTTGTCTTGCCACAGCCAGAGGGCCCGACGATACAGACGAACTCCCCGTCCCCGACACCGAAGCTCACGTCCCGGAGGGCGCGGATCACTCTGTCCTCCGACTGGAACTGCTTTCGCACCTCGTCGACGACGATCTTGCCCGCCTCCGGTTGGACGCTCACGCCCGCCACACGAGAACCCTCCGTTCGACCCGTCGGAACGCCCAGTCGCTCACCAGGAAGACGAGACTGATGACGAACATGTAGGCGACGCTCACGTCCAGCGCGAGATTCTGTGAGGCGTTGATTATTTCGAAGCCGATTCCGGGCGCGCCGAACAGTTCGGCGGCAACGACGATCATCCATCCCTGGCCGATGCTGGTCCGGATACCGGTCATGATCTCCGGGGTCGCCCCCGGGATCACTACCTTCCGGATCATCGTGAGGTCGTCCTCGACCCCCAGGGAGGCGGCGACCTCCGTGAGGTCTTCCGGGACGCCCTCGACTCCGGCGTAGGCGTTGTAGAAGTTGATCCAGAAGGCGCCGATGGCGACGATGAACGCGGCACCGGTGTGGTTGACGCCCAGCCAGACAATGGCGAAGGCGATCCAGGCCAGCGGCGGAATCGGGCGCAGCACCCTGGTGATGGGGGTGAAGGCGTCGTCGAGGGTGGAACTCCACCCCAGTGCGATCCCGCTGGCGATCCCGGCCATCCCCCCGACGAGCAGCCCGGGAATGTAGTGGTACAGGCTCTGGATCAGGTTCACCACGAGCCGCGTCAGTGTGACTTCCGCACCGACCACCGGAACCACGAACGGCTCCGGCGCGGTCAACTCGACGGCGAATGCCCCCGCCACCTCGATTGGAGAGGGCAACAGGAAGGCGGGGGTAGAGAGGGCCGCGACGTACCAGATAGCGAGGAAGACGACCGTGCCGAGAGCACCGCGGACAAGACGCCCGTAGCTGCGGTCGTCGACCAGCTCGTCGGGGAGGACACCCGTCTCGGAGTCGGTTTCGATGTCGACACTCATGCGACGCTGTCGTAGTGGCTGAACTCGAACAACTGCTCGTTGGTGAGTTCCTCGTCTGTCCGGTCGAGACGGTTGGCCCAGTCGGCGAATATCGGCGTTCCGCCCTCGATCTCGTGCGGGTCGGAGACGAAGTTCGCTGCCTTCGAGTCGAGTGCTGCCTGAGCGTCCTCCACCGGAAGCGACTCCGGACCGATGACGGTGCTCGTAGCGTGTGCTGCCTCGTCGGGGTTCTCCCTGACGAACTCGGTCGCACGGACGTGTTGTTCGACGAACGCCTCGGCCACGTCGGGAGCGTCGGCGTACACCCGCTCGTGCATCAGAGCGACCGCGCCCGGCTGGCCGCCGGGAAAGAAGTTCCCGCTCCAGTCGAGGTCAGTGTAGCCCGCGTCACGACGCTTTGCAATCGTCGGCACCGGTTCGATCATACTCGTGCCGTCGATCTGCCCGGAGAGCAGTGCCTGCCGGACCGGTCCCGCGCCGCCGAGCGCGGTGACGGTCACGTCGCTGCCCGGCTCCAGACCCAGCTCCTCGACCAGCCAGTACCGCAGCGTGATGTCCGGAACCGACCCTGGCGGGAACGTGCCGAACTCGAACCGGCGGCCGTTCTCCTCTTCGAACCTCGCGAACGCGTCCGCACCCTCCGAGTCGTACTGCTGGGCGAACTCGTTTGTCCCCATGACGAGCATCGGGTCGACGATGTTCGCGTTCACGATCTTCGCCGGGATGCCCCTGTCCACGACGATCATCGCCGGGATAATCCCGAACATCATCACGTCGAAGTCCCCGGTCGCCGACGCCTGGACGATGCTCGGCCCGTCCGAGAAGATCTCTGTCTCCACCTCGACGGGCAACTCCTCGAAGTATCCCTCTTCGAGCATGACGTGCGACTGGATGTCCGGGTAGATCGGCATGTGTGCGAGCCTGAGCGTGTCGATGTTCGGACCGCTGCCCGCACAGCCTGCGAACCCGGTCGCTGCTCCCGCCAACCCGGCGAGGTAGTGCCGCCGCGAAAGACGTGGACTGTCAGATCTGACCATCCTGTCAACAGGTTGGGTCTGACACTGCATAGTGTCCCTCTAGATAGCCACATTGTCCGCCATCTCTCAGATGGCGAACCGCCAGTAAACCCCCTGGACGCCCCGCCTGGGACCCAGACACGCGTTTTCGCGTTCTCACCGTGTCATAGCCACCGGCATATATTTCGACACAACGTTGCTGACTCCGTCTACAGGCTCTGATGGACGACAATGTGAGCCGAGACACGACGAAGACGAGACAGGCGATACGTTCGCACGAGCCATTCGACTCCGTGCACCGTGGTTAGCACTGTATATTCACCTCGTCCGTGTCATACGGACTGCTGTAACTGTGTCCCAGTACGACCGCGCGACTGCGTGCGGTGGATCCGGCAATGACTTACAGCAATCCGTATCAATCTGTAGAAGTTGCGCGAAAATCGCCGAACTGCGGTGCTATCCAGCAAACAGGGGCCGAGCAAAGAACCGTGCCGTCTTCTGGCATTCGATTCAGCTCTGCATCCGGGTTCTATAGGGATGTTCGAAAGCGTTTACCAGGTCGACCGTACGCCTTCTTGCGGTCGATCCTGTAATGACTTTCGAACATCCCTATCAGCCCCTGAAGACGGGACTCTTTGACCGCCTCGTCGACCTCGGCTTTCCGGACGTACTCGCTCTCGTCGATCTCGTAGACGACCGACTCCGGGAGTTCCGTCACCTCCAGTGCCTCGTCGACCTTGCTCGGATCGGCGCTGGTCACACGCTCCCGGTCGATCCCTTCGGCCTCCAGCGCAGCCAGTACCTCCTCGTCGTCTTTGAGCGAGCGGTTGCGGCGTGACGTGCGCTGGACGGACCCGTACTGGCCGTGGACTGGTTGGTCGTGATGCAGTCTGTCGAGCAACACGTCAGCGACATCCTGTCGGAATTCGTTGGCGTTTCGCTGGACGTCCGAGCACAACGTGTAGAGATTCACGAGTGCGTCTGTCTCCAGTTCGGAAAGGTCGGATACGTTGTCAGCTATAGGGATGTTCGAAAGTCATTACCGGATCGACCCCAAGAAGGCATGCGGTCAACCTGATAAACGCTTTCGAACATCCCTATAGAAGCAAAGCGAGAGATCCGCGAACTTCAGGAGAAAGCGGAGGCCGAATCAGCACGGAACGTTAATATCATTGGCTCAATAATTATTCACTCGCATCTCTGTGACCTGGCAAATGTGAGTTTTGACACAGTCATCATTGATGAGGCCAGCTAGGTCACAGTCCCGATGGAGCTACTTGGAATGGTTAATGCAAGGAAGTGGGTTGTCGTGGGGGATCACAAGCAACTCCGACCAGTAATTCAGTCTGTGTCAACGGTTGCATCCTCGGGGTAGACACGTACCTACCAGCTTTTTCTACTCGATTTTCTGGGATATCCAACTCGATTTCGGGGCTACTGATAACGAATCGTGCTGGATCTCCTGTTTGTGAGCGTTATTGTAGAGCTTGTTGATATTTCACTGGCCCGCGAGCTTCACTGTATGTAACTTTCTGATTAGAAAGAGTTATTTATTATTTTTCTTATTAGAATTTGGACTCGATATATTTTGGGATAATAATTTTCAATCAAATATTGCTCCCACGCTTGCCTGAGCACGATCGTTCGACCCATGCGAATACTTAAATGTTCGTCTGTCAAAATCGGCTTATGAACATTGAAAACGTAGTCGAGGGGGTAGCGAAACAGACAGCGGCCCGCGACATGGAGAGCGAAGACTGGCAACGCGCCGTCGCGGTCGATGGTCTCCGAGCCGTCGACGCACACGAGGCGACTGTCCAACGAGCAGTCGACCGGGCAGTAGCGACACAGACCAGCGAGGGTCAGTTCGCCTACGGTTGGGGAGAGTACCCCCGTGAGTGGGCGAAGTGGACCGACTACGACGTCGGGTCGTACAGCCCAACGGCCAATCCAGCCGCGATAGGACGAAGTGTCTTGACGGTCTACAATCGGACTGGCGAAGAGCGCTATCTCGACGCTGCGCGCCGACAGTACGAATTTTTCGAAAGTGTCGACCGAACGGCAGATGGAGGTATCAGCCGGCGGGACGACCGCGTTGAACTGTTCACGGAGATTCTCTATTTTCTCGGCCCCTTCTTCGTGCTGTACGGACAGGCCCTTGACGAGGATGAACCGATTGAGGCTGCCGTCGAACAGGTCGATGTACACTGCAGACATCTTCAAGATCCCCACACCGGGCTATTCCGGCATATCTGGCGGGAGACGCCGAACACGTTCCCTGAGGGTTCGTTCTGGTCCCGGGGAAACGGCTGGGCGGTCGCAGGCCTGCTTGACGTGGCACTGCTCCTCCCTGACGACCATCCTGCACAGGAACGCGTCCGGTCCTCGCTTCAGGAGGCACTTGAAGCCATCGTGAAACTTCAAGATGCCAGCGGCTTCTGGCACCAGCGTCTCGACGACCCGTCGACGCCGCTGGAAACGTCAGGGACAGCAATATTCGCCTACACGCTCCGGCGTGGAATCGACGCTGGAGTAGTGTCCGGGACCCACGCGGAAGCTGCACAGGACGCGATGGACGCCTGCCTCGGCGTTGTTGACGAGGGGGGACGGGTGCGGCGCGTCTCGAAGCCACCGGCGAGTTCACTCTCGCCGCTTGGGGTTACCTCTTATGGACAGGGGTGGTTCCTGCTGGCTGCCTCGGCGTTCCTGTCATCTTGATAGAAACAGATTTATTAGGATTGAGCATATTCCGATACTCTGTGTCAGAAAAGCCACGGAGTAATGAAGTGACAGAGGGAGCCGACCGGGCTCCGCACAGGGCGCTGTTCCACGCGATGGGATTCACTGACGAGGATTTAAAAAAGCCGCTGGTCGGGGTGGCCAATCCCGCGTCCGAGGTGACGCCGTGCAACGTCCATCTTGACGAATTAGCCAGCCAAGCGAAGCACGGCGTCGAACGCGAGCAGGGGCTTCCCCTCGAATTCGGGACCATCACGATCAGCGATGTCATCGCAACGGGGCACAAGGGAATCAAAACGTCGCTGGTCTCGCGAGAGGTGATCGCCGACTCCGTCGAACTCGTCGCTGAATCCGAGCGACTCGACGCGCTGGTCACGCTGGGCGGCTGTGATAAGAATCTTCCTGGAATGATGATGGCAGCTGCCCGACTCGACATTCCTTCGGTATTCCTCTACGGCGGGACGATGCTCCCGGGGAACTACAAGGGCGATCAAATAACTGTCCAAGACGTATTCGAAGGAGTCGGAGAGTTCAACCATGGGAACCTCGACGCGGCCACGCTTGAGGAACTGGAACACGCAGCCTGTCCCGGTGTGGGCTCCTGTGCAGGGATGTACACCGCAAACACAATGGCCGCGATAGCCGAGGCTATCGGACTAAGTCCGCTGGGAACGGCCACGCCGGCGGCCGAGAGCAGTCGCCGGGCGGCGGTTGCGGCTGACTCGGGAGCCGCGGCTATGAAGGCGCTCAGGGCTGGGGTCACGCCCAGCGACATACTCACACGGCCTGCGTTCGAGAACGCCGTCGCCACCGTCGCGGCTATTGGAGGATCGACCAACGCGGTTCTTCACCTGCTGGCGCTTTCCGAGGAGGTTGACGTTGACTTCGACATCGAGGACTTCGACCGGATTACCCGTGAGACGCCACAGCTGTGTAACCTCCGACCGAGCGGCAGATTCGTCATGGTTGACCTCGACGCCAACGGCGGGATGCCGGCGGTCCTGCAACGGCTGCTCGACGGTGGGTACCTCAACGGTGAGGCGTTGACTGTTACGGGCGAGACGCTCGGCGAGGCACTGGCCGCACACGATATTCCGGATCCCGATCCGGACGTGATTCGTCCGGTGGACGACCCTGTGTACGAACATGGTGCGATTGTCGTTCTGACGGGGAGCCTCGCACCGGACGGTGCTGTAATGAAGGTGACCGGCGACAGGGATTTTAGCTTCGAGGGACCTGCACGCGTGTTCGACGACAAACAACAGGCTTACGAGGCGGTTCAGGACGACAAGGTTGAACCAGGGAGCGTCATCATCCTCCGAAACGAAGGGCCGAGCGGTGGGCCTGGTATGCCGGGACTGCTCGATATCACTTCTGCGGTTGTTGGACAGGGCCTCGGAGCGGACGTGGCGCTGGTGACTGACGGCCGGTTCTCGGGAGCGACACGAGGACCGATGATCGGTCACGTCGCTCCCGAGGCGGTCGCTGGCGGTCCTATCGCTTTCGTTGAAAACGGTGACGAGGTTGTCATCGACATCTCCGATCGTCGCCTTGAGGTTGAGGTGCCGGAGACAACGCTCAAGTCACGGCGGGAGGACTGGTCGCCACCGCCGAACGACGAACCCTCGCGGGTCCTCCGGCGGTACGGCGGGCTCTTCGAGTCGGCGGCCCGTGGAGCGCCGACACGGGTCCCGGAGGGATACGGCTACCTCAGTGCCGGAGCGACCCTCGCCCGAGACGACGGGTAATATTATGAGGGATGGCTGCAAGTTTCGAGTATGGAAATTCGACAGGTTGAGACGTTCGTAGTCGGGACGCCGGAGCCGCACAAGGGGGGTCGCAACTGGGTCTTCGTGAAGTTGACCACCGACGACGGGACTGTCGGGTACGGGGAGTGCAACTGGGCCGAGTACCGCGTCAGGACGCTAGTGGAGGTGGTCGACGAACTCGCTGACCGGTTTGTCGTCGGATATGACCCCTTCGATGTTGAGCGGTTAGTCGAACGGTTCACTCGGAGTTCACACTTCCTCCACGTTCCAGGTCCGGTCCTCGCACAGGTGTCGAGTGCAGTCGAAATGGCCTGCTGGGATATCGTCGGCAAACAGGTCGGCGAACCAGTCTACCGGCTGCTCGGCGGAACGTACAACGAGCGACTCCGGAGCTACACGTACCTCCACTACAAGTGGGAGCCTCCACAGTCACCAGAGGTAGCTGCCGCAGCCGCCCGGGCCTACGTTGACGAGGGCTTCTCAGGGCTAAAATTCGATCCATTGCACTCCATTGCCGGGCCCCGAAATGTCTCTCTGGAGACGCTGGAGTACGCCGAAAACGTGGTAGCCGCAGTACGCGAGGAAGTCGGCGACGCCTGTGACCTGCTCATCGGAACCCACGGCCAGTTGTACACCCAGACAGCCATCCGATTCGCCCGGCGCATAGAAAAGTACGACCCACTCTGGCTGGAGGAGCCAGTCCCTCCGGAGCGACTGGACGCGATGCGCCGGGTAGCCGAGTCAACCACCGTCCCGATTGCGACCGGAGAACGAATCTGCTCACCCCACCAGATGGCTTCGCTGATCCAGTCCGACGCCGTCGACATTGTCCAGCCTAACGTCGGGTTGCTTGGTCTGCTCGGCGCCCGGAAGGCAGCCAGTGCTGCCGAGACCGCCTACAAACAGATCGCACCGTGGATGTACTGCGGCCCGATTGCCGGCGCCGCGAACCTCCAACTGGACGCCTGTTGCCCCAATTTCCTCATCCAGGAGAGCATCGAGAACTGGGACTGGTTTCATAACGACATTCTTATCGAGCCCGTAGCTTGGGACGACGGCGACCTCATCCCACCGGACCGCCCCGGTCTGGGTGTAGAACTCAACGAGGCAGTCCTCCGCGAGCACACGTACAGGCCGACACCAGTGCCGGCGGACCGGCCACACTACTCATACGAGGACAATCTGGAAAAGATGGACGCCCATGGCGGAAAATAACAGAATCAGCCAACGCGGTTCGACCGGTTCCGTACCGAGAGATAAATGTGTGTCTACGGCGGACCTGTCTCACATGGACGAGGAGCACAGAAGGGATGGGACGACCCGATCCAAGGTTGAGCGACTGAAAACGCGGTCAGCCGGAGAAGATGACGCTGACCCGTACGCGAGTGTCGAAGTGAGCGAACTTCCCAGCTGGTGGCAACAAGCAATCGAGACATTCCAGACGCACGACCTCCGACCGTACCGGCCCCCGCAGTTCGAGGACGGGACCCCGAAACACGAGGTCGTCGAACAACTCGAGGACGCCTTAGAGATAGACATCCGATTTGTCTGTCTTGAGGTCGAGAACGCAACGAACTGGACCGTCCTCGTCGACAATACACCGATTGGTCGGATCGGCCATCGACGCTCGCCGGAAGGGTACTCCGTCTACGAGATGGGGAGCGAGGATTTTGAACACTTCGTCCGTTCTAATACGGACGGGTAGTTGATGTAGTTCGGTCCACCTCTAGGTCCCGTCAGTTCTTGTCGGACCGGTGATCAGTCCGACGATCGCGTTCGTAATCGAGAGCCTCTCTCAAGAGAGGGTGGAGCGTCTCAACTACTACTGGTCCGCTGCCGTGTCAATTTTCTCTTGGAGTTCGGGCGCCCGCTGGTCGATGGCGTCTTCGGGATCCATATCATCAAGGAGGACATCCTGTGGGAGCGACCACAGGGGCTCCGACGCGTAGCTAGCGTTTGAGTAGGGGTTCGGCGGCTGCGTGTCGAAGATGCGTGGCCTGACGAACTCACGGTTCGCAGTGTATCTTTCGATGTCTTCCGCGACGTTCATTGACTCGTTATTCCACGGCACGTCGGCAATTGCGTCCTGATACACGTCGCTGTCGTTGATCCCTGGATAAGCCGGGACATTGTGCACGGGAGTAATCGATGCGAGGATATTGACGATGTACTTCGGCCGCATCATGAACCGCAGGAAGTCTTGCGCTGCCTCGGGATTTTCTCCGTTGATGGGGACGACCCCATCGGTTGACGCCACAGTCTGCCGAGACCGCTTGCTCGGCATCGGACCGACGTGAACGTCCGGAGCAAACTCCCGGTCGTTCTGAATCGACCGGATCTTGGGTCTGAACCCGAGGTACCACTTGCACGCGGTATTCCCGTTCGGAATAGCGTTTGCTGCTGTATCCCACGACGAGTCAGTCGCCTGTGGCGCGTACTGGTATCGCTCTTTTAGCATCTCAAGGGTCTCGATCATTCGCGTCCGGTTTTTGCCTTTGTCGAAATTCACGACCATTCGGTCGCCTTCCCAAGTGCAGACGGACCCGCCGTTGGTATACAGCCACGCCATCAGGTGGAACGTCGAGTGTGAACCTGTTCCGGCCGGGACGTACGTTCCATTGATGTTGTTTTCGGGGTCGTGGAGTTTTTCGGCGGCCTCTATCGCGAGGTCCCAGTCCGCGTTCATAAAGTCGCTACGACTGTATCCCTCTTCCTCGATGAGGTCGCCGCGCCACCACCACGAGGAGATGTTGTGCCAGAACGGGACGAAGTAGTCCTTGCCGTCCAACTGGACGCGCGCCTCGTCACTGGGTGCGCCGATTCGGTCCGAGATGTCCGTCATCATATCTGACACGTCGAGCGCCAGGTCTGAGTTCACATACAGCGGGGTGAGCGTCTGTGTGTCTTGGACAATGTCCGGAGGGTCGCCAGCCTGAACCAACTGGATGACCCGCTGACGCTGGTTGTTCATTCCGACGACTTCCACCTTGAACTCCTCAAGTCCGGTCGCCTCCTTGAAATCCTCCCCGATGGCGTCGAAAATCTCCTTCTGATTCTGGATCCCGGTCAGCATGTGGAGGCGCTGACCGCTGTAATCCGGCCACTCGCCCGTCCCCTGGCTTGTCGTCTCACCGGAAGTGTCGGTGTCTCCGCCGTCTCCACCGTCGCCGGTGTTGTCATCGTTACCGTCGCCACCGTCACCGGAGCAGCCAGCCAACCCCAATACCCCGGCCGCACTGAGCGTCTTGATAATATTTCGTCTATTGACTCTCTTGTGCTTTCGTGACATGCGTAGGTACATAGAGAACCACAATAATAAGTGTATCCCCTCTATCGCCGGGCGGTGTTCTGTGAAGTATGGGGTATAGCCACTCGAAAGTAACCCGTTCAAGAGGCGTAGCGTTCATAATTGACTGATAACAGTAGCCGCAACGACATCCCTAAGAGCATAATCAGGGATTTGACTCGGCGAAGTAGACCGACTCAGAGGCACATGATTCACAGAGACTGATAGTGTTTAGTGTGACTGTTTACCGGTGAGAGCGCTATCTGAGCACTGTCGGCTGAATTCATACTGTCGGCCCCACGCGCGTGAGCAGTGTTGGCACCTCGGGTGGGAATCTCTGCACGTAGGTATAGCCGACAGTATCAGTAGACGTACTCCGGCCCCTCGCGGTAGGGGAACCGTTCCTCAAGATTGGGCTGGAGTGTGAAGCCGAGTCCCGGCCGGTCCGGAGCCTCGATTTCCCCATCTTTGATGCCCAGCGGCTCCTCAAAGATGTCGTACTGGAGCGGCTTGTGAGCCTGTCCGACCTCCATGAGGTGGCAGTTCGCCGTCGCGAGCGAGAGGTGAAGAGTCGCTGCGAACAGCACTCCGTTCCCCCATGCGTGTGGGACCATCCGGACGCTGTTGGCAGACGCCAGCGCGCCGACTCGACGGGTTTCGGTGATCCCGCCAGCACGGGCGATATCCGGCTGGATCACGTCCACAGCGTCGTTGTCCAGCAGGCTCCGGAAGTCGAACCGTGTGAACTCCCGTTCGCCCGACGCAATCGGAATGTCGGTCGCCGATCGGACTCTGGCCAGTGCCGCGTGGTCGTCGGGAGTCACAGGCTCTTCAAACCACTCTACATCGTACGGTTCCAGGCGCCGGGCTAACCGGATTGCGGTCGAGGTTTCGAGAGAGCCGTGTGCGTCGATCATCAGGTCTACGTCGTCACCGATCCCCTCACGGGCGGCCTCAACCCGCGTTGTGGCGGTATCGAGCGAGAAGCCGTCTTCTCCCTCGACCCGCATCTTCACGGCGTCGAAGCCGTCGTCCACGTAGCCCCCAAGCTCGTCGGTCGTCTGCCGGCCAGGCGCCCAGCCGCCGCTGGCATACCCGCGGATCGACTCGCGGACCGCCCCGAGGAGCTTGTAGAGGGGCTGGTCACAGATCTTTCCCTTAATGTCCCATAGCGCGATATCGATCCCTGCCATCGCCTCCAACGTCGTGCCCCGGCGGTCGGATCGGGGCTGGGGAGAGCCACACTCGATAGCCGGTTGCCACCGGGAGCCGTTGTACATCTTTTCCCAGATTCGACCCGTATCCATGGGGTCCTCCCCGATCACCGTGTCGGCCAGGTGCTCGATGACCTTCGTCGTCACCGACGGATTGCCGAGGGCCGTCCCGATACCTGTGACGTCCTCGCTGGTTTCGACGAACACTAACGTTGAGTGGGTCCGCACTTTGGTCCCGAGGTCGGTCCGGTGTTGCTCGGCCGGCGGGATCGGGTCGGTCAGGGCGCACGTCTGGATGTCGGTGACTTCCATGGCTCAGATTGAGCGGCCCCCATCGACCGGGAGTGCCACACCGGTCACCATCGACGCCTCGTCGCTGGCCAGAAAGACCGCCGCGCTGGCGATGTCATTCACGCTCAGGAGCCGGCCCATCGGAACCGTCGAACGGTACTCGTCCATGCTAATCCCCTCGCCCGTGAACTGTGGAAGCATCTCCGTGTCGGTCGGGCCCGGACAGAGAGCGTTCACTCGAATACCATCGTCCGCTAGTTCGTAGGCCAGCTGCTTCGACAGCGCGACCACGCCACCCTTTGCAGCGACGTACGCCGACAACCCGTCCCTTGGCCGCAACGCAGCCACACTCGCCTGATTGATAATCGCCCCCCCTTTCTCGCGCATGAGCGGAAGCGTGTGCTTCGTCATCAGGAAGACGCTCTTGAGGTTGACCCGGTGGTTTCGGTCCCAGGTTTCCTCGGAGATTTCCTCGATCGGTGTTGATCGCTGTGGGATGCCCGCGTTGTTGTAGAGCGCCTCCACGCTGCCGTAGTTCTTTTCGACCCGCTCGAACATCACCTCGACCGCCTCACTGTCGGAGACATCGGTCTTGCTCACCAGCGCCTCGCCGCCGGCTTCGCGGATCCGCGAGGCCGTCTTCTCGGCGGCCGGCCCGTCAATGTCTGCTACGACAACCCTCGCGCCACGCTCGGCGAACAGTACTGCTGCCTCGCGACCGATGCCCGAACCTGCTCCAGTGACTACTGCAGTCTGGTCTTTGAGGTTCATGTTATACAGACGATTTGGTCGAGGTATATAAAGGTGTGGATTACACTCACTGGAATCATCTGGCGACGACTGCAAGTCCACTACGATTCGGACAGCGCTTTTGTCCGTGTGATTCCCGCAGAGAGGCGTCGACTGCTTGACTGTTGGACGTGTGCTGACCGACCTGACCCCACCGGGCCGACGCTGGGCGCTATCGCTGTGGGTGGACAGTTGCGCGGTACGCCTCACCGGCAGACTGGTGCTTGTAGGCCGTCGTCGCGTCGTCAAGACCGACCCGGAAATTCAGGAGGTCCGCGAAGGGGATGCGCCCGTCCCACCTATCGAGCAGTGAGAGGGCAGTCTCGAACTGGCCCGGTGGATTAGCTTTGCTCCCGTAGATATTGAGCTCTTTCTGTACGATCGTGGTCGGATTGATTTCGACCTCCCCGGCGTAAGCGTAGTGACCCGCCTCGACCACGGTTCCGCCGTCGTGGACGATGTTGATGGCCTGTCGCAACGCCTGTGGGACGCCCGCGGCCTCGACGACCACGTCCGGTCCGACGCCGCCGCTGGTGAGATTCTTAACCGCTTCAATGAGCGTGTCGTCCTCGTGATCGGTCAGGTCTACCGTCTCGGTCGCTCCGAACCGCTCGGCCATCGTAAGCCGGTTCTCGATTGCGTCGATACCGATGATCTGGCCTGCCCCACCGACCTGTGCAGCCGCGATGCACAGTAGGCCAATCGGGCCCGTACCCTGTACAGCGATGCTCCGTCCCGTCCCGAACCCCTCGCGCATTGATGGTAGCCCCGGCTGGACAGCCCGCTCGACAGCATGCATCGCCACCGAGAGCGGTTCGGTCAGCGCGCCGAGTTCCCGTTCGAGTCCATCGGGGAGTCGGTAGAACGTCGCGTCCGGAGTGAGGACGGCGTATTCACAGAGGCCCCCGCCCAGCGTCGTTCCCTCTGCACCCAGAAAGCCGTACACGTCCCGGTCCGTACTCAGCGGTGGTCGTGTCGGCATGTTCCGGGCGTACCAGTCGTCGCCATAATAAATGGCTGGGACCACCGTCAGCCAGTCTCCCTCCACGATGGGCGCGCCCTCGGCGTCACAGTTGACGTTCTCGCCGAGGTGTTCGATTACACCCGCGAACTCGTGGCCGGGCAAGACCGGGTCGTCGCCCTCCATCCCGCCCTCATACATGTGCACGTCGGTTCCACAGACACCGTTAATCTCGACTCGGAGGAGGACGTCGTCCGGCCCCGGTTCGGGAAGCGTGACGTGACGCCGCTCAAGCGAACCCGGTTCGGTCATGACTACTGCGTCTGCGTTCATCCTCTTTCGCTTTCATAGTTCTAATTACATAAAGTTGTCCTTATCAGCACATACTCTTAAATGTCTCCGTTCTATACATCAAATATGGAATCTGCTGGTACGCCCAGAGGTCAGATATCGCTGGCCGACTGTACCGTCGTCGACATGGACTCACACGTCGGGGAACGTCTTCACGAGGAGTTGCTCCCGTACATAGAGAACCGAGCCATCGATAAGCGGATTCGGCAGACAAACAACTTAGACGAAGCCGTCCGCAAAATATACTCGAACACTCGGGTCACTCCCGAGTTCGCCCAGACCAAAGCGGCCTCTGAAGCTGAGGAAGGGCGATGGGGTGAAGGACTCGCCCACAAAGAGGCTCGCAAACCCGAAACCAAAATCGACTATATGAACGAGTACGGGGTTGACCACTCTGTGCTCACGCCAGGGATCAACCTCGGTCTTGCGAGCGTCAACCACGACCAGACCGCAGTCGAGATCTCCCGCGCGTACAACCGGTGGATGGCTGACACCTTCTACAACGCGAGCGACCGGCTCAGCTCTGCGATTCTCGTCGCCCATCAGCGACCGGACCTGGCTGCGGAGGTGATCGACGAGTGGGCCGATGAAGACGACGCCGTTGCGGTCCAGCTCCCTGCCTCTGGACTCGTGCCTCCGGCTGGCCACCGCTGGTTCGACCCGATCTACGAAGCCGCGGAAGACAACGATCTGCCCGTACTCATGCATACCGGTAATAGCAGTACCAACACCGTCTTTCCTGTCCAGCGTGAGTGGAGCGAGACTTTCATCGAGGACCACTTTTTTACGTTCCCAGTCGAGGGCATCTGGCATCTCACTTCGATGATGTTCCAAGGTGTCTTCGAGCGGTTCCCGGATCTTAATGTGGTGATGCAGGAGACGGGTGTCGAGTGGCTCCCGTGGCTGATGTGGCGGATGGATGACCACTATCTCCAGAACTCACAGGACGTTCCTATTCTTGAACGAACGCCCAGTGAGTACATCCGGGAGAGCTGCTACCTCTCTACGCAACCGCTCGGGCACACGGATACGCCACGTCACCTCTCGAAGATTCTCGAAATTGCAGGCGGTGCGGAAACCGTGGTGTTCGCCACAGACCATCCCCACCCTGACTTCGACACGCCTGAGGAGATGTTCCAGCTTCTCAACACCAACGCCAACTTCAGTCCCAACGACGTCCGCGCAATGCTTGGCGACACGGCCGTCGAGCTGTTTGACCTCTAATCCGTCGAGTACAGCCTCTCGCGCTCGTTCGCTCGGGTGGTCGGCTCTCGCTGTGCTGGTGACTAGACTGGCGACGTACGCGACTGATAAACCGTGAACCTCCGATGAGAAATCTCCGTGCAGCCCCGCCAACCACACCCGACCGGAACCTTTCGCCGCAGGATGCTCAAAACGCTTCGGGAGCGAGTTCATCCGAGAGATCAGTCGGGAGTGCTGACCGACAGTGTTCAACCGACAGGCGAACGCGTGGGACCGGGTCCACAATCGGTATCGTTTGGCAGGTCCCACGAGGGAGGCCTGTGAGGGTCAGTTCAGGGCTTGAGCGTGTTGGCCATCCTCTCGTCGAGCAGGGGTACATATACTGGTCGACGGAGTCCCTGATAGATATTCGCCGGGTCGTGACGCGGCGAATTGTCTCAACCGTTCCGTCGACCAGTATAGTGTTGCCCTCTGGTTGCAGTGACCGTGGTCCGCGACACTTCCGTCTGGTCCCTCAAACACCATCGTATCGCCAGACTGTGCCGTATCGACATGCTCCAGCACACTGCAGCTCGCCGTGGATACTGCCCTGGCTTCGGTGGTGTCAAGCAGATCAGTGTACTCGCGTTGGAACAGGACTGTGTCGGACGACTCCGTGCAGATGACTGGCACTGACTGCTGTGACGAGTCACCGTTTCGACCGCGGGATGTCAAGTGGCCGAGTCGAGAACCGCTTACAGCAATCACTGTAAGTATACATCTTCGACCACCGGTGCAGCGTCCAGCCTTCTCTTTGGCCACACAAGCACACCTCTCGAACCACACTACTGATACTGTCGGCTCTGCGCGCGTGAGCAGTGTCGGCACCCCGGGGGTGGGGAATGTCTGCACATCGGTATAGCCGACAGTATCATACGGATCGCTGTAACTGTTTACCAGTACGACCGCACGACAGCGTACGGCCGATCCGGCAATGACTTA
>CAZUVE010000001.1:0-54274 GCA_964623735.1 uncultured Halobacteriales archaeon | reverse complement strand
GCCTCCGGCGCCGAGAGGAGGATCCACACGCCCATCACCGACGCGACCAGCGTCGCCGTCAGCCGCCCCTGGCCGGCCGAGTCGCGGGCCGTGATGAGGTCCTCTGCCGACCCGACCCGGCCCCGCGAGTACCACATCCCGAGACCGGTGAACGCGACCAGCACAGCCACCGTGAGCCCGAGGGCCGTCGCCGTGGTCACCACGGGTCAGCCACCCCCGTCGCTCCCGCCGGCCGGGTCCGGCGCCGTGGCTCTCGCGACGCCGACCTCGGGATCGAAGGCGGCCTCGAAGAATGCGACCTCGAGTTCGACCGTGCGCCCGAAGAGGGAGGCAAGCCGGCGCTGGCGCCGCGGGGCCGCGGCCGTCCCCTCCCGGTCGAGTTCGCCCCGGAGCCACCCCACGAAGTCCTCGAAGCCGGGGCTGGCGTGGAGGTCGACCCACTCCGCGAGATAGAAGCGGTCGGGGCGGCCCTCGACCGCGGTTGCCCACTCCAGGTAGAGCCACTCGGCAGGCACCAAAACTGCCAGCGTCTCGGCGTACCCGCCCTCGCGGGCGGCGCGCCCGAGCAGGTCCAGGAAGGCCCGCGTCGTCGCCGTCGTTTCCGGGTCCCGGTACCCGGACTCGGGGACGCCGAGCGCGTCGAAGGATCGCTCGAAGTAGTCGTTCTCGTCGGCGGTCAGCGTCCCGAGGAAGTCCACGAGCCGCGACCTGGCCGCCATCGTCGGCGCCTCGCCGACGGCGTGACCGAACAGGCCGACGAGGTCGTCGACGAAGGCGTAGTCCTGGACGAGGTACCGCCGGAAGACCGCGTCCGCCAGGTCCCCGGCGCCGAGTTCGCGGGTGAACCTGTGTCCGGTGGCCGCGGTCCAGTCCGGGCTGGCGCGCCCGCGGAGCCAGTCGGTGAACCGCGGGTCCGTGCGCCCCTCGGCGTACGACTCGTAGTCGCCGGGGACCCCCGGGCCGGCGCCACTCACACCGACCACTCCTCCTGGCGCCAGGCGGCGTCCCAGAAGCGGTACTCGTAGCGGGCCGACGTCCGGAACAGGTCGGTGTAGCGCTCGCGCTCCGTCTCCGAGGCGTCGGCCGCGACCTCGTCCATCAGGCCCTTGCACCACTCCGCGAGTTCGGTGAACTCCTCGCCCGAGTACATCTCGATCCAGGCTGTGTACTGCTCGTGGTCGGGCCGCCTCCGCGCGTCGAGGCGTTTGCCGGTCTCGTTGAACCCCCACATGCAGGGGAGGAGTGCGGCCACGAGGTCGCCGAACGTCCCCGTCGCGGCCACCCGTACGAGGAAGTCCGTGTACGCCCGGGTCGTCGGCGACGGCTCGGTCGCCTCCAGTTTCGCCTCGCCGATTCCGAACTCCGCGGCGTACTCCCGGTGGAGGTCCATCTCGGTGTTGATTGTCGCGTCGAGCAACTCCGCGAACGTCCCCATCCGCTCCAGGTCGGGTGCGTTGGCCGCGCCGAGCGCGAACACCCGCGAGTACTCGACCAGGTAGACGTAGTCCTGCCTGACCCAGTAGCTGAACGGCGCCTCGTCGAGGGTCCCCTCGCCGAGCCGGGTGACCATCGGATGTTCGAGGATCGCCTCCCAGATCGGCTCCGCAACCGGCTCGAGTTCCTCCGTGAAACGCATACCCGATGGTCGCACGTCCCCGGAAATATAAGTTACTACTATTAGCCAGTTATACTCGCCCGGATCGCGTCGATCCGGGGGCGTGACTGCGGGCAGCGGCAGGGGTGGGTTTAGGTGGCCTCCGCGCCGAGGAGGGGTATGCTCGTGACGCTGGAGGGACTCGACGGGGCCGGGAAGACGACGTGCGTGGACGCGCTCGCGGAGGCCGACGTGCTCGGTGACGCAATCTTCACGCGCGAGCCCACCGACACCTGGTACGGGGAGGCCGTCGGCCGCTCGGTCGCAGATCACGGGGCCGATCCCCTCGCGGAACTGTTCCTCTACACGGCCGACCACGCCGCACACCTCGCGGACACGATCCGGCCGGCCCTGGAGCGCGGCCGGGTCGTCGTCTCAGACCGGTACTCCGACTCCCGGTACGCCTACCAGGGCGCCTCCCTGGCCGGGCGGTTCGAGGACCCCGTGGGGTTCGTCCGCGGGATTCACCGGCCCTGGACGCGCCCCCCGGACGCGACCCTCTACCTGGACGTCGACCCCGAAACCGCCGCCGAACGGAGCGGCGCGTCCGACAAGTTCGAGACGGTCGACTACCTCGCGCACGTTCGCGAGAACTACGAACGCCTCGTCGCGGCCGAGCCCGACCGGTTCGTGCGGATCGACGCCACACAGTCCAGGGAGGCTGTCCGCACGGAGGTACGGGAGCGCCTCGCGGCGTTGCTCTAGTTGCGCCGGGCGTTCCGGCGCTCGGGCAGGTCGACTTCCTCGGGGGCGGGCATCCAGAAGTAGTCGAAGGAGACGCCCAGCGAGAAGGGGAACAGGATCGTCACGCCGACGACCGCCGCGGAGCTACCGAGGTCGGGGCCGAGCGCCGTCCCCAGCAGGAGCGTCGAGACGAACAGTGCGACGGGGACGGCAAAGGCGGTGTACGCGAGACTCCCCCAGCGGGTTTCGAGGCGTACGCGAAAGAACCGCGTCAGGAGTGCGGCGGCCCCGCTGTTTATCAACACCAGGAGGGCGAGTCCGAGCGCGTCGGCAGCGTCAACCATACCTGTTGTACGGACCGGACGACCTTCGGGGTGTCGGACGGCGTCTGCGGGCGGTCATCGGGGCGGAGCTCACTCCAGGCAGATGTAGGTACGCGTGTCGACGACGCCGTCGAGGTTGCGTACGCTCGTAGCGACGCTGTGGATGACGTCGTACACCTCCCCGCCGGTCGCCTCGGCGATGATGTCGTACTGTCCCGCGACGACGCGTGCCTCGGTGATACCCTCGGTTGCCCTGATCTGGTCCAGGAGCACAGTGGATTTGCCCGCTGCCGTCTTCGCCATGATGAACGCACGGACCATCAGTTCGTGGTACCGGGTAGCATGGCAAAAGCCTTCCCCTGGCCGTGACAAGATTATTTACGCCTCTCGCCGTACGGACGAGTATGCGATTCGTTATCGTCGGTGCAGGGCGCGTGGGGCTCCGGACGGCGCGCGCCCTCGAGGACAGCGGGCACGAGGTAGTGCTCGTCGAGAGCCGCGAGTCGGCGGTCGACCGCGCCCGCAAGGAGGGGTTCGATATCGTCCAGGGCGACGGTTCCATCGAGGAGACCCTGAAGCGGGCCGGCGTCGAGGCCGCGGACGCGCTCGGGGCGCTGACGAGCGACCTCAACGACAACTTCGCGTCGTGTATGATCGCCAACCAGTACAGTTGCCGGACGGTCATGCGCATCGACGAGGACTACCGCGAGGACATCTACCGGCAGTACGCAGACGAGGTCGACGAGGTCATCTATCCCGAGCGTCTGGGCGCGATTGTCGCCAAGAACGCGCTGCTGGGCGGGAATATCCGTGCCATCGCCGACATCGCACAGAACCTCCAGCTCGTCGAGTTCACCGTCACCCGCTCCTCGCCGGTCCGCGGATACACGCTGGCCGAACTCGAACTTCCGGGCGAGTCGCGGCTGCTCGCGTTCGGCAAGGCCGACGGCTCGCTGCGCGTACCCGACCCCGACGATACGCTCGAGGAGGGTGACGAACTCGTCATCCTCGCTGCCTTCGACAAGCTCGGCGCCGTCCGGAGCGTCGTCGTCGGCGACACCGAACGTGCGACCGCGAGGGGGAACTGAATGGTCCGCGCGTACGTCACAATCAAGGCCCGAACCGGCGACGCCGACCGGCTCCGGGACGACATCGAGGCCGTCGACGGCGTCGAGCGCGCCCACATCGTCGCCGGCGACATCGACCTCATCGCCGTCGTCGACGTCGACTCCCCCGGTGCCGTGAAGGACGTCGCCGCCACCCACGTCCAGAACATCCAGGGCGTCGACACTACACAGACCTACGTCGCGATGGAGTAGCGGCCCGCCTCCCTGTCGACCGCGTTCCCGGTCGGTCCGATTGTCCTGCAGTCGATTCCACCCTCGCCTACAGCGGCGTCCCGCCGCCCTCCCCCTGGCTGGCGCGGTCGAGGAGGTCCGCCACCGGTGACTCGTACTCGTAGCCCGGGATGACCCCCTCCACGTAGGTCCCCTCGACGTACTCGATCAACGTCTTGGCGATGTCGGCCGCGCGACCCGGGTCGTCCCACTCGAAGCCGTAGGTGACGTACACGTCCTCGCCGTCGCGCTCGACGTCGAACGTCTCCAGGTCGACGTCCGAGCGGGTGGCCTTGGGCGCCTCCTCGAGGCGCCGCCGCAGTGTGTCGAGCCACCCCTCTGCGACCGCCTGGCCCACCTCGTCGGCCGTCGTCGCCCTGATCGAGGGGACAGGGACGGTGACCGTGTAGACGGCCCGCCCGCCCCCGTCGACGGCTGTGACCCGGCCCTCGAAGACCGTCGTCCCGACGACGAACCCGTCGCCGTCCCGCTCGAACGCGTCGTGGCGCGCGAACGCCCGGTCGATTGCGGCTGGCAACTCGTCTGTCATACTGCGAGGGCTGGGATTCGAACCCAGGAACCCCTACGGGAGCGGGTCTTAAGCCCGCCGCCTTTGGCCTGGCTCAGCCACCCTCGCACACCTGTGAGTGGGCTCCACTGTCGAATGTCGCTTTCGGTTCCCTGTTGCGCGCGCGACGGAGCCTCCGTCGACATCCCCGGACTGACCAGCGGAGAGCCCGGGTTCCGGCCGCGGAGACGTGTACAGACCTGACCACTATTGCCCAGAAACGACCACTACCCGGGCCAGGGGACTGTGTCCGTATGACACGTTTGCAAATATTTTTGTTGGCCGGCAGGTAGTGCGAACCGTGCGCGGCGAGTGAGCATCCATGACAGGGACAGGTCCCAGCAACGACCGTAGAGTTCCGCGACGGGTCCTCCTCCGCGGGGTGGGTGGCGCGACGACTCTCGCGCTAGCCGGCTGCGTCGGCGGGGGCAGCGACGGTGACGGCGACGGTGGCAGCGACGGCGACAACAGCGGCGACGGCGACGGGAGCGGCGGCCGCCTGCAGCTGGCACAGGCGAAATCGCCGATCGAGTTCGACCCGGTGGTCCTGAACGACGTCCCGTCGGCGGAGGTGGCCGACCAGATCTTCGAGGCACCCTACCAGTTCAGCCAGGACCTCGAACTGGTGCCGGAACTGGCCAGCGGCCAGCCCGAAATCGAGCGGGGTGGCCAGCGGTGGATCGTCCCGCTGAACGGCGACGCGACCTTCCAGAACGGCGACCCCGTGACCGCCTCGGACGTCGCCTACTCGTACACCGCCCCCCTGGAGGAAGAGACCGAGAACGCGGGCGAGGTCAACATGATCGAGACGGTCGAACCGGTCGACGAGACGGCCGTCCAGTACGACCTCAGGTTCGAGTTCGGCGCGTTCAAGTGGTACCTCTCGCGCAGCGTCGTCCCCGAGTCGGTCCGCGAGGCGGACAAGGACGCGTTCAACAAGGAGGCTCCCGTCGGATCGGGACCGTTCACCTTCGGGGACTGGAACGAGGGCGAGTTCGTCGAACTCTCCCGGTGGGACGACTACTGGGGGGAACCGGTGCCGGACCTCTCGACCGTCGAGTTCACCCCGGTCGAGGAGGGGACGACCCGCATCACCACGCTCGAGACCGGCGAGAACGACGTCGTGAAGGGCATCCCGCCCCAGTCCTGGCAGACCATCGAGAACATGTCGAACGCGAGCGTCGAGGCCGTCGAGGGTGTCGGCTACTTCTACCTCGCGTTCAACTGCAACGAGGGGGCGACGGCCGATCCGCAGGTCCGCGAGGCCGTCGACTACGCGTTCTCGATGGACGACGCCGTCGAACAGTTCGTCGAACCCACCGGTGTCCGCCAGTACGCGCCGGTCCCGAGCGTCCTCTCCGAACAGTGGGACTTCCCGGTCGAGGAGTGGGCCGACATCCCACGCGAGAGGGACGTCGACAGGGCGAAGTCGCTGCTCGACGACGCCGAGGCGGTCCCGGACGACTGGACGGCCGAGATCATCGTCCCACCGGACAACAAGCGCGAGAACATCGGCGTCTCCGTCGGAAACGGCATCGAGGCCGCCGGCTACAGCGCGAACGTCACACGCCTCGACTGGTCCCAGTTTCTCGAACAGTACAACACCGGTAGCGCCGACGACTACAACATGTACACGCTGGGGTGGGCCGGATCGCCCGACCCGGACACGTTCATGTACTTCCTGTTCGCCCAGGAGCAGGAGGGGGTCACGAACGGGACGTTCTACCGGAACGACCAGGTGGACAGGGACATCACGCAGGCCCGGCTGGCGACCGACCGCGAGGAGCGACGCTCGCGGTACGTCGACGCCATCACCACCATCCTCGAACAGCGGGTCCACATCCCTTCGTACAACCTCAGGAACAGCTTCGGCGTACGGGACCGCGTCCGTGATTTCGCGGCTCACCCGACCGCCCAGTTCCGGCTGGTCGCCGAGGGAAGCAGCGTCTCGGTGGAGTAGCGTCCCCGGCCATGGGAGTCGCGCGGTATGCGGTCTGGCGGTTGGTCCAGGCCGTCCCGGTACTGTTCGGGGTCGTCACGGTCACGTTCCTGCTCGCGAACGCCATCCCCGGCGACCCGGTCCAGACCATGCTCGGCCCCTCGCCCAGCCAGGCACAGGTCGAGAGCATCCGCGCCAAGTACGGCCTCGACCAGCCGCTGTGGAGACGCTACGTCACCTACCTCGCCGACGTCGTCCGGGGCGACCTGGGCCGGAGTCTCTACTTCGAGACGCCCGTCAGGACCAAGATTGCCGAGCGGTTCCCCAAGACGATGCTCCTCATGCTCTCGAGTTACCTCTTTGCCGTCGTGGTGGCGGTTCCGCTGGGTGTACTCTCGGCCAAGCGGCGCAACGAACCCGCCGACCACGCCGCCCGCGTCGTCTCGCTGGTCGGCGTCAGCACCCCCTCCTTCTGGATCGGGCTCGTGCTCATCCTGCTTTTCGTGTTCGAACTCGGGTGGTTCCCCTCGACCGACCTCGTGCTCCCGTGGGCCGACCCGGCGAGTGTCGCGGGCGCCTCGACCCGCGTCGACGTCCTCGGGACGGCGCTCTCACACCTCGTCCTCCCGGTCGTCGCGCTCGGGACCCTCCAGATGGCCGCCATCACGCGCATCGAGCGCTCGGAGATGCTCGACGTCCTCTCACAGGACTACGTGACGCTCGCGCGCGCCTACGGGGTGAGAGAGCGCACCATCCTCCGGAAACACGCTTTCCGGAACGCCCAGCTACCGGTCATCACCGTCGTCGGCCTCCAGATCGCGTCGGCCATCGGCGGCGCCATCCTCATCGAGGCCGTCTTCTCCATCAACGGGATGGGAACGCTCATTCTGACGGCCATCTACAACCTCGATTACCCGCTCATCATGGGAACGACGCTGGTCTTCAGCCTGTTTTTCGTCGTGGGCGTGATCCTGACCGACATCACGTACGCGTACGTGGACCCGCGGGTGTCCTACGGGGCCAGGGAGGTGTGATTGTGGCGGGTCACACCGGCGACACCGACGCTGACGCCGGAACGGGAGACGTGTTCGCCCCGGACCGCGACGGAACCGGTAGCTGGGACCGGCAGGAGGACGTCGAGGCGCGGTACGGCTGGCGGTACACGCTGGCACAGATCCGCCGGGACCCGACCGCCGCCGCCGGGCTGGTCGTCGTGGGTGTCGTCACCGCGGTCGCCGCGGTCGCCTGGATCGACGCCGTCCTCTTCGACTACCTCGCCCGGTTCGGGTTCTTCGCGGGCCTCGGCGTCGAACAGTACGCGCTGGCGAAGGCCGTCTGGACGAGCCCGGTCGCCGAGCCGGCGAACACACCCCGGCTCCTGCCGCCGGTCGGCCTCGAGAACCAGTTCGGGGAGGGCACTCTCGCCCACCCGCTGGGGACCGACCACCGGGGGCGGGACATCCTCCTGCGGCTGATCTACGGGTCGCGGGTCGCCATCCAGGTCGGGTTCGTCGCCGCGGTCGTCGGTCTGCTGGGCGGGACGGCCGTCGGCGCCGTCGCGGGCTACTACGGGGGCCGCGTCGACGACGTGTTGATGCGGTTCGTGGAGACGCTGTACTCGATCCCGTTCCTCGTGCTGGTGCTGTCGCTGGTGGCGGTCCTGGGCGCCCGCGAGAACCTGACGATCATCATGCTCGTCGTCGGCGTCGTCTACGTCCCGGAGTTCGCCCGGCTGATCCGCTCGCGGGTGTTCAGCGTCCGCGAGGAGGTCTACGTCGAGGCCGCACGCGCGGCCGGCGTCTCCACGCCCGCGATTCTCCGGCGCCACGTTATCCCCAACAGCTTCACGCCCGTGCTCGTCCAGGGGACGCTGCGCGTGGGCACGGCGATCCTCACGGTCGCTGGCCTCTCCTTTCTGGGCTTCGGCGTCAACCCGCCCACGCCCTCCTGGGGACGGATGCTCTCGGTCTCGCGCGACTACATGATCCAGAACGTCTGGTTCAGCGTCTGGCCCGGACTGGCCATACTGCTCACCGTCGTGGGGTTCAACCTCTTCGGCGACGGCCTCCGGGACGCGCTGGACCCGCGGCTCAAGAACTGACCATGCACGACCCGCTGCTCAGCGTCGAGGACCTGCGGACGTACTTCTTCACCGAGGACGGCGTCGTCCGGGCGGTCGACGGGATCTCCTTCGAGGTCCACCCCGGCGAGATTGTCGGTCTCGTGGGCGAGTCGGGCGCGGGCAAGAGTGTCGCCGTCCGCTCGATCATGCGGCTGGTCGAGGACCCCGGCGAGATCGTCGGCGGCGAGGTCCGGTTTCGCGACCAGACGCTCGTCGCCTTCGAGCGGGAAGACGACACGGGCGGACAGTCCGGCCCTGTTGGCCGTGCCTCCCGGGAGGACGTCCTCTCGGAGACCGAGATGCGCGAGCGCGTCAGGGGCAACGGGATCGCCATCATCTTCCAGGACCCGACGGAGAGCCTGAATCCCGTCTACACGGCGGGCGGTCAGCTCCGGGAGTTCATCGAGGTGAACAGGGACCTGGCGGGTGCCGAGGCACGCGAGGAGGCCATCGGGATGCTCAGGGAGGTGGGCATCCCGGACGCGGAGAGCCGGTACGACGACTACCCCCACCAGTTCTCGGGCGGGATGCGCCAGCGCGTCCTCATCGCGATGGCGCTGGCCTGCGAACCCGACCTGATAATCGCCGACGAGCCGACCACCGCCCTGGACGTGACCGTCGAGGGGGGGATCCTCGACCTGGTCCGGGACCTCCAGGACCGGTACGGTACCAGCTTCGTCTGGGTGACCCACGATATGGGCGTCGTCGCCGAGATCTGTGACCGCGTGAACGTCATGTACCTCGGCGAGATTGTCGAGCAGGCGGGCGTCGACGACCTCTTCTACGACACGAAACACCCGTACACGGAGGCGCTGTTGCACTCGGTGCCCCGGCCCGACGAGACCGTCGAGCGACTCGACCCCATCGCCGGCGTGATGCCCGAGGCCATCGACCCGCCGCCGGGCTGTCGGTTCCACACCCGGTGTCCGGACGCGCGCGAGGTCTGCACCGAACGGAATCCCCCCTGCCGGACCGTCGCGGAGAACGAGCCCCAGCGCGCTGCGTGTTTCAAACACGGAGACGTGTTCCCGGAGGTCGACTACGGGTCGAGCCGGCCGATCGAGAACCTCGAGCGGTCCGACCCGGGGACGGAGGGGCGCGATGGGTAGGCTGGACCGCCTGTTCGGGGACGGTGGCGCCGACCGCCACCCGGACCTCCCGGCCGATCCCGATCCCGGCGAGCCGCTCCTCCGGGTCGACGGGCTGACCAAGCACTTCGCGGAGTCCGGGAGCGCCCTCGGGGGACTCCAGGTCGACCTCGGCGGCGACGGCCGGCTGCCGCTCTCGGTGGAGCGCGATCGGGTGCAGGCGGTCGACGACGTCTCTTTCGACGTCCACCGGGGCGAGACCCTCGGGCTGGTCGGCGAGTCGGGCTGTGGGAAGAGTACGCTCGCCCGAGCGATCCTCCGGCTGGTCGAGCCGACCGACGGGGCTGTCTACTTCAAGGGGCGGAACCTGGCTGAACTGGGCACGGGCGCACTCCGGACGGTCCGTCAGGACGCACAGCTCATTTTCCAGGACCCCCAGTCGTCACTGAACCCGCGGATGAAGGTCGGCCCGATCGTCGAGGAACCGATGCGCGCCGGCGGGATGCTCGACGCCGAGGGGCGGGAGGCCCGCGCCCGCGGCCTCCTGGAGACGGTGGGGCTGGACCCGCAACACTACAACCGCTACCCGCACGCCTTCTCCGGCGGGCAGCGCCAGCGGATCAACCTCGCCCGCGCGCTGTCGGTCCAGCCCGACCTCGTCGTCTGTGACGAGCCCGTCTCGGCGCTGGACGTCTCCGTCCAGGCACAGGTGCTGAACACGATGCGCGAACTGCAGGCGGAGTTCGGGCTCACGTACATCTTCATCGCCCACGACCTCTCGGTCGTCCGCCACATCAGCGACCGCGTCGCGGTGATGTACCTCGGGAACCTGGTGGAGGTGGCCGGCAAGGAGGAACTGTTCGAGAACCCACAGCACCCATACACGCGGGCGCTACTCGGGTCGATCCCGGTGCCGGACCCGCGCGCCTCGGGCGAGCGGGGCGTCCTCGGTGGCGAGGTGCCCAGCCCCGTCGACCCGCCGCCGGGCTGTCGGTTCCACACCCGGTGTCCCGACCTCATCGCACCCGAGAGGTACGACCTGACGGCCGAGGAGTGGGACGCGATCCGGCGGTTCGTCCGCGCGGTCGACCGCCGGGAGTTCGCCGCCGGGGACGCCGCCGCGGTCCGAGACCGGTACTTCGACACGGCCCCCCGGGGCGAGGCTGGCGAGGTAGTCGCCGGGGCCATCGACGCCATCGAGCGGGGCGACTGGGAGAGTGCCGAGTCACAGCTCGCGTCGGCGTTCGTCCGGGAGAGCGTCTGCGCGCGGGCCGACCCGGCCTACGAGGCCGAAACCGAGCACGGCGGCGGGCGACACTTCGTCGCCTGTCACCTCCAGGGCGACGAGGACCAGATCCACTGATACTGATCGTTCGATTGGTCGCGGGCCGGGGGCCGGCGGCGGTCAGGAATTCTTATACCACGGACTGACCAACGTGCCGTATGGAGGCCTGCGAGGGATAGCGATGGCCCGAGACGGGGGGCTGCGGTCCCGGCTCCTGGGCGGAGACCAGGCCGCGAGCGAGCAGATGGTGGAGGCACTGGAGGCGCGGCTCGAGGTCACCGAGAGCGTCGTCCACAGGCTCACGAGCAGCGGCAGCCTCGTCCACGAGTACGAAGACGAGACGACCGAGCGCGGCAGCGGGGAGGGCGGGACGCTGCTGGCCGTCACCGACCGGAAGCTGGTGATCGTCATCGACACCGACTCGGGCGCGAGGACGGCCGACATCCCGTACACCGACCTGAAGACCGTCGAGGAGCGCGGGGGACTGTTGCGGATCGGTATCGCAATCAGGGTCTGGGGACGGGGCACGATCACGCTCAGGTCGGGAGACGCGAGCGGCGTCGAGGAGGTCGTGTCGTTCGTCTCGGACGCCAGCGACGCGTGGCAGCGCGCCGTTGCGGCGCTCCAGGACGCCAGAGGCCACATCGCCGACGTGTCCGAGCACGTCGAGGCCGGCGGGATGGACGCCGCCGCGGAGGCCCGCGAGGCGGCCCGCGACGAGATCGCGACGGCGAGAGTGCGGGCGGCCGCGGCTCCCGAACCTGTCAGGCAGGCGGTCGAGGAACGTGTCGTGTCGGTCGAGCGCGAACTGGCACGAACCCGCACGGAGGCGTTGCTCGAGCGCGCCGGGGCGCTCCGCCAGGAGGGGGCCGACCTGACAGGGGCGAGCCAGTTCGACGCCGCCTACGCCGCGTACGAGCGGGCCCGGTTGCGTCTCGAGACCGCCCTCTCGCTGGCCACCGACGAGGGGTTCGCAGTGGCCGAGGACATCCGGGCCGAACAGGACGCCCTCGAGGAGGCACTCGACCGGCTCCGGACCCGACCGCTGGAGCGGGCCGAGGCGGCACTCGCACGCGCCCACGACGCCGAGACGCCCGACGCGGCGGTTGCGGCCTGGGAACACGCGCTCGTCTGCTACCGGGACGCGCTCGCAGCCGGGTGGGGGAGCGGCGCCGGCTTCGCGGGCGAGACAGACTCTCTCCGGATGCAGACCGAGTGGCTCGCTGGCAGGGCCATCGAGAACCGCCGACGCCTCGCCGACCGGTACGAGTCCGAGGGGGACACGTTCCAGATGCTGGGTACGCGGGACATCGCGCTCGACCGCTACGAGACCGCCTGTGCCCACCTCCTCGCGGCCCGCCGCCACGCGAGGGAGTTCCGCGCGGGCAACCCGGAGGCACTCCGCGACCGGGTGGTGCGGATCATGGACAAGCCGGCGGCCTTCTAGACCGGCAGTCCTTTACCGGACGCCGGCGTCCCCGAGAACATGAGTGGCCTGACCGCAACCCTGCACACCTCCGAGGGTGACATCGGGATCCGTCTCTTCGAGGAGCGCGCCCCGAACACCGTAGAGAACTTCGTCGGTCTGTCGACCGGCGAGCGGACCTGGCAGGACCCCGAGACGGGCGAGCAGGTCGATGAACCGCTGTACGACGACGTACCGTTCCACCGTGTCATCGAAGGGTTCATGATCCAGACCGGCGATCCCACAGGAACGGGACGGGGCGGACCCGGCTACACGTTCGACGACGAGTTCCACCCGGAACTGCGTCACGACAGCGCCGGGACGGTGTCGATGGCCAACCACGGTCCCGACACCAACGGGTCGCAGTTTTTCATCACGCTCGGCGCCCAGCCCCACCTCGACGACAAACACGCCGTCTTCGGCGAGGTTGTCGAGGGGATAGACGTCGTCGAGGCGATCGGCAGCGTCGGGACAGACTCGGACGACCGCCCGACGTCGCCGGTCACCCTCGAGTCGGTCGAGATCGACGGCCAGTGACGGCCGCCGTGGCGCGCGGCAGTCAGGACCCCGCGACCGGATCCCGGTCCCAGAACGCGCTGGACTTCTCGAGTTTCGGCACCCACGTGTCGGGGTCGCGGGCGAGCATCGCCACGCGGGAGCGTTCGACCTCCTTGAGAACGTCGTGGCGGGGGAGGTGCTCGCGCATCGACTCCGCGAACGCCCGTACCTCGGCGTGGTCGGGCATCGAGTCGCGGTCGAGCCGGCCCTGCGAGTGGCCCACGTGCATGTACGCCTTCAGTTCGACGAAGTCCGCGTCCGCGCGGTCGCACATCGCCGCGTACCACTCGGGGTGGTGCATGTTGTGGTCCCGCACCAGCGTCGTCCGGACGACCGACCGTGTCCGGTCCTTTGCGGCGAGGACGTCCAGCGTCCCGATCAGCGAGTCCCAGGCACCGTCCTCGACAGCCTTCACCGTCGACTCGAAGGTGCCGCGGTCGGGAGCGTCGACCGAGACGTACAGCTGCGTGGGATTGCAGTCGGCGAGGACGTCGGGGTTGGTGCCGTTCGACACCAGAAACGTGGTGATGTCGCGGTCGTGAAACTCCTCGATCAGTTCCGGGAGGTACGGGTACAGCGTGGGTTCGCCGTCGAGCGAGATGGCGACGTGGCGGGGTTCCATCGCCTCCTCGAACCGATCGCGGGGCACCTCGTCGTTGCCGCCAAAGCCCGAGAGAAGCTTCCGCTGGAGGTCCATGGAGGCGTCGACGACCGCCCCGGGGTCGTCCCACTCGACGCCGTCGAGTTCGTAGGCGTGACCCGCGTGGTCGCGCCAGCAGAACACGCACCGCTCGTTGCACTTCACTACCGGCGTCATCTGGATGCAGCGGTGTGACTCGATTCCGTAAAATATGTTCTTGTAACACTTGCCCTCCCCGCGCATGGCGTTTTTCGTCCACCCACAGGTCTGGGCAGCGGTGTGGTTCACGCTGTGGTAGTTCGGGTCATCCACCTGTTTTGGCCCGTCGGCGTCGCTCATACCCCGGGGTTGTGCCTTCCGGACCAATAACACCAGCGGTGGTGTCGTACGGATTACTGGAACCGTGTCCCGGTAGCCCACACGCTGTCGTACGGTCGATCCGGCACTGGCGTACAACGATCCGTATCAGCGCACTCGACTGGCACCGACGCTCCCGACGCGTCGGGGGACTGTCATCCTGGTTTCGGGGGCCCGCCGGAGTCGCTCGGACTCATCGCACGTTCTCGGCCACAAAGGATTTAATAGTATCAACCCATTGTCCCGACGGCTCCTGCAGGGCCAGACCGGAAATCACGGGGGGCCGTCCCCGTGGCCGACACGAGAGTGGGGTGGGTGTAGAGGGCGCGTCCTCGTGGCGGATATTGGAACCATCGCCGGCACAGGCGTGTAGGACACGGCTGGTGACAGAGAGAAGTGACAGCCCGTGTCTGTCCCGTCGGGACGGCCGGACGCGGCCGCCGACACAGGCACACCAGTCACAGTGTCTGTGACTGTTTCCCGGCCCGACCGTACGCTGTCGTGCGGTGGATCCGGCAACCCACAGCAATCAGTATCAGTGTGACTCCCATCCCCGGACAATCCTGGAACGCGAGGGCGTGTCTCGCGCTGTAGTTTCTGGCTCTGAAAGAGCACTGGATGGGTTTTCTCCCCCGAGCGTGTACGTGTATCCGGCGCCACGACGTGCCGCACACTCCCGGCCACACCGTTCGTGCGGACTGTGTAACTGTGTCGGGCGACTGCACGACAGGGTTCGAACAGGTAGTGAGACTGTCCGGGGAGACAGGGACACGACAGGGGCCATCGTCACAGGACCAGTCAGCAGACGTCGGGCAACCGACCCGGAGAGGGGCTACAGCGGCCCCGAGGGGGCCGGGGAGCCGAACCCGTTACCCCTAAGCCCCCCGCTAGTAAAACGGGAGTATGTTCCTGGCACTGCGCGCAGAGGTCGAGAACGGTCTGGGACGGGCTCTGGCGGAAGTCGGGTACCCGGCCGACGACCTCGGTCTCGAGCGCCCGCCCGAGGACGTCGAGGCGGTGCTGGCCTCGAGCGTCGCCTTCCGACTCGCAAGCGAGGCGGAGGCCGCGCCCCCAGCCGTCGCCGGGCAGGTGGCGGAGGCCTTCGACGTCGGGGACTGCGAGTACGTCGTCGACGTCGAAACCCGGGGGCCGTACGTGAACTTCCTCGCGGGCGAGCGGTACATCGACGACACCCTCGGGGCCGCACAGGCCGACGACTACGGGACGCTGGACCCGACAGGGACGAGCGTCGTCGTCGAGCACACGAGCGCCAACCCGACCGGTCCCATCCACGTCGGGCGCGCTCGCAACCCCATCATCGGCGACGCCCTCGCGCGCGTACTCGACTACGCGGGCCACGACGTGGAGCGTCACTACTACGTCAACGACGCCGGCCGCCAGATCGCCGTGTTCACCTGGGCCTACGAGACCTTCGACGAGTCGGACCTCCCCGAACCGGAGCGGGACTCCCCGGAGTACGACCTCGTGCGGTACTACCGCAAGGGGAACGCGTACCTGGAGGAGGGCGACCCTGCGGACGTCGAGGCAGCCGAGGAGGAGATCGGCGCCATCCTGCGCGGGCTCGAGAACGGCGACGAGGCGGTCTACAAGCGGGTGAGCGAGGTCGTCGACGCAGTGCTGGCGGGGATGCGCGCGACCCTCGGGCGGTTGCCCGCGGAGTTCGACGAGTTCGTCAAGGAAACCCGCTTCGTGCGCGACGGCTCGACCGACGACGTCGTCGACCGCCTGCAGGACCTCGGGGCCACGGTCTACGAGGATGGCGCCTGGCAACTCGAGTTCGAGGACATCGACAAGAATCTCGTCTTCCTGCGGGCCGACGGCACCTCCCTCTATACGACCCGCGACCTGGCTCACCACGAGTGGAAGTTCGCGAACTTCGACCGCGCCGTGACCGTCCTCGGCGAGGACCACAAGCTCCAGGCCGAGCAGTTGCGGTCGGCTCTCGAGTCGCTGGGCCACGACACCGACTGCCTCCGGACAGTCCACTACTCGTGGGTAAACCTCCCCGAGGGCGGGATGAGCACCCGCGAGGGGACGGGGATCGACCTCGACGAGTTGCTGGACGAGGCCGTCGAGCGGGCCCGCGGGGAGGTCGAGAACCGGATCGGCGACCGGATCCGCGACGACGACCTGGCCGACGCCGACGTCGAGCGGATCGCCCGCCAGGTCGGGGTCGGCGCGGTCCGCTACGACATCGTCGCCAAGCAGCCCTCGAAGGCGATCACCTTCGAGTGGGAGGACGCCCTCGACTTCGAAGCACAGAGCGCCCCGTACGTCCAGTACACCCACGCCCGTGCGTGTGGCATCCTCGAGGAGGCGCGGGCGGCCGGCAAGGAGGTCCCCCCGGCCGAAGCCGACGCCGCGGCGCTCGAGCGGCCGGAAGCACGCGAGTTAGTGCGGGTCGTCGCGCGGTTCCCGGCGGCCATAGCGGAGGCCGCCGAGGACCTCCGGCCCCACGTCGTCGCCACCTACACCCGGGCGTTCGCCGAGGCGTTCAACGCCTTCTACCGGGAGTGTCCAGTCCTCGACGCCGGCGGCGAGACGCGGCAGGCGCGCCTTGCTGTCGTCGTGGCGGCCCGGAACGCAATCGCGAACGCCCTCGACGCGCTGGGTGTCGCCGCCCCCGAGTCGATGTGACCGGAGCCCGGTCAACACATTCATACGCCGTTCTCGCCAAGTGTCTACCGATGAGCGAGGTCGAGGCCGAGCAGACTGACAGACAGAAATACGAGTTCAGGAAACTCATCGAGGAACTCAGAGGCTACCGCGGGTCGGGAACACAACTCGTCACCATCTACGTGCCCCCCGACCGCCAGGTCAGCGACGTCGTCGGACACATCACACAGGAACACTCCGAGGCGAGCAACATCAAGTCCAAGGACACCCGCACGAACGTCCAGGACGCCCTCAAGAGCATCAAGGACCGCCTCAAGTACTACGACACCCCGCCCGAGAACGGGATGGTCCTCTTCTCGGGGGCAGTCGACGCCGGCGGCGGACAGACCGAGATGGTAACACGTGTCCTCGAGAACCCGCCCGAGCCGGTCCAGTCGTTCCGCTACCACTGCGACTCGGCGTTCCTGACCGACCCCCTGGCGGAGATGTTGGCCGACAAGGGCCTGTTCGGGCTGGTCGTCCTCGACCGGCGGGAGGCCAACGTCGGGTGGCTCCGGGGCAAACGGGTCGATCCCGTCAAGTCCGCGACCTCGCTCGTCCCGGGCAAACAGCGCAAGGGCGGCCAGTCCGCACAGCGCTTCGCTCGCCTCCGTCTCGAGGCCATCGACAACTTCTACCAGGAAGTCGCCGGGATGGCAAACGACCTGTTCGTCCCCGAGCGCCACAACCTCGACGGGGTGCTCGTGGGTGGACCCTCGCCGACCAAAGACGAGTTCCTCGACGGCGACTACCTCCACCACGAACTCCGAGACCTCGTGCTCGGGAAGTTCGACGTCTCGTACACCGACGAGTCGGGGCTGTACGACCTCGTCGACGCTGCCGGCGAGGTGCTGGCCGAACGCGAAATTCTGGAGGACAAGCAGGTCATGGAGGAGTTCTTCCAGGAACTCCACGACGGAGACCTCGCGACCTACGGGTTCGAGGCGACCCGCGAGAACCTCGTGATGGGATCGGTCGACCGTCTCCTGATAAGCGAGGACCTCCGCAAGGACGTCGTCACCTACGGGTGTACCGACGGCCACGAGGAGCGCGAACTCGTCAACAGCAGCGCGGAGACGCCGACCCACACCTGTTCGCGGTGTGGCGAGGACGTCACCGGGGGCGAACGCGACGACGCCATCGATCACCTGATGGAGATTGCCGGCCAGCGCGGCACCGAGACGATCTTCGTCTCGACCGACTTCGAGAAGGGCGAACAGCTCCTCACCGCCTTCGGCGGCGTCGCCGGTCTCCTGCGGTACGCGACAAACGTCTAAACGGCCGCTGGCCTCCGACAACCAGACGAACAGCCACCGGACTTGGGGCTGGGAGCCGTCGCACGGCGAGCACAGAAGGGGTGGGGTGGAGTGGGGGGATGTAGTCGGGGGTCGGTGAAACCGGCTCGGGAGAGACGGTAACTTGCAAGACGACAACTCGTGGCTGAGCGTCGCACGGCATCGTTCCGCCGATGCCGCACCTCACGGTTCTCCTCTCGAGGGGAAAATACGTGTACCTAACCAGTTTGGCACACGATCGAGCGTGGCCTGATGCTGCCGGCTGTAAGTCACTGCCGGATCCACCGCACGACAGCGTACGGTCGTCCCGGGACACAGGTACACCACTCATACTGTCGGTTATAAGCGCGTGAGCACTGTCGGCACCCCGGGTGGGGAATATCTTCACGTCGGTATAGCCGACAGTATGACTTACAGCAGTCCGTATCAGAGGAGCTGTTCGAGCTGGTGGCGGCGGCCGGCGAGGTCGGTTGCGGGATCGAGTTCCGGGTCGCGGGCCAGCCGGTCGAGAACCAGCAGCGGGTCGGTTCCGGCGCGCTCGGCAGCCGCGAGCAGGTCGCCAATCTCCGAGCGGTACAGCGCGAGACTGTCGAGCAGGCCGACCGCCAGCGCCATCGGGACGGCCGCGTCCGGGTTCGTCGGGAACGCGTCGCTGACGCGCCGGAACTCCGGGGGCTCCCCGGGCGGGTCCGGGTCCGGGTACAGCGACAGACACCGCCGGCACAGCACCGCGCCCGGGTCCTCGCCGGGCAACAGCGACTGGTACTCCGCGGGGACCGGGAACGGGAGCGTCCCACCCCCACAGTCCGGACAGTCCGTGACTGCCGGGGTCATAGTAACTGCTGTAAGTCAGTGCCGGATCCACCGCACGACAGCGTACGGTCGTACCGGTACACAGGTACAGCAATCACTATCAGTCGTCGGCCGCGAGCGGTTCCTCTTCGGCTTCTTCATCGTCGCTTTCGGCCTGCTCCCACTCGTTCTCCTGTTCTTCCATCATGTCCTTGATCTTTTATTGTCGTACAGTTTCCGTTCTAAGAAATAAAAGCAACGGAGCCGGAAATTGACTATGCCACATCGAGATGATCCTCGGGGCATGTACGAATCTGCACGCGAACGGCTGAAAAAAGTGACTGGTGGGGATCCAGAGCAGAGTGGAACCGGTCCACCGAATCTTAGGGGTGATGTCTCGGAACGCGACGCTGACGCGATTTATCAACTGTTGGACGCCTTTGATAAAGAAGTGCCAGGAACGGTTTTTTCTCTTCAAAGCAAGAATTGTGCTACAGTTCCAAGTGGAACATCGTTCGAGACGACCAACCACGGCCGGGCAGCGATCGCACTCTTGAACGGACCAGCACCGAAGACGACATCACCGGGTTCGAAAGCCGGATGCTCGTCCTCCTGCTGACTCGGGTGCGTGTTTCGCCCACTCGCTGCCGTCCTCCGTGCCGAGCTGGTCGTTGAACAGCGCCGTCGCACGACTGTAGTCGTCGTACGACTGCAACCGCTCGTCGTCCTCGGTGATTGCTCATACTGTCGGCTATAAGTACGTGAAGATATTCTCCACCCGGGGTGCCGACAGTGCTCACGCGCTTATAGCCGACAGTATCAGTAGACAGCCTTGTGTTCCACGAGGTCACGGTGCTCCAACCGGGAGAGGGCCGTACTCACGCTCCCGCTGTCGGGGTCCGTCTGCCGGGCGATCTCGGCGGTCTTGAACGCTCTGTCACTGTTCGCGCCGAGGAAGCCGAGTCAGCGTTCCTCGCCGCGCTCGCCGCAGTTCATGTGGGATGGGTGTCGCTACGACCCCGGGCAGAGGAGCCATACCTCCGGGCGGAGTTCAGTGAGACGTGCGACCGGTAGCCGCGCGTGTGCCGCGGTTTTCCGGCCTGCGAACGGTTCGGCAAACTCTCGCGTCCAGCGAGTCGCAGAGTGGTCGGTGTGCGTGTTCAAGCCGGTGGCTTGACCCAGCAGACGGCCACAGTCACAGTCGAAACTGCACTGACAGAGGCAAGCAGCGTCTCTGTCGCTGCAACGGCCTGGCTACCCAACCTACCGGCGACTCCCCGGTCAGATCCGATACCAGCTCGACAGAGGCCGTCACTCCACCCCTGGGATGTCAGCGCTCATTTCCGTGATCTCGGCATCGGAGAGTCGGATGCCGGACTCGATCGTCGCGTCGACCAGCCTGCCCGTGATCAGGTCTTCGACCTCTACCTGCAACGTGCCGTCGGAGGTCATGGTGAACTCGACGGCGATGCTATCGCGGTCCGGGTCTCGCGGGGGGATGTCACGGATCCAGACCGTCCCGAGGAGGTCGTTGTCGACGGCCTGTGGCGATTCGCCTTGGCGGATCGGCCACTTGACCGCGGTCTGGTCAGGGTGTACCGTCTGGAAATTTTCCTTGCGGACAGTCGTCGGCAGTTGAGCGCCCTGCTCGATGACCGGTGAGAATTGCCCGTTGTCCAATTCCACCCCGAGCGTCTGGGGGAGCACGTCCACGAGGACGATGCCGCTCGGCGCGCCGGCGCCGTCGTCCTCGGCATGTGACAGCATCTCGCCGACGCCGGTCACGCTGTCGTCAAGGACAGCTGCCTGGACGGCTGCGCCCATCGCGACGGCGTGGTCGGGGTGGACCTCTCTGGAGGGTGCCATCCCGAAGTACGACCGGAGCATCGACTCCACTTGTGGCATCCGGGAGGCGCCTCCGACCAGCAGGACCGTGTCGACGTCGGCGGTGGTGTAGTCCGTCTGGTGGAACACGGTCTCGATGGTCTTGCGGGTTTGTTCGAGCAGGTGCTCGGTCATCGCTTGGAACTGTGCCCGATCAATCGTGCGTTCGAAGTGGTAGTTTTCCTCTGGGACGACGTACGGAATATTTACCACGGTCTTTTGCTGGTCGACGAGTTCGTGTTTGGCCTCACGAGCAGCCGACCGGATGCGGTTGCGCTGGTCGGCGTAGGCCGACCCACTGGTGACGTCGATCCCGGTGTCGGAACGGATCTCGTCGGCCACCCACGCCTCGATCTCGGCCGTCCAGTCGTGCCCGCCGAGCCCGCTGTCCCCCTCGGTGAACACCGTCTCGATGTAGTTATGCTCGTATTCGGCCTCGACGAGCGTCGCGTCGAACGTTCCTCCGCCGAGGTCGTACACCAGCAGCGTCTCGTCGGTAACCTCCCCGAGCTTCTGCTGTTCGTACCCGTAGGCCAGCACCGCCGCGCTGGGCTCGGGTAGCAACTGATCGACGTGAAGACCCGCAATCTCACCCGCGTTACGGGTCGCCGTCCGCTGCCGTCCGGTAAAGTACGCCGGTACGGTGATGACTGCCGTCTCGACAGTGGTGTCGGTCCGGTCGGCGGCATCGTTGACGACCTTCTCGAGTATTAGCGCCGATAGTTCCTCAGGGCGGCGTGTCGACTGTCCAAGACTCAGTTCGGTCTCATCGCCCATATGGCGTTTGACCTCCGCGATGGTCCGCTCTGGCTCCATCAGCAGCCGGTCGCTGGCTTCACGGCCGACGAGTGCTGGCCCGTCACGGGGGACGTGCACGACAGAGGGCGTCAGGTTGTACCCCCCGGCATTCGCGAGCAACGTCGGTGTGCCCCTCGTCACATGAGCAACCGCCGTTCTGGTCGTTCCCAAATCAATGCCGACGGTCGTGCCGTCCGCTGGCGACATATCTGCCATTGTGAAGGCGACGAAAATAAGATGTTCGGCAACGTCAGCGCGGTGTCAAGATTTAATGTGGCTGCCGCTGTGTATTATCTTGATGTCAAACGGCGAGCGTACGATTGGCATAGACCTTGGGACGACTCGCAGTGCGATGGCGCACATCACCGACGGGGAGCCGACCGTCATCGATAACAGCGATGGCAAAGGCATCACCCCCTCGGTCGTGCATCTGACCGAGGAAGGTGAGTCGCTGGTGGGAGAGAGTGCGGTAAACAACATGATGATGAAACCCGACTGGACGGTTCGGGAGGTCAAGAAGCTCATGGGGACCAACGAGACCGTCATGATGGGGGACGAGGAATTTACTCCACAAGAGGTGTCCGGGCTTATTCTCCAGAAGCTAGTGGGCGACGCCGAGGACCGACTGGGCACCGACGTTACCAACGCGGTCATCACCGTGCCGGCGTATTTCACCGATCGGGAACGGACCGCCACTCGAGAGGCCGGCGAACTTGCCGGCATGAACGTAGAGAAGTTGCTTCCCGAACCCAGCGCGGCAGTGCTGGCCTACGGATTCCGCGAGCAGCAACTGGGCGAGGTGAACAACGAGATAGTGTTCGTGTACGACCTCGGCGGGGGCACGTTCGACGCAACGCTGGTCGAGGCCGAGTACGAGTTCAACTATATCGAGACGGTCGCGACCGACGGCGACAACGAACTCGGTGGATCGAACTGGACCGAGGCGATCGTACAGTTCGCATACGACAGCATCGAGGAGGATACCGGCGTCGACATCAGCGATGACCCCGACTACGCCGACCAGCGGGGCCGGATCTTCGAAGCCGCTCAGGAGGCCAAGCACAAGCTCTCAGAGCAGCAGTCGGTGAATCTCACGGTGCCGTTCGTCCTGCCCGAGCAGTCGTACAACCTCGACGAGGAGGTCACCCGCGCCCAGTTCGAGGACATGACGGCGGACCTCCTTGACCGAACCACCGATCCGATGGACGACATCTTCGACCGGACGGACTACGCGGTCGAGGACATCGACAAGGTACTGCTCATCGGGGGGTCGACGCGGATGCCACAGGTCGAAGAACTGGTTACCGATTACTTCGGGATGGAGCCCTCCAAGGAGATTAGTCCCGACCACGCGGTCGCGATGGGCGCGGCCATCCAGGCGGCCGTGCTCGACGACGAAGCCGATGAGGCGGCGCTACCGAGCGGTGAATCGACCGAGGAGGCGGGCCTGGTGCTGATCGACGTTCTCCCGCAGTCGATCGGGGTCAAGGTCCAGCCCGGCGACCGGTTCGACCCTATCGTCGAACGCGACACTCAACTGCCGACCACCGAGCGACAGGAGGGCTACAGCGTCGCGGACCCGAACCAGACGACCGTCGCCATCGAAGTGTACCAGGGTGAGTCAGACAAGGCCCCTGACAACGAGTTCCTCGGCCAGGCCACTTTGGAGGGGATCGACCCTCGCGAGCCCGGACAGGGGTCGCTTGCCGTCGAGTTCACGGTCAACAACGACGGCACTCTAGCGGTGTATGGCGAGGACATGTTGAGCGGGATAGAGGTCACCGCGGAGATCGAGTCCGCACTGGAGGGCAGCGACCCCGATGCACAACTCCCGCCGGACGCCTGACCCGTATCGGAACGACCACGCTGTTGTGTCGTCGTAGCGGCTCTGGCCACCTCCGAGTGTGGCATCCACAGTCGGTGGTGACGGACCGGCGGCGGGAACAACGACGCGTCATAGTGACGGACTCCCGGCGCTTCTCGTCGGCAGGAGCATACGACTGCTTATAACATCGGGCCGTGATCTGGTTCGGTGTCCGCCTCGGGTTCGTCGTCCTGATGAGGTTCTTCGGCTTCGCGCTCGTTCTCGTCCTCGTCCTCGTCGGGACCCTCTTCGTCGGGTTCGCCTCGTCGGTCTCGTTCTTCCTTTTCAGACCGGTCGTTGCCGGGTTCGTCATCGACGTCACGGTCGGGCTCGGAGTCCGCACCGTCGGGGGTGCCGTCCTGCTCACCGGTCCCCCAGCCGTCACCGCTCTCATCGGCGTCGGGCTCGGTATCCTCGCCGGTCCCCCCGCTGTCCGTTCCGTCCGCGCCTGTGCCATCGTCAGTCGTGGCGCTACCGCTACTGTCGCTGCTCCCGCTCGATCCGCTGGCGCCGCTAGTTCCATCGCTCCCGGTAGCCCCAGTGCCACCGTTGGCCCCATCGTTACCACTCCTGCTTCCGGTACCCGAGCCACCGTCTGAGCCCGACTCAGTACCGGAGCCGGAACTGGGCCTGCTGTCGGGTCCGGTCTCTGGCCCACCGCTGCTCGGACTGCTCGATGGATCGTCGTCGGAGTTGGTACCCGGCTGTTGGCGACGGTCCAGTTCGGGATCGAGGTGCTGGTCGATGACCTCGACGGCCTGCTCTTTCAGGTTCTCGAGACGTTCGAGCCGCAAGGAGAGGTTTAGCTTCTCCCGTAACTGCTCCAGTTTCCGTCGCTGACTGTCTCGGAGGTCCTGTATCCGCTCGGCCAGCCGGTCGCGCATTTCGGCGAGTGATCCTCGGAGGTCTCTCAGATTCTGCTCGGAGAGCCCTTCGACGGACTCCGGCAACGTCTCCAGCTTCGACCGGACCATCTCGACGTCGACGACGTCTTCGACGAATTCCCCGCCTGCGTTGTTTCGAGCAACGGTGGTGACCCGCTGGACGTCATGCTTGAGTGCATCCAGCGCATTCTCGTCGCCGTCGAAGTTTTTGCAAAACCGATCGGGCCGGCGCTCGAACTTCGGGTTCGCCTTCGGCGTGGGCGATTGGGTGACGATATCCACCGAGACCCCGACGTTGAGTTCTCGAAGCTCCATCTCTTCGGCGAACTGCCGGACACGCCCCTCGCGGCGGACGCGGGCCATCTCCTCCTCGCAGCGCTCGCAGTCGGTCGGCGACTGGTCCGTTTTCCCGGTCGCGTCCGGACTGGCTTGGGCCTGCTGGCCCGGTTCGGTCTCATCGGGAACTGCCGTGGGGCTAGTCTCGGGGTCGGTGCCGCCCTGGCCGGGTCGTTGATCGCCGGGGGCTCGCTGTGCCTGCTGCTGGCGCTCGCTGATACTGTCGGCTATAAGCGCGTGAGCAGTATCGACACCCCGGACTGGGGAATATCTTCACGTAGTTATAGCCGACAGTATGAGTTCAGTGGTGATGTGGTTGTCCACGAACTTCTGGGCCTGGGTCTGCAGGTCTCGGAGCCGCTGGATGCGCGACGAGACCCCGAGGTCGTCACGGAGCTTCGCCCACCGCTGATTGGTCCGGAGGTCCCCGACCCGGGCGGCCACTGACTCCTGCATCGCTGTGAGTTCTTCTTTGAGCGTAGTCAGCTTCTCGGTCGAGAGGTCTCGCACCTGCGTCCGGAGATGCTCGACCTTCGACCGGAGCATCTCGATGTCGATGTTGTCCTCGAGATGCTCCCCCGGCCCGTATCGGTCGGCGAGCCTGTCGGTCGCCTTTATATCGTGGACGAGTGCCTCGTAGGCGTCTTCGTCACCCGCGAAGTTCCCGCAGAACGTGTCCTCGTTGCCCTTGAGTGTCGCGGTCGTCTCGACGCTCGGGCCGCCATCCAGACTCGGGTCAAGCGACCCCTCGTTGTCGAACAGTCCGGGGGTGACCGACCCTGCGAAACTGAGCTTTCGGAACTCCAGATCCGACTGGACCTGTCGGACCGTGGTCTGGCGCTCGACGCGGACCTCCTCCCGCCCACACGTGTCACACGGCGGCGGTTCTGCCGGCGACGCCGTCGGTTGCTCGTCGACCTGTTCTTTCGAACCATCCGGTGCGGTGTCTTCCGCTGGACTGGCGGGAGCGTCCTGCCGGGCCTGTTGCTGGCGGAGATCGATCTCCTCGGCGATATGGTTGTCCAGGATCCGTTGTGTCTGCTCTTGCAGATTGTTCATACTGTCGGCTATAAGCGCGTGAGCACTGTCGGCACCCCGGGGTGGCGAATATCTTCACGAAGTTATAGCCGACAGTATCAGTCGCTGGGCTCGGTTAGACCCGCCGAGCGACTCCCGGAGCGTCGCCGGTTGGCTGCCCTCGAGTTGTTCGAGCCGCCCCGACAGCGACGCCTGCATAGCGGTCAGCTCGTCTTGGAGCTGTTCGAGCTCTGCCTCTGAGAGGTTGGGCACCTGCGAGGGGAGGTGCTCGATCTTCGAGCGGACCATCTCGACGTCGACTGCGGTCTCGACCTCCGCGGCGGGTACATTCTGGGTCGCGGCCTCGATCAGTTCCGCCTGGGCGACGAGTCGGTCGTACGCCTCCTGATGCTCGGCGAAGTTCGGGCAGAAGGTGTCCTCGGAGCGCTCTATTTCGAGGCTGGGACCCTCGATGTCCGCCCGGGCATTCGGCGCTGTAGCCAGTTCGTAGAGCGCGCTCGGACGGAACGGGTTCTTTACCTCGGTCTTCTTGTTCAGCGAGAGGTCCGAGAAACTGAACCGGTCGACGTACTGTCGCACCGTGCTCTCGCGGTCGACTTCCTTCTGTTCGGTGCCACAGCTACAGGTGGTCACGCCTCGAGCGTCTCGAGTGCCGTCGTCAGTTCGTCGTCCGGGAGTCCGGTTTCCTCACGCCGCTGAGCCAGTGCCTCCCGCACCACGTCCGTGTCGGCGTCTGCTGGCACTGCCTCGGGCGACTCCAACAGCAGGTCCACGAGCACCTGCCCCAGCACGATCGTCATATCGGACTGGTCTTCCGCGAGGAGGACGCCGAACGCCTCGAATGCTGGGACCGCGTTGTCACCACCGGCTTCGACGACCGTCCGAAGGAACTCCCCGCCGACGGACATCACGTAGTCGTTCGGTGACCGCCCCACTCGGTAGAACACCTCTTGGACGAACTCCTCCGGGAGGGTCTGGCCTGCCTTGACCGACGCCGTCAGCGCTGCAATCGCCTCGGCGGCCAGCAGCGGGTCGCCCTGACGGATTGTTCTGACTAGTTCGTCGGCCACCTCGAACGGGAGGGTCGGCCGGACAGCGCTGACCTCTTTGAGCACCGTATACAGATTGCTTCGGACGGTGCCGTCCGAACACGCCTCGAACGCCGCCTGGATGTCGTCGGTGTACGCCGCCAACCGGTCGGGATCGTTTTCGGCGATGGTCTGCAGCGCTCTAGCGGCCCCCATATCTTCCGTTAAGACAGCGTCAAACACAGCTCGGATGTCCCCTTCGTCGACCGGTTCGCCGTCCCTGGCCCGGTTGCTGAGCCGGACGAACCGCTCGCCGTCGTCAGTCATGGGTCGGACCACCGTGGCGACAGACATAGTTCCTGTGCCGATGCTGCTGGCGACCGCTGCCACGGGTCCGGACGGCGACCCTCAGGTGGTGACGTCCGGCGGGGCGGATCAGAACAGTTCCTCCACATGGTTGATATCGAGATACGTCGGCGAAATATTGGTCTCCGTCACGCTGGCGACCCCATCGGTGGAGATATCGACCGGTCCCGCTGTCGGGTCGTACACCTCCTCTGCAGCCAACGGGCCGTATCGCTCGACGATGGGGGTGGTGCCGACCCGTCGTGGCGATTCCCAGTCGGTGACCGCCTCCAGTTCCACATCCTCTGCGCCCGGCAGCGCCGCCAGTTCACGGTGTGTGAGCGATCCGACGAGGTACTGTACGAGGCGGCGGGCTCGGTCGTAGTTCCCGTCGACGGCTCCGGAATCACCCGCTGTCAGCGCAGTCATATGGTCTGTGAGGCCGTCGTAGTCGTCCGGCCGAGGCTGGAAGACGACTGCAAGCCCGACGCTCCCGTCGTTCAGGTCGCGGAACGTGGCCGCGGAGTCGACGATGCGGTGGCGTGGATACTCTCCGACAGCGTCGTGATACAGTTCGAGCGCCTCGAGGACGGCCTCAACGATCGCTTCGAGGGTATCCTCGGTTGCCAACACGCCGGTCTCGAGGCCTTGGACTGGGACGTCGTCCTGCGTGCCACCGTCTTTTGTTCCGGATGGGTACACCCAGTCGGGATCGAACTCCGGGGTGTACTGGAGATCCGGAGGGAGGCGGTCTTTGGGGAGGTACCTGAACTCGAACTCGTCGGGACGAGTGACCTCCACCTCGTCCGGCGTTAGATCCGCCGGGTCACGACCGGCCATCGTGTCGTCACCGCCGTCATCGGCAGCATCCGGCTCCTCGGTCTTCGCCGTCTCGGACCGGTGGTCGGCGCCGGTTCCCTCGTCGTCGGTATCGGCCTCTGTGGCCGGCTCCTCTTTTCCGTCGCCCTCCTCAGCAGCGTCAGCATCGACTGAGGAGGCGTCGTCATCGCTCGCGCTGGTCTTCTCGCCCGACCCGCTCTCGGTGTCCTGACTGTCGACCGCTGTGACCTCGGAGTCAGCGCTGGGCTCAGACTCAGATTCGGGGTCCGTGGCTTCGGCGTCGCTCGTGCTGTCGGTGTCGGCCTCGGCGGCCGGCTCCTCGGCAGCCTCGGCCTCTCTCATGTCCTCTGTCATATCCGCCTCGGCGGGCGTCTGCTCGGCCGCGTCGGTCGGGTGATCATCGGCTGAGCCTGCCTGTTCTGCGGCTGTCGTCTTGGACTCCGGAGGACCGTCGATGTCGTCCAGAGCGTCCGCCGCCTCGGCATCGGAATCGGTCGCCCCCTCTGTCTCGGCGCTATCGGCTCGGTCAACCTCGGGCTGGTCCTCTGAGGCGCGGTCCGATTGATTGTTGCTCGGTCCGTCGTCGTCCGGGTCGTCGGTACCCGATGTCATTGGTGTTGCTGATGGTGGTTCTCAGTCCGGTGTCGGTGTGTCGGCCCACGATGAGTGTCTGTCATGCGATGGTCAGTCACCGGTGAGTTTGGCTTTCTCGCGGCTGGAGAGATGCTCCCAGGGCTTGACTCGGCCGTGAGCGAACCCGTCCGGCGATCGGACGATTGCCTCACCGGTCTGGAACTGACGGATCTCGCGATCCGAAAGGTAGTCCTGTTCCTCCTGTTTGACGTTGCGCTGACCGAACCCCGGGGCTTCCTCTTCATGTTCGATGATAGTAGAGCCGATCGCCTGCTGGATATGCTCGAGTGATTCGTTGTCCCCCGGCCGCATGAGGATCTCCTGTGTCGCCCCAGCGACGATGGCGTCGGCTAGCCCTTCGTCGTAGGAGGCCTCGAGTTGGGTGATTCCCTGCAGGCACGTTCCGTTTCGTCCGTGACGATTTCCGGTCCGGCATTTTTTATTTCATACGGTATTGGTTAGATTAACTGTTGTGCCAGTAGAGTCTCTGGTCCTCTGGATGGGCAGACTCTCAAGCGGCCTCGGCCTCCTCCCGAGCGCCCAACCAGAGAGCGACCGATGGGATGGCAACGATGGCGGCTATGAGCGCAACCACGACAATGGCGACCGCCGGCCCGGAGGTCGCGACATCTGCCTCAACCCCTGCGCCGGGCGCCGACAGCACAAAGATAGCGATGAACAGTACTGCGGCGCCGGCTCCACCGGCGATGTCGACGTACTCGCTCCAGTCCGGCGTGGGTACCAGTTCGGCCACCACCCGGTACCGTCCGTATGTGAACAGCATTGCCAGTCCGACGAACAACAGCGTCGTACCGCCCCCGCCCAGCGGGAGCAGACCGGCGAACAGTACACCAGCGACTGCCGGGCCGTACACGAACCACGTCGGGGTGTCGCTGTCGCGAATAAGTTGCCGGCCCGGCGACGGCCGACCGTCTGGGTTGGCCGGATCAGTCCCGAACCGCTGAAGATACCGGCTGACGAGGACGAACCCGACGCCGAGAACCACGCCGACAGTCGCGATGTCTTGGACGATGACGGTTCCGGCCGCGTCGGCCACGCTGGCTGCGCCGAACTGGACGATGAGGGCGTATATGATGTAGCCGACGACCGCCAGTTCCAGCACCTCGAGAGCGGTCGCGGCCTCGCGCGTCGCGACCCGGCCGGACTCCCGGAAGTGGCTGAGCACCTGCCGTGCCGTCGACTGGCTGGCCGGTTCCTCGGTGGCCTCGTCGTCTTCCTCATCGTCCCTGTCGACGTTACGGGTCGAGTGGGCCTTCGAGGAGTCGAGGTCGATGTCGGCTTCGCGACGACGCCGCTGGCGCTCTCTGCGGCGGCGCTCGCGTTCGGCCTCGGACGTCTGCCGTGTGCGCTCTCGGGACCGGCGCTGCTGGCGGTCATCACTCTGTCTGCTGGATGTCTGGCTCTCGGCCGGCTCCTCATCGGAGGTGGCAGTACCCTCTTTACCGATCGACGGCCGGTCGAGTTGGCGGGCAGGGTCAAGTGTCGCCGGGTCCCCAGGTCTGTCACGGGCCTCCCAGGCCTCGTACGCCTCGGCCCCATCCTGTGGCCCGAACCGCTCACGAAACGTGTCGTACTCCTCTTTGGTCTCGGCCCCGTTGAGCGTTTGGCGAGCGTCGTTGAACCGATCCCACCGTTCGTCGGCGTTGTCGTGGTCCGACAGCTCCGGTTTGAATTGCGCGACGTATTTTTTGGTGTGGTTGGCGACGTCCTCAGCGCTGGCGTCCTCAGGGACCCCGAGCCGCTCGTAGTAGTCTTTGGCTTCGACGTTCGGTGACGAGAACTCCCCGGCAGTGCTCATTTTGTCACCTCCTCGGGCCTCTCGGAACACTGCGTGTGGTCAGTACAGCTCCTCAGCATGGTTTCGCACCTCCGTATCAGGGTCGTCCTCGGCAATCTTGCGGATCCGTTCCCGCGCTCTATCGGTCTGGGCGCCCGCCAGCATGTAGCAGGCCCCGATTCGCACCTGAGGAGTGGAGTGATCGGCGAGTTCGAATCCGACCTCCTCGAGTGTCTCGGTCTCGCCGCCGCGGGTCAGCGAGAGGTACCCAACGGTCATCGCGAGTTCCCCCCGGACCTCTGGGCTGATGCCGTCGGCAGTGACCCGCGACAGCAGTGTCTCCCGGTGTGGGACAACCGCTGCCGGGTAGTCACGAGCGAAGAACGCGATGGCGCTGGCGATGCTCGCCCGGACGGCTTCCTGGTCGGAATCCAGTCGCGGAATAAGATACGACACCACGTCCTCTGCAGAGGCGCCCAATATCGAGATCACCTTCTGTGGCCCGAGGGCGGTGACCTCACGGACGCATGCGGCCGCGTGCTCACGAGCCTCCGGGTCCGGACTCGTCAGCAGGTCGAACGCTTCCTCGATGGTGTCGATCGATGGCCGGGACTGGATGATGCGGGCTCGCTCTCTGTCAGTCGATTCCTCGTAGGCGGTGAACCCTACCCAACTCGTGTATGCAAGTGCAACCAGTCCGGCGAGAAGTCCCACCGTCTCGCCGATGACGCTGCTGGCCACGCCGAACATGGCTGCCAACAGAAAGTACGAGCCGAAATACAACACCGCAACTGACACTGCGATTCCAGCAACACCGACCTGGTCGCGGGCCTCTTTGACGATGTCGATGAGGATGTCGGTGGCACGGCCCCGACCGGTGTCGCTTTCGACGGCGGCCAGCCGGGCGATACGCTCATCCATGACTGGGTTGAGTGGCGGCGCAACTACTTAGCGCACGATGCAACCGACCGGTTGGTTGGGTGTGATGTCTGAACATCAACCTCATGCGGATTCGACGTCAATGTCAAGGGGGCGTCCTTGCTCCTGCTGTTCGCGGGCCTCGGTCGCCGTGTTGCGGACATCGGCGTTGGAGTCGCTGGCGAGCTGTTCTAACAGCTTCCGGGCCCGGTCTGTGTGAATCAGGCTTAGTGCCATCGCCATCCCCTGCCGGACCTCTGGGTCCTCATCAGCGATGAGCGGCTCGAGATTGTCGACGACTTCATCAGACAATCGGGGCTCGATAGCAGCCATGTTTCCCCCGACGATGGCTGCGTTCGTCTGAATCACCGAGTCGGGGTAGGTCATGGCCGCAAAGACATCGTCGCGGTACGGGGCGATGGTCAGCGGGTAGTCACGAGATAAGTATGCGACTGCCTCGCTGGCGTTGCGCCGTACGTCATCGTTATCATCATGGAATAGATCGACCAGTTTGAATGCAACCGCTTCCTTGTCCAACCCGGCCTGTTTCAATACTGGGTCTACGTCGTCAATCTGTCCCATCGCATCGGCGATGGCCGCCGAGGCAATCCCGCGTGTGACGGCATCCCCCGAATCTAGATAGTCGAAACAGTCGCCGGCCTTCTGTGTATCGAGATTCTGGCGGTACTCGTACACCGTCCCCCGATCGTCGATGAACCGGTAGGCGTTGTACGCGCCGTATAATGTAATTGCAGTTGCCAATAAAACCACCGGTGCCACAATGGCATCACCGGCACTCTGAACGACACCGGCTAATTCGAGCAACCCGCCGACGACGGCCAGCGGCACGGACACGATCATCAGCCAGATAAACCATAGCCCGACCGCCACCGCAACGGCTCCTCTGGTCCCCGCACGGCGGTACGCCCGCCAGATGGGCTCAAGCGTGAGCCAATCGAACAGTGTCTCCAAGATTGGCCGCAGGCGCTGAGCTAGGGTGGCGGACCTCGTCGAAGCGAGTGGCCCACTACGTGTACTCATTTATTCGTCCCTCCGGTTGACACGTATCACGTGATCGTACTTGTACCATTCGAGGATGAGCGTGGTTCGGCGAGCGACGTGTCCAATATCACGTTGACTGTACGCTTTTCCATGATACTATGTGTGATATATTTGTGCATGTTGGCCAGCATTATGATAGTTTCTCTCATCATGCGACTATCGACCGATTGTATATCCAATTTCACCTCAACGGCGTTCTCAGACTTCGAACAGGTCGCTTCCAGTCCGTCTGCTATAATATCTCTTTCTCATCCAGAACCCGCATCCGTGCAGTAAATTTCAACGGATATCACGTCAGTTAATTCAGCTATTCGTAGAATGAATCCACCGCAACCTTGCGACTACTGATACTGTCGGCTATAAGCGCGTGAGCACTGTCGGCACTCCGGGGTGCAGAATATCTTCACGTAGTTATAACCGACAGTATGAGCACAACCGAAACATCGCCGGGTACACTGTTCCCGGGAGTTCTCAGAGGTCAAGCACACCGACCCACGGTTGCTTGAATGTGCGAGAATCAATCGACCGGACACCCCCTATCCTCATCCGTTCTAGGCTAACTTCTCTCTGGCAGGGTGAGATTCTGTCTGAAGTGGTGAGACAATGACGCAGGAAGCCGACAATGCGTAGTTGGATCGGGTCGTGATCGGAAGTCAGCAGCGTTCTCAGGGGAGAGAGTGTCGAACTCCTCTGAACCCGAATAGCGCAGCTAACCACCGACGCGAATCCAGCGTGCCTTCCACCCGGGCGAAGTCGACACCGATTGAATAGGGACCAGTACTCTCGGCGGCACTCACGGACAGGGTATACGACTCGACATTCCGCTCACGAACGTTCCGGAAGACGCCACTGGCATCATCGACGAACTTCGCCAGATACTCCTGTTCAAATACACGGTCCGGCATGTCGTCGCGGGCGGAATCAATCTCCGAGTCGGCGATATGCGGATTCTGATATGTAGGGGCCTGGAAGCTCGTAACCTCGGGGTATACTGGTCGACGGAACGGTTGAGACAATTCGCCGCGTCACGACCCGGCGAATATCTATCAGGGACTCCGTCGACCAGTATAATCGGTGGACTGGCCACGTTTGAACCAGCGATGGAACCAGTTTCGGCTCTTAGGTGTGCCGATGGCAATCATCTTGCCCTGGGAATCGGACAGCGTTGGGTGGAGTTCCTCTGTCCAAGCACGTTCCGGCACCGATGCACTCTCATCGATGATGAGGAAGTCCACACCCCCACCTCGTAGGGAATCCTCGCGTTCTGCAGACCGGAATGATACCTCCGACGTTACGATTCGTGCGAGGTGTCACCGCGGGCGCGCAGACCCGAGGTCAGGCTTGACGCGCGCGTCAGGTCCGCCCCCCAGGTCCATCCCCAAGTGGGGGATCAGGTCTCTCCCGGCGGGGAAACCGCGGCCGCACAAGGCCGGCCAAGGTTTCTCCTGCCCTGGGCGGCCGGGGGGTCGCGGGTAGGCAGGTCAGTCCGGACCAGGTCGATGAGGACGTTTGTGAGGATCTTGACGACGCCGCTGCACTACCCGGAGAATGCATCCGAGCTGGTGGATTCGCCACCGAGATCGATACGGTAGTAGCCGGGAATCAAGTTCGCGAACTGAACGGTATAGGTTATTATAGGCGTCAGTTCGTGAACTCCTGTGGTTCCAGACTGGACTGGGTCAGGGATGTGAGCTCTACCGCTCAAGACTGCACCAGGTTCAAGAAGCCTTGGTCAGTCTTACTGATCCGGAGGTGCCGCGACCTGGTGCAAACCAGGGGCCACACGGCCCAATTCGGTTTCGAGAAGGAATATCAGTGAATCAGTCGTCAGCACCGACAGCTATCTCTTCTTCCTCTCTCTCTTTCTCTTCCTCTTCTTCAGCCCATTCACTTGTCTCGGAATCTAACATGTCCTTGATCTTCTTCATGCGGAAGATCTCCTCGCGCTCCTGTTCCTCGAGTTTCTGCTCGATGTACTCCTTGTTGTCGTGCAGTTCGGGCAGGAGCTTGAACTCGAGGGCGTTGACGCGGCGCTTTGTGGTCTCGATCTCGTCCAGGAGCTTCTTCATCGCGGTCTCGACCTCCGCCGCGAGGATGATTTTCTCGAGCAGGTCCTCGTAGGCCCCGGCGGCCTCGTCGATGCGCGCACTCGTCCCGAGCACACCGTACCCTCGCTCGTCCAGGTCTTTCCTGACCTTCGAGGACTCGATCTGCGGGACGACGACGCCCATGATGTTTTTCGACTGCGTGGTGAGTTCGGGATGGTCCTTGAGTGCCGCGGCGGCCCCGCGGACCGCGACGTCGCCCTCCATCGCCCGCGCCATGTCCATGCTGCGCTGGGCGCGGTCGTAGCTGGCTTCCAGGTCCTCCCGGACGTCCCTGGCCTGGTCCAGGATGTCCATGAACTCCATGATGAGGCCGTCGCGCTTCTTTTCGAGGGTGTCGTGGCCCCGCTCTGAGAGCTCGATGCGCTCCTCGATGTGCATGAGGTTCTTGCGCGTCGGCTTGACGTCCTCGGCCATGGGGTGAATTCCGGACCCACTCAGTTAACCCTTTCCGGTCCCGGGCGACGCCCTCCCGCCCTGGCGCCCGTAGTACCACTTCGAGAGATAGAAGACGCCGGCGGCAGTCACCCAGATGGCCGCCACTGGCCGGGTGATGCCCCCGATCGCGAAGAACTGGTACGCGCTGATCGCGACCAGCAACAGCAACACCACGAGGTAGGCGTTGCGCGCGCTCCGCAACACGTCGTCGTCCATACCCCCGGTAACGCCGGCGCCCACTTATATGCGAGCCGTTCGCCGCCGGGCGTCCCCGCGTGGTACACCCGGCTGTCGTACTGTCGGCTATAAGCGCGTGAGCACTGTCGGCACCCCGGGTGGGGAATATCTTCAAATAGTTATAGCCGACAGGATTACTCGCTGCCTTCCGATAGCATCTGCGCTATCTCCTGTAGCTTGAAGTACGTTGCGAGGGCGAGTATCGTGACAGGCCAGAAGCCGACGAACTGGCCACGCTGTTTGTCACCGCGCACGTAATAGAAATACAGGGCGAGTGCGACCGAACCGACCGACGCCAGTACGGCAGGGGTGAGACCATCGGTGTCGATTTCTTCCGCGGTTTCCACTGCCGTCTCTTCTACTGCGTCACTCATAGTTAATATTCAGTCCGTACACACAAAGCACTTCCTATACTGTACGGGTTGCTGTCCCTGTGTACCGATACAACTGCACAACTGCGGTGCGGTCGTACCGGAAATGGCTTACAACCGACCCTATACACCCGGAGGTGACGCTGCCAGGTGCCACGACACCAGATCAGTGAGTTCAGCCGCGATACTCCGAGTTTGTGACCGGCGGAGTTGAGCGAATCACGTCCGGGTGGATATGAGCCCCCAGCGGGACCTGGCTACTCCGACCCCCGTCGCTCGCTTTTGCGAACTGCGAGGAAGACGAGCAACGACAGAACGATCATGAGAACGGCGAACGTCGCCTCGCTGTCGCCTTCTTCTCGTGTAACTGTCATGGCTTGCCAACACTTTGGGGGGACGTGTACATACCACTTCGCACGACAGCCTGATACTGAGTGCTGTAAGTCAGGGCCGGCCGGAGCCTCGGTCGCCGTCACTCCGGTTCACCGCACTGTGATCGGAACAGGAGGCAAACCCCTATATCCGAGCCGCGAGAAACATCCGGCATGGGATTCGGCACGGATCTCCTCAACGGGAGTGTCTCACTCGTCATCAGTGTCGCCGCGACGATTGCCATGGCAGACGACGACGAACCGTACGATACGACCGACATGGTACTGGCGGTTGCCGTCTCGGCGTTCCTGTCGGGCTTCTTTACCAGTTACTTCGCCAGAGACTGACAGTGTTTAGTGTGACTGTTTGCCGGTGCCTGTGTCCCCGTAGGCCGCACACTGTCGTGCGGTTGATCGGAAAATGGCTTGCAACCGACCCTATACACCCGGAGGTGACGCTGCCAGGTGCCACAACACCAGATCAGTGAGTTCAGCCCGCGATACTCCGAGTTTGTGACCGGCGGAGTCGAGCGAATTACGTCCGGGTGGATATCAGAGGGCACGTCAGTCGGCGAGACCCGGCAGCACCAGGCACAGTTCGTGTTCGGGTGTCGCTGTGCGCGGTATCGGTGACCATCTACGTGTCCAGATACGAACGACGACCATGCTCGGGTACCCGGCGATGAACCACACGCTCCGTGCGCACGACCCTGTCCGGCGGTGTAACCGCGACATGCGCAAGCAGACGTGGGAGTCTAACGGCCTCCCGTACGCTGGCGAACTGGCAGCGCAGAACTTTGCGGATCTCCGGGCGATACTCCAGTGGAATCTCGATCACGGTATCCGGTTCTACCGTTGTAGCTCCGCGCTCGTGCCGTGGAACTCGCAGTTCGACATCACTGACCTCCCGAACTTCGAGCGGATCCGCTCGCTGGCCCGCGAGTGTGGGACGCTCGTCACAGCCAACGGTATGCGTCTCACCTTCCACCCGAGCCACTGGTGTAAACTCGCCAGTGAATCCGGGGACACCGTCGCCCGTTCCGTCGAATCGGTCACACACCACGGCCGGTGGCTGGACCTGATGGAGTTGCCGCGCTCACCACGATGCGCCATCAACGTCCACATCGGTGCCCACTACGGCGACAAAGCGGCCACGGCCGACCGGTTCTGTGACGTTGTCGGGGACCTGCCGCCGCGCGCACGGGACCGGCTGACAGTCGAGAACGACGATACCGACTCGCTGTGGAGTGTGCAGGAACTCGTCGACAGCGTGGCGACTCGGGCGGACATCCCGGTGACCTTCGACTACCACCATCACAGTTTCACCGACCGCGGGCTCACGTACCGCGAGGGATTCGAGTTGGCCCGCGACACGTGGGGGGACATCCGGCCGATCACACACTACTCGGAGCCAGCGCGCCTGCACGGCGAGATGGACGCTCGTCCACAGGATCACGCGGAGTACGTCGCGAACGTCCCGGAGTGGCTGTGCCGCGAATCGGACGTGATGATCGAGTCCCACGGCAAAGAGCAGTCGCTTCTGCGCGTCCGCGAGGCTCAGTGATCCGGGGCCCGCCGCCGACGTTGCAACCACTGCGTCGGGACTCGCCTGGTGGGAGCGGCGACGGGTTTAATCGCCGCTGGGCCCCAACAGTTACTTACATGGACACCCGAGACGACGGGACAGTGACCGGCAGAGGGAGGCGAGGTACCGGCGAACACACAGCGCGCCGGGAGAGAGAACACGGGGACGGAGACGACACGCGCCCCGATCTCGTTTCGGTCGATACGTCCGGCGACGAACCCGACGTACAACTCGACACGCAGGCCGTTCGCCAGCGGGCGGTGGAACTCCTCGAGGAGTGGGAGAGTGCGGGTAATCTGGAGCAGATCCGGTCCCGGACCCGGACCGTGACCGCCGTCGCGCTCGGGGTGTTCGTTCTCTCTGGAGTCCTGTTCGGGTCGTCGACCGGACTCACCGCGACAGTCGCCTCCATCTGGCTCGCCGTCAGCGGCGTCGTCGCCGTGACCGTCGGGGCGGTTTCGCTCCTCCTGCGTGGACTCCGCCGGCCGCGCGACGTCGCGGACAAACGGGGAGCGCTCGCACTGCTCGGGATTGTGCTTCTCGCGGTCGGCGGAACGCACTACGGGAGATATCCGGCCGCACGGGCCGCCTGGCGGTACCTCGTCACCGGCCCGCTTGGGGGCAGCACACAGACGGGCGGAGCGGCGGGTGCCGGCCGCGGAGTCGGTCGCGAGTCCCGGCGTGAGTCGTTCCCACTCCGCCGGTACGTGCGGTTTGCCGGCGGGTTCTCCGCGGCAGTGGTCGTCGCCCACCAGGGCTGGCTCGCCCTCCAGAGTCGCGACACGGTGCTCTCCTCGGTTGTCGGCTCGGGACCCGGCGTGGCGCCCGGGGTCGGCGGGACGGCGACTGGCTTCTGGACGCAGTTCACCGCCCTCGAGAGCGTCGTCGTCCTCGTGGGAGTTGTCGTGCTCGGGACGCTGATCGGCGCGCTCCTGGCCGCGAGTCGCTACTGATACTGTCGGCTATACCGACGTGAAGATATTCCCCACCCGGGGTGCCGACAGTGCTCACGCGCTTATAGCCGACAGTATGATACGGAGTGCTGTGACTGTCCCCCGGTACGACCGCACACTGTCGTCGGCAATCCGGAACTGACGACCAGTGTCGTGTTCTCTGGCGGTGGGCTGGCCGAGACGTTCGTGCTGGTCGGGTCCGGCGTGGCGGCGTTTCACGTGACTCAACAGAACCGGAACCCGGCTGATTCTGTGACCGGGGACGTTGCGCCGCGTGTGTGCCGGGACGCGGTCGTTCGTTCTCCGGAGACTATAGGGATGTTCGAAAGTCATTACAGGATCGACCGCAAGAAGGCGTACGGTCGACCTGGTGAACGCTTTCGAACATCCCTATAGTGTAGAACGGTGACCGCACCGACACTCGAGGTGTGTCGTGTCGGCCCCCGACTACAGCCCGATGGGAGGGACCTGGCTACCCCTGGGCACTCTCATCAGGGACGATTGTCCACTCGAGTTCGACCTCGATTTCGACCTGGTCGTACTCTCCTTTGATCTCGTGTTCGGCTTCGAGTTCTGTCTTGATCTCGTCGATCGTCCCGGGAACGGTGATCGAGGCGTTGTTCCCCTCGACAGTGATGTCCTCGCCGGAACTGATCTCGTCGGCGACGTCGCGGAGCATCTGTGCGGCCTGTTCGGGGGACTGTCTGGTCTCGGTTTCGAGTTCGGTTGTCTCTGCCACGTGTGAGGGTACAGCGCTGTCGAGTAAAATAGGTTCGAAATGCGACTGTCCTCCCGGAATGTGCGGACCGTTGTCGTTCTCTACGGGACCGATCACCAGACACGGGTGACCGGCCCGAAAAACGATACGACAGGTATAGAGCGTGCCGCAGGGCCACTCTCCGGAGTCGGGCCCGGTAGACCAGCCGTGCGAAGACGGATTGCTGTAACTGTGTCCCGGTACGAACGACTGCGTGTGGTCGATCCGGAACTGACGTACGGCACTCTGTATCGGGGCGTCCGTCCGTGGGTGTGCGATGTCTCGAGCCAGTATGATTTATTCCTCGCTCCCTTCGGTACGGGTATGGCATCTGCCCACGGGTTTCACTCGCTGGACGAGGAGCGAACGGCGTCACTCGCGGTCGAGGGATCGTTGCCCGAGTGGCTGACTGGCAGTCTCATACGCAACGGCCCCGGAAGTTTCTCGCTTTCCGACGGAGACAGTGTCGACCACTGGTTCGACGGGCTGGCAATGTGTTACCGGTCGACGTTCGATCCCGGAAATCGGGCAGGTGGCGACGTCAGCGGGGCCGACGACGCCGTCCACTACCGGAACGCGTTCCTCAGGACCGACGCCTACGAGGAGGCACAGAGAGGGAAGTTCGACGGCGGGTTCGCGACCGGCGAGACGACACTCCGGGAGCGACTCGCAGGGTTGTTGACCGCACCGTACGACAATACCAACATCATCGTCGAACGGGTGGGAGAGCGCTATCTCGCGCTGACCGAGTCGCCGCGAGCGGTCGTGGTGGACCCGAACAGTTTCGCAGTCGAGGGACATTTCCAGTACGACGGGTCGGAGCCTGCCGGCCAGCTGGCCTGTGCACACCTGAAACGCGACCCCGCGACCGGAACGCTGTTCAACGTCGAGACGTCTTTCGGTCGAACCAGCAGGTACCACGTCCACGCGCTGAAAGACGACGGCGAGCGACGACACATCGGCAGCGTCGAGACGGACAGGCCGGCGTACATGCACAGTTTCGCACTGACACCGCGGTACGTCGGCCTCACGGAGTTCCCGCTCCGGGTCGACCCACTGAACTTCCTCAAACCGGGGCGACAGGGCCCGTTCATCGAGCAGTTCGAGTGGCAGCCCGACCGCGGGACGCGGATGATCGTCGTCGACCGGACGAGCGGTGAGGTGAGAGCCGACGCGGTCACGGACGCGGTGTTCGGATTTCACCACGTCAACGCCTTCGAGCGCGACGGCGGCACGGAGGTGGTCCTCGATATCGAGACCATCCCGGACGCGACGGCCATCACCGAGCTCTCTCTCGACAGCCTCCGGAACGGGAACCTGGACGCCATCGCCGGGCGCCTCGAACGGTTCACAATCGACCTCGGTGGGGCGACGCGGAAAGCCCGATACGACACCGACGACGCGACTGTGAGCCGGGAGATGCTGTACGACGACGGCACCGCACTGCCGACCGTCTCGCCGGCGCGGTGGTGCCGGCCACACCGGTACGTCTACGCGATGAGCATGGAGCAGCCAGCGACCGAGTGGGCAACCGGCGTACTGAAGTACGACACGGAGACCGGCGGCGTGGCCGAGGTCGACCGGGGTGGTGATTACTTCGGCGAGCCGATTTTCGTGCCGGGACCGGACGACGCCGAGGACGCCGGTGTCGTACTGACGGTTGCCCTGGACGCCGAGGCCGACCGCTCTCGACTGCTCGTCCTCGACGGCGAGCGCTTCGAGGAGCGGGCGCGCGTCACGCTCCCGCACGCGGCCCCGTTCGATTTCCACGGCCGGTATTTCCCCGAACTCCGGGCGAAACCGGCGGAGTGATACTGCCGGCTATAGGGATGTTCGAAAGCGTTTACCAGGTCGACCGCACGCCTTCTTGCGGTCGATCCTGTAATGACTTTCGAACATCCCTATATCCCGACGTGAAGATGTCCACCCGGAGGTGAGTCGCTCGACTCCGCCGGTCACAAACTCGGAGTATCGCGGGCTGAACTCACTGATCTGGTGTCGTGGCACCTGACAGCGTCACCTCCGGGTGTATATGCCCCCACCCCGGGGTGGCGAATCTCTTTTTTCAGTTACAGCCGACAGTATTAGTCGTCGGTAGCTGACGGCTTTCGCGCGTTCTTCCAGGCCGGGTAGAACTCCAGGACGGCGATCAGACTGAGTACGACGCCGGCGGCGATCATCACTGTATCGGGGTCGATGTCGTCCATGCCGATACATTATGCCGTAGACGTGAAACAGTTTGCGTGTACCGAGGGAGGAACGCCCCGGTACGGACTGCTGTCGTTCTGTGCTGGATCCGACAGCAAACAGCTACAACCGACCCTGTCATACTGATTGCTGTACCTGTGTACCGGTACGACCGTACGCTGTCGTGCGGTCGATCCGGCAGTGACTTACAGCAATCAGTACATCCGGTACCCCGGGGTGCCGACAGTGCTCACGCGCGGAGAGCCGGCAGTATCAGCAGCCCTCGCAGTCGCAGTACACATCGCAGACAGGGTTGCCACAGTCGGGATCACGGGCGCTACAGTAGGCCCGGCCGTGGCGAATGAGCAGAACGTGCAGCGGGTAGGTCAGTTCGTCGGGCACGAGTACGCCGAGTTCGTCGTGTGTACGAGCGTTCGACGCTGACTCGGAGACGAGACCGAACCGTTTCGAAACCCGTTCGACGTGCGTATCGACAGCCATCGTCGGCTTCCCGAAGTGGAAGTTCAGGACGACGCTCGCGGTTTTCGGGCCGATTCCCTTGATGTCGGTGAGCCAGGTCTTGGCGTCGTCGGTGTCCATCGCGTCGAGGAAGGCCAGCGAGTAGGCGCCGTCCGTCTCCTCGCGGACCGCATCGAGGGCGCGCTGGATCCGTTCTGCCTTCGTCTCCGGGAGGCCGGCGACGCGGATCACATCGGCAAGTTCCTCGACTGTCGTCTCCTCGATTGCGGCGAAGTCGGGGTAGGTCTCGAAGAGGCTTGCAGCCGCGCGACGTGTGTTCTCGTCGGCGACGTTCTGCGAGAGGATGGTCGTCAGGAGCTGTCTAACCCCGTCGCCGGGCGCAGCGTCAGTGCCGTGTCCGCCGTCGCGCTCAACCGGACCGTGCAGCGAAGCCAGTGCCTCGTGGAGTTCGCGGATTCTCGCCGGCGTCCACTCTTCGACTGTCATAGCGATGTATTCGGCGACAGCCACATCAGCCTCTCGATGCCGCTGTCGTCGGTGCCCTCTGCCACAGGATGTCCACCCGGAGGTGATTCGCTCAACTCCGCCGGTCACAAACTCGGAGTATCGCGGGCTGAACTCACTGATCAGGTGTCGTGGCACCTGACAGCGTCACCTCCGGGTGTATAGCGCCAGCGAGAGATCCGGACAGCGTCGTACCGTGACCGAGGGTCGGCGGGCCACCGCTGTTGTCGGACCGGTTCGGTTGGCGGTCCGGCCCGGGTCTGGCGCTGACACTGTCGGCTGTAGCTGGGACGAGCGATTCGACCCATCTGGCTCGTGGCAAAGTGCGGGATCCGGAAGTGATACTGTCGGCTGTAACTGAGAAAAGAGATTCGCCACCCCGGGGTGGCGAAATTCTTCAAAGACTTACAGCCGGGAGTATGAGGCGTCTCTACTCTTGACACTGCGACGGTGATTTTTTTACAGCGCCAGCAAACGTAGCACTGAGAAATGACCGACCAACGTCACTGTTCGGACTGCGATGTTGCAATGGAGCGGACAGATGTGACCGCAGAGGGGATCGGAGACCTGTACGTCGAAACGGAGAGAGACGGCGGTGTACTCGACCGTCTCGGGGTCGGGGCTCACGCCCCGCTTCACGCGTTTCTGTGTCCAGATTGTGGCCAGACTCGACTGTACGCCGATTTCTCACAGTAGGCAACCACGATGGTTGGGATTGGCGAAGCACTTCTGGGCGGAGTGTTCGCCGTGGTCGTGGTCTGGGCTGCCCACCGACTGTCGGTGGTTGCGAACGCAGTTCTCGCACTTCGAGGAGTACCGACAAACGGAACGACACGCTTCACAGACGGACAAACAGTAGCCGTCGAAGGGCCCGTGTTCGTCGACGAACCTGCTGTTGTAGCCGACAGACTGTTCGACTCCGGGGTCGGGACGGTCGGTGCGTATCTCTGGCGCGCGTGGTTCCCGGACAACGACTCTTCGTCCACGGCGAAGTGCGCGTGAAGAACGGTGAGTACACCATCGTTGGCACTGACGAGACACCGCTTCTCGTCTCCGAGACAGGACGCGAGGGGTTCACCCGACAACTGTGGTGGCGGGCCCTGAAGTACGTGCTGGCGCTGCTCGCCGCAACCGGACTCGGGGCGCTGTTCGTACTGTAGCCCCCACGATCGCTCAGTTGTAACACGGGTTTCGTGTTATGATTCTATTACTTACGGCTTCGTAGTGGTATTCGCCACCCCGGGGTACGACAGTGCGTACGCGCGGAGAGCCGACAGTGTCAGGTAGTCGACTCCCCGGTGTGTGCCCGCGCGAAGCAATCGAACACGAGTTTCGTACCGCCGAGAACGACAGGGCCGATGAACAGACCGACGGCACCGAACACGACGATCCCGCCGAAGATGCCGATGACGATGATAGCGGAGTTGAGTGTGCCGGTCCGACCGATCAGTGCCGGCCGGAAGTACGCGTCCGAGAAGGTGACGAGCAGGCCGTACACGGCTATCGCCGCGCCGGCGGCCGGCCGCCCGACTGCGAGGAGATAGACTGCGGCCGGAAGCCAGACTCCGAACGCGCCGACGAGCGGGAGCAGTGTCAGGACGAAGGTGGCGACGGTGAGAAAGATCACCGAGGGAAGACCGACAATCGCTAGCCCGACGCCGATCAACACCGCCTGGATGGCCGCGACAGCGACGTTCCCGACGACCGACGCCCACATGAGTTGGTCAAGGCCCTCGCGGAGTTCCTCCAGAACCGTCTCCTCGACCGGCACCACCCACTGGATCCACCCCACGAGCCGTTCCCCGTCGCGCAGCAGGGCGAAGAGCACGAACAGCGTGACGCTCAGTCCGATGAACAGCCCCGGCAAACTGCCGGCGAGATCGACCGCCGCTGACGTGATCTCCTGAAGTGCCGACGCGATCCGCTCCTGGTTCGAACGGTAGAGAGCGGCAAGATCGACAGAGTACCCGGCAGCTCCGAGTAATTCCTCGACCGAGGCGACATCGAGTTGTCCGCTCCTGATGGCGCTCACCACCCTGAGTGACTGTTGGACGGCGATCGCGAGGAGGTAGATGAGTGGGAGCAGTACGACGAGTAACGAAGCCACGACGAGGGCGAGCGCCGCGACCGTGGGCCTGACGTACCGTTCAGCCCGTTGCTGGATGGGAAACAGGATGTACGCGAGAACCACGCCGAACAGGACGAACTGGAGATACGGCAGAAGGACGAGTAGCGCGAGGAGACTGCCCAGCAACGCGAGTGCGGTCAGTCCGGGTTGTCTGACGAGCCATGCGGGCGGTTCGGGTCGGCCTTCCATGTCGGGGGATGCGGCGGTCGTTCATATATACTGTCGGCTCTCCGCGTGTGCGCACTGTCGCACCCCGAGGTGGCGGCTATCTCCACGTCGGTATAGCCGACAGTATAGGGATGTTCGAAAGCGTTTATCAGGTCGACCGAATGCCTTCTTGCGGTCGATCCTGTATCACCGGAGGCCGCGGAACACGTACCGCATCAGGACCCGCTTGTAAATCGTCTGGTAGTTGAGGAGGTTGTCGGAGTAGACGAACACGCCAGGAACGGCGCTGTCGAGTCCGGCAGTGACCGTGGGAACGGGTCGGACTCGCCGCCAGACGGTACTGAGATCCAACTCCGTCAGCACGATGTCGGCGTCCCGGCTGAGGCGGGTGGCCTCTGTCGCCGGGTCGGCAGTCTCGACAATCCGCGTCGTGGTGGGAGCAATCAACTCATCAAGGACGGCGTCGAGATACGACTCTGCGTGACGGTGTTCCTCGGAAGCGTCCTCCTTGACGAGGTGCACGATTTCGAGATGGGCCGTGTGAGCGGCCGCGATAGCGTCGCCGAGGAGCAACTTCGTCGGGACGTACGTCGGGCCGCTCGACAGGAGAGTGACCTTCTCTACGGTGTCGGGAGAACTGCCGGTGAGGACGACGCTGTCACAGTGGGCGTTCTCCAGGGCCCACTCCAGGTCGTCTGCGACGAAACCGATCCGTCCGGTGTCGGAAGCGAACCCGTGGGCAATCATGTCGATACCGTTGTACGTCGCGTATTCGACGATGGACTCCCGCACGTTGCGGGCGCTGACGTGGCGGTACGAGACATCGTCGTAGGTCTGGACCCACGGCGGATCGTCGGCGTTGATATCGGGGTGTTCCTCGTCGAACGTCGTCTTGCGGGACTGCTCGAACTCGACCACGTCGATACTGAGGTCGAGGCTGTGACTGTCGAGTGTGGAGACGATGTCGATGAGATTGTCCTGCCCGCTGCTGCGGTCGTCGCCGCCGCCCGGGTTCCAGAGCGCGATCAGGATGCGGTACTCGCCTTCACGGTTGAGGAGAGACCGTGTCTGGTTCGCCGCGGCGTCGACGAGTTCCTCCCGGAGTTCGGTCTTGACCACGCCCTCGGTCGCGGGTTGCAACCGGGCGTAGGCGTAGTAGTAGACGACCGAGAGGATGGTGATGGTGACAGCGCCGACGAACGCGAGGGCACTCAGCTGTGTGAGGAGGGCGACGCCGCTGACGACACCGAACAACTGGAGGTATGGGTACGCGGGGGCGAGATACGACGGGGAGTACTCGGTTGGATCGGCCTCCCGGAAGCCGATGACGGCGCCGCTGACGAGTATGAAGACGACTATCTGGAAGGCAGCACCAAAGCGGGCGACGCTGTCGATCGGGAGGAACACCACCATGAATATCACCGCACCGCCGGTGGCGAGAATCGAGACGACGGGTGTGCCGGTCTGTGCGTTGAGCTGGCCGAACTCGCGGTTCGCGAGGCCGTCCTTGGCCATCGCGAACGGGTACCGGGACGCGGAGAGAATTCCCGAGTTCGCCGTCGAGGCCAGCGCGAGGAGCGCGGCGGCTACGATCAGGACTGCTCCCCAAGTGCCGACGATGTTCTCGGCGGCAATAGCGATGATCGCCCCCTCGCCGTCGGACTCCAGTCCGCCCTGACTCACCGGGACGGCACTCTCGACCAGTCCGCTGATGTCGACTGTGACGACGGCAATGTAGGTGATGGCGACGTATACGAGAGTCGTGACGGCGAGAGAGATGATGATCCCGAGGGGGATGTTGCGGTCGGGGCGTTCGATCTCCTCGGCGACGCTGGTCACCTTGATGACGCCAGCGTACGCGACGAATACCAGCGACGTCGCCGCAAAGAAGCCATCGGTCTGAATGTCGACGACGCCGCTGGGATCCGACCGGGCGACATCCGGGAGGCTGACCAGGATTACCAGCCCCAGAACCGCCATCATCACCACCACGATTACGTTCTGGGCCTGTCCCGCGCCGTCCGAGCTCGCTACGTTTACTGCGGTGAACCCTATCGTCAAGACGACCGACAACACGACAACAGCCGACAACTCCACCGGGCCGACCGACAGACCGAAGTCTGCAATCCGTGGAACGAGGAAGACGAGATAGGGCAGTCCACCGATCAGGGCCAGCGCCGTCTTGAAGTTCAGAACCATCCAGTTCCCGACGCCGGCGACGGTCCCGATGACCGGTCCCATCCCGCGTTGGATGTAGGTGTAACTGCCCCCGGACTCCGGAATCGCCGTTGCAAGTTCTGCCGCGCTCAACGCCGCCGGTACCGTCAAGACGCCACCCAGCAGGAAGGCCAACACCACGCTGGCGCTCTCTCCTGCCTCCAGATACGCCACGCCGGGGAGAATGAAGATCCCGCTCCCGATCATCGATCCCATGGAGATGGCGATGGTCGCGGGAAGCCCCAGACTCCGCTCCAGCTCTTCGTCAGACATTGAATTACTTGTACGTGCTCGAGAGCCCTAAACCACAGTATTCTGATACTGTCGGCTCTCCGCGCGTGCGCACTGTCGCACCCCGTGGCGGCTCTCTTCACGTCGGTATAGTGATTGATGTAAGTCATTACCGGATCGACCGCACGACAGCGTACGGTCAGACCGGTACACAGTTACAGCAATCACTATATAGCCGACAGTATCACACCAGCCACAGCGTGAAGTGTCCCGCTCTCGGGAACGCGAGAGGCGACGAGACGCACCCGCTCGGGCGGGCAGGATTGATAGATATATACTCCCAGCGGTAGTGATGCCAATATACCGATGAATACCGATCTGTCGCGGTTCACAGAGCCCTCGGTGCTCGTGATGCGATGGCTCGTGCTCGGTGCCGCATACTTTACACTCATACTGTTTCTCATTGGCGTGTTCGATCTGGTGCTCAGCCTGTTTGACCTCCTGACGAGTGGGAGCTTCACCGATCCGGTTGCCGTGGTCGGACTCCTCAACACTGTGCTTCTGTTACTGATCATTGTCGAGGTCCACCGGACGCTGATTGCGTACGCCCGTGACGAACCGGTCGTACGGATCGTGGTCGGTGCTGCGATTATCGCGATTGCCCGTGAGATAATCACGTTCCGCATCAGGGACTTCGATACGGCAACCGAGGCCCTGACCGCTGCCGGCGGACTGGGCATTCTTCTCGTCGGACTCGTGGTCGCGTACTTCGTGGTCCGCTACACCGAAATCCAGTACTCGGGATACGATCAGCCGTGACCGCCACGCTGTCGACTCTCGCTGGAGTGCAGCCGACAGTCTCACACGGATCGCTGTACGTCATCGCCGGCCTGACCGCGCGACAGTACGATCGGACCGGGAACCCGGTGACAGCAATCTGTCTCGGTCGGCAGGTACGTAATCCGACAGCCTCTTTACACTCACCCGAACACTACGGGATGGATGACCGATCTCGTCGTCAAAACCGGCGTCAGAGAAGCGCTCGACGACTACCAGGTATCTGCCGACTTTTTCGAGGCGCTCGACGAAGAGGTCGAGGAACTCGTCGAAGAGGCGGCCCGGCGTGCCGAGGCCAACGACCGCTCGACGGTCATGACACACGACCTGTGACTTCGTGGGGCGGGGACGGTTCGCCGCGACGTGACGTCGACTCGTCCTGTCCCCCGGTCACGCCGCGTGCTCGACCCTGATGCCCTCCTCTTCGAAGGAAAGCGACACCTCGTCGAGTGACGCGTGGAAGCGCTGTCTGTGGTGGCCTTCCGAGTGGACTGTCATCGAGGTTTCGACCACTCCGGCCTCTTCGAGCCGGTCGAGGCGGCGGTACACCGTCGCCCGGGACGCGTCGATCTGGTCGGCGATCTCCCTGGCCGGTAACGCCGTCTCGCTGATGAGTTTCAGTACCTCCCGGCCGTACTCGTCGCTCAACAGCGACAACAACTCTTCAGGATTGATCGAGGGTTGACTCTCGTCGGAGAGGGCTGGATGACTGCTCGACGGGGCGGCTCCCGGTTTCCCACCGTTCCCGAATGCTGACTTGGACATCGTTGACAGTCATACGTTGTAACTCCTATCCCCTGTAACACGACGCTATCAATCGTGACACACTCGCAACGCCGGCTCTAGTTATACAGACAGCCGGAGTAGCCACTACTAAGTACAGAACAGTGATAGGTAAGAGACGGGACGCCGTTATGGCGGACAACATGCGTGTGGACAACCCAGTGGTACTGATGGTCGACGACGAGAAGGAGGTAGCCGACGCGTACGCCCTCCGTCTCGAGGGCGTTGCCGAGGTCACTGTCGAGTACAGCGGAGGGGCAGCACTGGCCACACTGGAGGAGGGCCTGACTCCGGATGTGGTGCTACTTGATCGACACATGCCCGGAAAATCCGGGGACGAGATTCTCGCAGACATACGCGAGATGGATCTCCGAACGCAGATCATCATGGTCACCGCGATCGATCCCAACCTCGGTATTCTCGATTTACCCTTCGACGACTATCTGTCCAAGCCAGTCGAACGCGAGGATCTGCGGACTGCCGTCGATCAACAGTGCCAGGTCCTCGCGTACGAACTGCTCGGCGAGTACTTCCGACTCGAATCCAAGCGGGCCGTGATCGAAGCAGAGGTGCCGGACGAGCAGTTACAGGACCACGAGGAGTTCGCCGGTCTCGAGGAGCAGACCGCGACAACTGCGGATCGCGTCCGTGCTCTCCTGCCCGAGGCGGACGACCTGCTGACGTCGTTCTCCGGCATCGACCGCGAGGGATACTGATAGAGTCGGTTGTAACTCCGTTGGGAATCTCGATACTCCGGGGCGTCGCGTCTCCTCTCGAGGGGACGGGTGATAGCGTGACACCGCCGACCGCGCCCGAGCAGCCGATCAGTCCCGCTGTCTAGCGACCGTGGTCGTCCCCTGACTCGCCTCGAAAAACGCCTCCAGCAGTTTCCGCTGTCCGCGCCGCAGGTGATAGAGGATGGTCGGGCCGGTCACGTCGAGAGCGTCCGCCACTTCCTCGGACGTACTGCCCCGCGGCGACGCAAAGTAATCCGAGAGGTACGCCGTCCTGAGGACGCGTCGCTGTTTGTCGGTGAGTTCGTCCGCGAGTGTGTCCTGGAACGCACCCACCGTCTCGGGTTCGCGTTCGGTCTCCCGTTTCGCCACGACCTCGGTGTCTGCCACGTCGGTATCGACAGCACTCACCAGCTGTCGGAGGTCAGTCTCCGAGGAAACCTGTGCGGAGATCCGGGCCACGCCGTCACGATACTCCGCGGTGAGAATCGTCGTGCCCCACGCCGCGAACGTGGCGACGGGCGTCTCGCTGGTCACTGTCACTTCCAGCAGTGAGTCCGTGTCCGTGTCGTCGTCAGCGTCCTCTCCAACCGTTCGCACGTCGAGAACGGCGTCGTGCTCACTGAGAGCGCGCGTGACCGCGCCGACGCTGTCTGCCGGCTGTACGTAACAAACCAGGGTATCGTCGTCCCGTGGGACCGCCCCAGTCAGGAACAACTGGCAGCCACCGCTTCCTGCTGCGTCGACGAACGGCACCGTCGAATCCCGGATCTCGACGGTCAGTTCCGTCACCGTATCGGCGAACAGCAGATCTTCCTGCCGGATAGCGTTGATCGCGAACCCGGCGATGGCGCCCAGCGTCTCGAGACTCGCGCGCTCCTGGTCCTCGAAGCCGTGCTCGCGGGCTGCGTACACACAGAGGACGCCGTACACGGTCTTCCGGTAGGCCAGCGGGATGGCGATGCACGACTGGAGTCCGCGGCCGAAGCCGGCGAGGCGGACGGGACGGGGAACCGAATCGTCCTCGGCGAGGCGCTGGACGACCTGTGTCTCCCCGGCCGTCACGGCCTCCCGTTCCGGGAGTGGCCGAGCGTCTGTCAGCGACTCGCCTATCCGTTCGAGCATCTCTGGTGCGTCACCCGCCGAAGCGACGACCTGCAGAGTGTCGTCGGTGAGATCCCGCTCTCCGACCCAGGTGAATTCGTAGAGATCTGTCTGTCCCAGTCGGTTGCAGACCGTCTGTAACACCTCCTCGGGCGCCGACGCGTCGATCACCTGCTGGAGGACGGTCGCCATCGTCGTGTCGATCGTCTCCAGCCGGTCGAGACGGTGTTCGAGCCGGTCGATTCGCTGTCGCTGTTCGCGACGCGAGCTTCTGTCACGGACGTACACGAACACCTGCTCGTCGCCCGGAACGATGTCGACCCCGAGCCAGCGGTCGATTCTCGGGTAGTACTCCTCGAACGATCGCTCCTCGGGCGTACCATCACGAAACGCGTCACACAGGGTTCCGGCAGTCGAATCCGGAAATCCGTCGTCGATCGATACCTCCCGGAGTGTCTCCCGCTGTGTGTCGAGTGTCTCGGCGGCGGTCTGGTTCGCCGCCGAGATGGTCCCGGCCGGCGTTACTTCGATGACTCCTATCGGAGCGTGTCGCAAGTGATCGTTCATACGGGAACACTACTGTCTGATCCGGCTAGACAAAGCCACGGCCGACGCATTATAATTGTGCTACCCGGCAGTGTCGAGTCCCCGAAACTCGAACCGTGCACCGCCGCCCGATCCGGACGTGACGGAGGCGGTCCATCCGTGAGCCTCTGCAATCTGCTCGACAATCGCGAGACCGAGTCCGAGGCCGGTCTCGGCAGACGTGTACCCCGGCTCGAAGACCCGGCCGCGTTCCCCGGGAGGGATGCCAGTGCCGTTGTCAGACACGAAGAAACCGCTGTCGTCCGTGGTGCCGACTCGGACCGTCACTCGTGTGTCGGCGTCCGAACCACCCGTGTCCGCGTCACCGCCCGGCCGGGCGTGTTCGACGCTGTTCCGGAACAGGTTCTCGAACAGCCGCTGCAACCGGTTCGAGTCGGCCTCGATCGTGGGGAGGTCGTCGTCCACGACCAGCGACGCGCTCTCGGTTTCGACGCTGTCCCAGGCACCCGAGGCCACTGAGCCGAGCTCGACTCCCGGGGACGGAGCGATGGCGTTCTCCTTGCGTGCCAGCGTGAGGACGTCCTGAATGATCCGTTCCATCCGGTCGTGTGCGTCTGCGAGCTGTTCGAAGTGTTCCTCGTCACCCCGTTCGCGGGCAGCTTGCAGGTGTGCCTTGGCAACGTCAAGCGGGTTGCGGAGTTCGTGGCTAATGACACTCGCGATCTGGTCTACGTCGACCGAGTCGACGGAATCCGACTCGACTGGCGTCACCACGAGACAGCCGTCGTGACCGTGTGTCGCCGCGTAGGAACGCGATCGAATCTGGTACGCCTGCCGTTCCGCGCCGGTCTCGTCGTCGCAGCGGGGGTGCTCTGCGTCGACCTGCTCGCCGGCAGCGAGTGTCGCACACAGTTCGTCGACGGTGCTGTCGCCGGACACGTCGAACGTGGCCAAACACTGGCGAACCGGTGTGCCCGACTCACACCCCCGGAACGCCGACGCAAACGCCTGGTTAGTGTTTTTTACAACTGGTGTCCCGTTACGAACAGTGTAGTGAATGACTGGCGCGGGAATCGCCTCAAGGGGCACTGTCTCTCGGTCCTCTGCTTCTTTTTTGCTACACATTCGAGCATGTCCTCTTGTCATCCGATAGGAACTCAGCGAGTCCAGTAGTGGCCGGTCGAAACACGTGAAGTACCTCGGGGACAAGCCCCGAGGCACTCGGCCTGTCCCGCCTGTAGAGAGAGAGTCGAAGTAGATCCTGCCTTTTCATTACCTATGTTGTCGTGCCCGACTATAGTAGGTGTTGGTTCTAGCAATCTCAGGATTGCCGCTAGATCGCGGTGTTCGACAGTAGAAATATCGTGATTGTTGTGACTGTTTCCCGGTCCGACCGTACGCCGTCGTGCGGTCGATCCGGCACTGACTTACAGCAATCACTGTCCCTGTGGTTGTATCCAAGGCCCGGACCACTGTCGGACGACAGCACATCCCCGTGTTCTGTCGGACCGTACTGAGTTCATCCCGTTCCAGACCCGCAAGCAGGTCGCGAACGGTCAGCGCTGGACCGCCAGAACGGGCGTGTCACCGGCCTGGATGACCTGTTCAGTGATGCTACCGAAGATGAACCGCTCGGCCCCGCCCCGGGCGCGGGTACTCATGACCGCGAGGTCGGCCCCGATTTCCGTTACGTACTCCGAGATGACCCTGGCGGGACTGCCGAACTCGACGGCGATAATCGCGTCGACGCCCCCGGGGGCGTGTTCCTCGACGAGTCGCTCGGCCGCTGCCATCCGCTCGCGCCGCCGCCGGTCGAGTTTCTCCTCGTCACGGCCGGCGGTTCCGAGACCGCTGGAGAGTTCGACAATCGACAGCACGTGTACCGTGGCGTCGTACTGCTCGGCGTGGCTGAATGCGTGGGACGCGGCGTCGGTCGTCGCCTCGCTACCGTCTGTCGGAAGTAGGATGGTGTCGTACATCAGTCAGTCCGTGGGTCGGTTCGTGGGTCGGTCGGGATGTGTCTCACTTCGATCACTCCGGGGGCTACTGTTGGCGGGCGATGAGCACTGCGTCAGCGAGCACGTCGTGACCGATCGGGACGAGCTGGAGCACCCCGCCGAGCAGGAAGATGTTGGCAGTCACGAACCCCGTCAGCGGTCCGAGACTCGCTGCCAGCAGGCCGAGTGTCACTAGTCCGGTGGCGGCGTAGACGCCGCGCTCCTGGGAGCGGATCTGTGGGCTCTCCCAGTTGTACAGCCCCGTCACGAGGTATCCGATCCCCATCACCGCCAGCCACGGGTGCCAGTAGGCGTACGTGAGCAGTCCCGACGGGAGAGCTCCGGCGAGGGCAGCGACGTTGACCGCGGTCGCAGCCACGTTGAGCCCGCCCCATACCAGCCAGACCCGGTTCCGGCGGACGGTCGGTGCGGTGTAGGTCACGCCGACGAAGATGATCCCGCCGGTCAGGACGACCCACAGGACGACAATCGACTGGATCAGCCCGACCGGGGCCAGACCGGGGTTCTGGCCGAACAGCCAGGACAGCCCCCAGCCGAGCACCCCTTCGAGGAAGCCGAACAACAGCAGTCCGTCGCCCGGGAGCGGCGGAGTCAACAGCCGCCGGAAGTACCGCGACAGAGCGACACCTGATCGGTGGGCGCGGTCAACAACCCCGACGAATTCACTTGACACGGCTGCTCCGCTCGGGCGGCAGTCCGTCTCTGGCTGTTTCCCTCGTCCAGCACCGACAGACGCGTTTCATCGTTTTTCAGTAGGCACTGCCGCATCAAAACCCCTCGGATTTGATAGCCCCCTCGCGGCGCCGAATCTCGTCCGGTTTCACTTCTCCGAACGGCACTACGGTTTGCAGCTGCACAAACTCGACCGCCGAGTGCGGGCAGTGCTCGAGAACGTCGGCCTCCGCTGGCTCACTGGCTACGGCGAACGCCCACAGCGGGTCATCGGCTGGTCGGTCGGCACCGTCGCTGCCTGGACCGGCTTCTACTGGCTCGCACAGCAGTCCCTGGACGTGCTGTCCGGTGCGGGTGCGGTGGAGCTACTCGTGTTCAGCGTCGGGTCGTTTGCCACACTCCTGCCGACGTCACCGCTCACATCGGGAGCGGGCGGGGACGTGGGAACACAGGAAGCCGCCACGGTCGTACAGTTGCTCTCGGAGATTGAGGCGTTGCTCGGCGTGTTCATGCTCGCTGTCTTCGTCTTCAGCCTGACGCGGTCGCTACAGCGGTGAACGCCGGCGCTACGGTGGCCTACCCGAGTCCCTCGCGGGATCCGCCGTTCACGTGGCACTTCCAGCAGAGTAGTCCCGGG